>CAMYJV010000012.1 GCA_947258805.1 uncultured Gammaproteobacteria bacterium | reverse complement strand
CCAGAACGATCCGGACCGAACCCCCGTCGGACAGCTCGCCGAACAGCAATTCTTCGGCCAGCGGTCGCTTGATGTGCTCCTGGATGATCCGAGCCATGGGCCGGGCACCCATCTTGGGATCGTAGCCGCGTTCGGCGATCCACTGCCGCGCGGAGTCTTCCAGCTCCAGGCTCACATCCCGGTCTTCGAGCTGCGCCTCGAGCTCCAGTACCAGCTTGTCGACGACTCGCAGCACCGATTCGCGGTTCAGCGAACCAAACTGGATAACCGTATCCAGCCGATTGCGGAACTCTGGTGAGAACAGCCGCTCGATGGCGGCCATGCCATCGGTGGTGTGATCCTGCTCCGTGAAACCGATGGATGCCCGGCTCATTTCCTGGGCGCCGGCGTTCGTCGTCATCACCAGTATCACGTTGCGGAAATCTGCCTTGCGGCCGTTGTTGTCCGTCAGCGTGCCGTGGTCCATGACCTGCAGCAGCAGGTTGAAGACTTCCGGATGCGCTTTCTCGATTTCGTCCAGCAACACCACCGAGTGCGGATTCCTGTTCACCGATTCGGTCAGCAAACCACCCTGGTCGAAGCCGACATAACCGGGCGGCGCACCAATCAGCCGCGACACCGTGTGCCGTTCCATGTACTCGGACATGTCGAAACGAACGAGTTCGATGCCGAGACTGTGGGCCAGCTGGCGCGTGACTTCGGTCTTGCCCACACCCGTGGGCCCGGTAAACAGGAAGGCGCCGACGGGTTTCTCCGGCTCGCGCAAGCCCGAGCGCGCCATCTTGATGGCCGATGCGAGGGCCGCGATGGCCGGATCCTGGCCGAAGATCACCAGCTTCAGGTCGCGCTCCAGGTTCTTGAGCTGGTCGCGGTCCGAGGCCGAGACGCTCTTCGGGGGAATGCGCGCCATCCGCGCCACGACTTGCTCAATATCCTCGACATCGACCACGTTACTGCGTTCCGCTTCCGGTTGCAGGCGCGAACGCGCGCCCGCTTCGTCGATCACGTCGATGGCCTTGTCGGGCAGCTGGCGCTCATTGATATGGCGCTCGGCCAGCTCTACCGCAGACACCAGTGCGTCGTCCGTATAAGTCACGCCGTGGTGTTCCTCGAAACGCGAACGCAAGCCCTTCAGGATCTCCACCGTCTCGCCAACGCTGGGCTCGACAACATCGATCTTCTGGAAACGCCGCGCCAGGGCGTGATCTTTCTCGAAGATGCCCCGGTATTCCTTGAATGTGGTCGAGCCAATGCAGCGCATCTGACCGTTCGCCAGCACCGGTTTAATCAGGTTCGATGCATCCATCACGCCGCCGGACGCGGCACCGGCACCGATTACGGTATGAATTTCGTCGATGAACAGGATGGACCCCGGATCTTTGCCCAGCTCGGCAATCACGCCTTTCAGGCGTTTTTCGAAATCACCCCGGTACTTGGTACCGGCCAGGAGCGAGCCCATGTCGAGGGCATAGATCGTGCAGTTTTCCAGCACCTCTGGGACCTCGTCCTCGACGATCATCTTGGCCAGACCCTCGGCCAGCGCCGTCTTGCCAACGCCGGCTTCGCCCACGTAGAGCGGATTGTTCTTGCGCCGGCGGCACAGCACCTGGATGGTGCGTTCAATCTCCGGCCCGCGGCCGATCAGCGGGTCGATGCTGCCCTCTTCCGCGCGGCGGTTCAGGTTGACGGCAAAACTGTCGAGCGGGCTGGACCCGCCTTCCGACTCGACTTCGCTGTCTGCTTTGTCACGGCGAGTTTCGCCTGCGCCCTCGTCCACCTTGCCGAGGCCGTGGGCAATGAAATTCACCACGTCCAGGCGCGACACGTCTTGGAGGCCCAGCAAGTACACCGCGTGGGATTGCTTCTCACCGAAGATGGCCACCAGGACGTTTTCGCCACGAACTTCTTTCTTGCCGCTCGACTGCACGTGAAAGACAGCGCGCTGCAGGACTCGCTGAAAGCCTAGCGTAGGCTGAACCTCTTCGCCTTCTTCACCCGACAGACGCGGCGTGGACTCCTCGATGAACGACTTGAGATCCTTGCGCAGGCGCTCCAGGTCGGCCCCGCAGCTTTTCAAGATCTCGTCGACGTGCGGTATGTTCATGAGTGCAAGCAACAGGTGCTCGACAGTCATGTACTCATGACGCTCGTTACGAGCCTGGTTGAAAGCCTCGTTCAGGCAATATTCCAATTCACTGCTGAGCATAATTTACACTTCTTCCAGCGTGCACATTAACGGATGCTGGTTCTGTTCCGCGTAGGAACTCACCTGCGCCACCTTGGTCTCCGCGATCTCGTAGGTAAAGACCCCGCAGACCCCCTTACCCTTCGTATGGACCTCCAGCATGATGCGGGTCGCGTTGGGCCGATCCATGCTGAAGATCAATTCCAGCACCTGGACGACGAATTCCATCGGGGTGTAGTCGTCATTCAGCAGCACCACGCGAAACAGCGGCGGCTTCTTGAGCTTGGGCCGCGCCTCCTCGACCGCCAGCCCACGGCCGTCGTCCGGCAGACCCGGCTGGCCGTCATCGTCCCCGTTGCCGTTTCGGGGGCCGTTTTGCTGTATTGCGTCAATTCTGATCACCATGCAGTCGGCGTCCTTCAGACAGCCGCCGGGGGCTGGAATTCCATTATCGGGAACCGGGCCCCAGTCTGAGCCTGCCCACACCCGCAGAATACGACCAAATATATGGGTGATGCCAACACTTACAAGGCATTTCTGCTCTTGTCCTTTCATCCCGGGCGGGCGACACTATCGTGCGATCTCAGCAATTTGCCATATATCTCGCAGGCCCGACGGGCCACGGAGTTGCGGGTATCCCGATGAACGTTCAAGAGCTCCTGGCGCGATTGCAGGACCGGTCACCCGAACAGTGGCTGGCGCAGGCGAGTGAACGTCTGCCCTTCTGGCTATCGCTATTGCTGGTGATCGCCATCGGCTGGTACCTGGCCAGGATCACCTGGCTGCTGTATCCGCCACCCAGCCCCATCGGCTGGGAACCACCGCTGACCCCCGCGGGAGACCGCGCCGCCGGCAACGGCCAGGACTTCAGCGCCCTGCTGGCCGCCCAGCTCTTCGGCAAGGCTGAAGCGGAGCCGGAGCCGGAACCTGCGGGTCTCAGCGACCGGGACGTCCTGGAGGCCCCGGATACCCGGCTGAACCTGACCCTGAAGGCGGCCGTGGCAGCGAGCAACCCCGATTCGGCCCACGCGATCATTGCCGATGCATCCGGTGAAGAGAAAGTGTATTTCCTGCGCGACCCCGTCCCCGGCGGCGCCACGCTCCAGCAGGTTCGCACCGACAGGGCGATCCTTAGCCGAGGCGGCGTATTGGAGGCCTTGCGCCTGCCCCGCGAATTCAACGAATCAGCGCCCGCGCCAACTGCAAGGCGAACGACCAGGCGTAGCGCATCGCCGACGGTCCAGCAGGTGGTGCAGCAGAACGCGGCCACCTTTACCGACGTTGTTCGTCCGCAACCGTTCATGCCCAACGGGCAATTGCGCGGTTACCGGGTCTATCCGGGACGAAACCGGCAGCAGTTTTCGGCCCTGGGCCTGCGCCCGGGTGACCTCGTCACGGCCGTCAACGGCATTTCGCTGACCAATCCGGCCGAAGGCATGCAGATTTTCCGCAGCCTGGGCGATGCAACACAAGTTAACCTGACAGTGGAGCGTAACGGACAGTCCCAGAACATGACCCTCGATACTTCTCAGCTGGATTCCTCGATGGGAGGCACGCGTTGAATAGCAAAGCGTCGAGGCTCGTGGCCCTGGCGGCGGGCTTGCTGCTGGCAGGGGCCAGCAGTGCCCAGCAGGCCACGATCACGCCGAACTACAAAGACGCCGACATTCGCCAGGTGATTGAGGCTGTGAGTGAAATCAGCGGCCAGAATTTTGTCCTTGATCCCCGGGTCAAGGCCCAGGTCACAATGCTGTCGTCGGTGCCAATGACCGCCGACGCCTTCTACGAGGCCTTCCTGTCGATTCTGTCGGTCTACGGTTTCGTTGCCGTGCCGTCCGGCGACGTCATCAAGATTCTGCCCGACGCGAATGCCCGCCAGGTGCCGGGCACGGAGATGACTGACAGCCCAGGGGCCCGACCCGACGACATCCTGACCCAGGTCATCCAGGTGCAGAATATCGCCGCGTCCCAGCTGGTACCCATCCTGCGCCCGCTGATCCCGCAGTACGGGCACCTGGCAGCCTACCCGGCATCTAACATGCTCATCATTTCCGACCGGGCGGCCAACGTGCAGCGCATGCTGCGAATTATCCGCCGCATCGACCAGACCGGCGACGACGAAGTCGAGGTCATCCGGCTGGAGTTCGCGACGGCCAGCCAGGTCGTTACCCTGATTACCACGCTGATGCAGGGCGCCCGGGCCGAAGGCGCGCAGGCGGGCAAAATGACAACGGTGGTGGCGGACGATCGCACGAACAGCGTACTGGTGAGCGGCGACAAGGCCGACCGCCTCAGATTGCGAGCGCTGATCGCACATCTTGATACCCCGCTGGAATCGGGCGGTGACACCCAGGTGCGCTACCTGCGCTACGCAGAATCCACCGAGCTGTCGGAGAAACTGCAAAGCCAGTATCAGAAAATCTCCGAAGCTGACCAGAGTGGCCCGGACACCATCGACGTCAACGTGTGGGCCGACGAGTCCACGAACGCGCTGATCATCACCGCGCCGCCGAAGGTCATGCGGTCGATGATGGGCGTCATCGACAAGCTCGACATCCGTCGTCTCCAGGTGATGCTGGAAACGATCATCGTCTCGGTGGAGGCCGAACGTGCCTCCGATCTCGGCGTGACCTGGGCAATTGCGGACTCGGATCTCGAGAACATCGCCGGCGTCACGGACTTCAGCGGCGTGACGGGCGTCAGCTCCCTGGCCGGTGTGATCGGTGGCGACAACGGTGACGTTGATGCCTCCGGGCTCATCCCGGATGGCATCACGCTGGGCCTGGGTAAAATTTCCGACTCGGGCCTGAGTTTCGTAGCCCTGATCGAAGCCCTGGAAGCCGACGCGGAACGGACACGGGGGGTGTGGGCTCGGTGAACCCCTTCCAGACCATCGAACGGGAAGATGTGGGCCTGACGCTCAAGATTACGCCGCAGATCAACGAAGGCAACGCTGTGCGGCTGAAGATCGAACAGGAAATCTCCAGCCTGTTGCCGAGCACGGCGGCGGTCGACCTGATCACGTCCAACCGAAGGATCAATACCGCGGTGATCGTCGAGGATGCCGGGGTGCTGGTGATCGGTGGGCTGATTCAGGAAGAGATGCGCGAGCGCGAAGAACGCGTGCCTGTACTGGGCAGCATCCCGCTGCTCGGAGCGCTGTTCCGCGCGACCAGCAACGATAAGATGAAGACCAACCTGATGTTCTTTATCCGGCCCACTATCCTTCGTGACGACGTGCAGGCGGCGTTCGAAACTAACGCAAAGTACAACTATATTCGGCAGCTACAGATGGCACGCGAGCCGGACATGGTGCTGCCCAGCTGGGAGTCCAAGCGACCGGCGCCACCGGTGCTGCCGTGGTCGCCGAACCCGGTGCCGTCTGCGGAGGACGAACCGCCCACGATCGATTTGCGCGGACTGGCGCCAGCGACGGACCAGCCGACGGAAGGAACCGGAGAGTAGTCATGGCTGCGACGATGCCGCCGGAACAAGCACTGGCCGATCTCAATGATGTGCTGCCGACCACGGTCGAAGCTCAGCCTTCATTTGGTGAAGGCCAGCGTATGCTGCCGTTCTCCTTTGCCAAGCGCCACGGCGTGCTGGTGCACGCTTTCGAGGAAGGACGCGCGCTCACCCTGGTTCGTCGCGGGACGGACCCGGTGATGCTGAGCGAAGTGCGTCGTTATGTTGGGGCGCCGATAGTGATCGCCATCGTCGATGCAGAAGAGTTCGAAACGCGCCTGCAGAGCACCTACGAGCGCGAATCGAACTCGACCATGCAGATGGTGGAAGGGCTCGACGAAGACAACGACCTGTTCCGCATGGCCCAGGAGCTTCCGGAACCGTCGGACCTGATGGAGAGCGATGACGATGCACCCATCATTCGCCTGATCAATGCCTTACTGACCTCGGCCATCAAGGAAAATGCGTCTGACGTGCACATCGAGCCCTTCGAGAACCGGCTCGTGGTGCGCTTTCGGGTTGACGGCATGCTCCGCGAGGTCTTGCAGAGCCGCCGGGCCGTCGCGCCGCTGGTGGTGTCGCGCATCAAGGTCATGTCAAAGCTCGATATCGCCGAGAAGCGCCTGCCGCAGGACGGCCGCATTTCCCTCCGGGTCGCAGGTCGTGCCGTGGACGTGCGCGTATCGACGATGCCGTCCGGCCACGGCGAACGCGTGGTGCTGCGGCTCCTTGATAAAAACGCCGGACGCCTCGATCTGAAGCATCTCGGCATGGAAGCCAGCGTGATGAACCAGGTGGACGAGCTGATCCACAAGCCCCACGGCATCATCCTCGTGACCGGGCCGACGGGCTCGGGCAAGACCACGACGCTGTACGCGGCGCTGGAACGGATCAACGACGACACGCGCAATATCATGACGGTGGAAGACCCCATCGAGTATTACATCGACGGCATCGGGCAATCGCAGGTAAACACCAAGGTCGACATGACTTTTGCGAGGGGCCTGCGCGCGATCCTTCGCCAGGATCCGGACGTGGTCATGGTGGGCGAGATTCGCGATCTCGAGACGGCCGAGATCGCGGTGCAGGCGAGCCTGACCGGCCACCTCGTGTTGTCGACCCTGCACACCAACACCGCTGTCGGTGCGGTAACCCGGCTGCGCGACATGGGGGTAGAGCCCTTCCTGCTGTCTTCGAGCCTGATCGGTGTCATTGCCCAGCGCCTGGTCAGAGTGCTCGACGATGACACGAAACAGGCTGCTGCAGCCCAGGAATACGAGTGCCGCGCAATGGGCGCCGATCCCGCAAATCCCCCCACCCTGTACCGCCCGCCCCCGGGCAGCAAGGTCGGTGAAGGCTACCGCGGCCGTAGCGGCATCTATGAACTGGTCGCCATTGACGACACCATGCGCACCATGATTCACGACGGTGCCGGCGAGCACGATTTGGAACGCTACGCCCGGGAGCTCACTCCCAGCATTCGCGACGACGGTCTGCGCCGAGTGGTGGCTGGCGAAACAACCCTGGAAGAAGTGCTGCGCGTCACCCGCGCTGACTGATGGGCGCTTTCGAATACACCGCCGTTGACGTCGGCGGTAAGCAACGCAAAGGGGTACTCGAAGGCGACACGCCCCGCCAGGTTCGCCAGCTGCTGCGCGAAAAGCAGCTGCTGCCCATGTCGGTGACTGAGGTCGCCCAACGCGAATCGACCCGGCAACAAAGCTTCTCCCTGCGACGCTCCATGTCCGCCGGTGACCTCGCCCTGATTACCCGCCAGCTCGGCACCCTCGTCCAGTCGTCGATGCCCCTGGAAGAAGCTTTGCAGGCAGTCGGCGAGCAGAGTGAGGTACCGCGCATCAAGAGCATCATGCTCGGCGTACGGGCGAAAGTGATGGAGGGCCACACGCTGGCCGACGGCCTGGGAGACTTCCCGAAAGCCTTCCCCGAACTTTACCGCGCTACCGTAGCTTCAGGCGAACAGTCCGGTCACCTCGATTCAGTCCTTGAGCGGCTCGCCGACTATACCGAGGGTCGCCAGGAACTGCGCCAGAAGATCAACAACGCGATGATTTATCCGGCCGTGCTGACCGTGCTGGCCATCGGCATCGTCAGCCTGATGCTGGTCTACGTGGTTCCCAAGGTGGTCGGCGTGTTTGAAAACACCGGCCAGGACTTGCCGGGCCTCACGCAAGGACTCATTACGCTGAGTGATTTCCTGCGCGACAACGGCGTCGTGCTGGTTATCCTGCTGATCCTGGCAGGCTGGGGCTTCCGCTGGCTGCTGCGCCAGCCCCGCTATCGGCGTGGCTGGGATGCGATGCTGTTGCGCCTGCCGGTGATCGGCAAGCTGGTGCGTGGTTTCAATACCGCGCGTTTCACGCGCACGTTCAGCATCCTGAGCGGTAGCGGCGTGCCCGTGCTGGAGGCCCTGCGCATCTCCGGCGAGGTGGTCACCAACGTACCCATGCACGACTCGGTGGAGATCGCTGCGGAGCGAATTCGGGAGGGCGGCGCCATTGGCAAATCGCTGGGTGCAGGCGGCTACTTCCCGCCGATCTGTGTCCACCTGATTTCCAGTGGTGAAGCCAGCGGCGAAATGGAAAAAATGCTGGATCGTGCCGCTGCCAACCAGGAGCGTGAGATGGACGGCCTGATCGCCGCCCTGCTCGGCATCCTGGAGCCGGCCCTGATCATCAGCATGGGCGTCATAGTGCTGGTCATCGTACTGGCCATCCTGCTGCCGATCTTCGAGCTGAACCAGCTCGTCCGCTAGGCCCGCGCCGCAAGGTGCCCGGCTTCCGGCACTGGTTCACGTTTTGCCAACATTCCCCTTGCAGGGCCCCCAAGTTGGATTTATAAATTTCCCACACGTGAGCTTTTCACTTAAGCCTCGGGCTATTGGTGGGGTTGAGCTGATGAACGGACAATCGAAAGATACCAAACAGACCAATGATCAGGACTTCGAGGACACGGAGCAGTTGTCGTTGAAGGCCGCAACCAACACGGATAACGTCGGTGACGCATCCGTGGAGATCAATCTGGACGAGTTGCTCGTAGAGGTTGAAGCTGCCGGCCTGCCAACGGACCACTTCGAGGAAGCCGCGGCCAGGAAGAAACTGGACGACATCCTCGAAGAAAAGCGCATGTCGAAAGAAGTTTCTGACTTCGAAGACTTCGACTTCGACTGAAACGGCGCGGGGAACACCAACGCCCTTTCTCCAACCGCGCGCAGTGCCAAACAGGCACAGTCTTTGTGCGCGCATGAAAGATCCCTTCGTTTTCCGCGGCCGGGCCGGGGCAGCTGAGCTTCACTCCGTCTTGCCTTGCCACTCTCAACGTCCAGGCTCCAGTCAGGCACTAATGCACTAATTGTTAGCTGGGGTCCTTTCCGGGGGCAAGCCGGCTTTACGTTACGCTCACCAGCCCCGGCCCACCCGCTGGGTCCGGTGGCTGGTTTCAGAGCCCCCCTGACGCGTCGCCAACCCACTCCACTGGATGCTCGGCATGCGCTGAAAATTCCCGTTCGCCCCCTCCTGATTGCAGGCACCAACGACACGCAGTGATCAGCTATCGCCCACCACGCAGGTTGGCGGTGGGGAATCTCTTACCGACCGACTACAAAATCGGAGGGAGGGAAGAGATTCCCCACCGCCAACCTGCACCTTCCTTAATGAAAGTCGCGACTCCGAGCCTGCAACTCCCCCAACAAGGCACTGTGATCCACCAGTTCCCGCGCCACCAGGTGCAGCACCTCGCCCTCGCGCTGTACCGTACCCCGCACGCCCATAAGCGAAGCACCGAGCAGGGCTTTTCTCTGCGCACGGGCCACCCGCTGCCAGACCACCAGGTTCAGGTAACCCGTTTCGTCTTCGAGGGTCACGAACACCACGCCGGCAGCACTGGCGGGCCGTTGCCGGTTGATCACCAGCCCGGCGGCATAAATCAGTTCGTCATCGGCGCACGACTGCACGTCGGCGGCGCTCAGAATGCCGCGCTTGCGCAACATGGGCCGCAACACTTCGAGGGGGTGGCGGCGCAGCGTCAGGCCGACGCGGTTGTAGTCGGCAGCGATTTCCTGGCCTTCCCGCGGCCGGCGCAACAGCGGCACACCCTCGACGGGACTGTTGCCCGCCAGCAGGGGCAACGGGCGCTCCGCACCGGCCACCTGCCAGCGTGCGCGGTGACGATGGCCCGCCATACCGCGTAATGCATCGGCTGCCGCCAGTGCGCCCAGGTCTCCCTGGTCGAGGCTGGCCCGTTCAAACAGGTCCTGAACGTCCTCGAAGGGTCGCCGGGCCCGCGCCTGCACTACGCGCGCCGCGCCTGCGGCAGACAGACCTTTGACCAGGCGCAGCCCGAGACGCAGCGACAGCTCGCCGGCGGTGCGCGGTTCCAGCGTGCAGTCCCAGTCGCTGTAACGGATGTCTACCGGGCGAACCTCTACACCGTGGCGCACCGCGCACTGCACCAGCTGGGAAGGCGCATAGAAGCCCATGGGCTGACTGTTCAGCAATGCGCAGGTAAACGCTGCCGGCTCGTGGCATTTGAGCCAGGCCGATACGTAGACCAGCAACGCGAAACTCGCCGCGTGGGATTCCGGGAAACCGTACTCGCCAAAACCGCAGATCTGGTTAAAGATCTGCTGTGCGAAATCGGCGGAATAGCCGCGGCCACGCATCCCGTTGATCAGGCGATCCTCGAAATGTCCCAGGCTGCCGCGTTTGCGCCATACGGCCATGGCCCGGCGTAACTGGTCGGCTTCGCCGGGTGTGAAACCGGCGGCCACCACGGCCAGCTGCATGACCTGCTCCTGAAAAATCGGTACGCCGAGGGTGCGTTCCAGGGTCTGGCGCACCTCGTCACTGGGATAGGTTACCGGTTCCAGGCCGTGACGCCGGCGCAGATACGGATGCACCATGTCGCCCTGGATCGGCCCGGGACGAATAATGGCCACTTCGATCACCAGGTCGTAATAGGAGCGCGGGCGCAGCCGCGGCAGCATGGACATCTGCGCACGCGATTCGATCTGGAATACGCCCATGGTGTCGGCGTGACAGATCATGTCGTACACGGCCGGGTCTTCCGCGGGAATGGTGGCAATAGTCAGATCAAGGCCACGGTGAACCTTCAGCAGTTCAATACACCGGCGAATGGCGCTCAGCATGCCGAGGCCCAGCACGTCGACTTTTAACAGGCCGAGGGCATCGAGATCATCCTTGTCCCACTGGATGACGGTGCGCTCGGGCATCGAAGCGTTCTCCACCGGCACCAGTTGCGACAACGGTCCCTCGGAAATGACAAAGCCGCCCACGTGCTGTGACAGGTGGCGGGGAAAACCGATCAGTTCGGCCACCAGCTTGAGCAGCCGGTGCAGCATCGGTTGCTCCGGGTCCAGCCCCGCTTCGCGGACCCGGTCGGGATGTACGGCCTTGCCGTCCCACCACTGCATGGCCCGGGCCATCCGGTCCACCTGCAGTTCCGCCAGGCCCAGGGCCTTGCCAAAATCCCGCAGCGCACTGCGCGGGCAGTAGCTGATAACCGTGGCAGTCAGCGCGGCGCGTTCACGACCGTACTTGCGATAGATGTACTGAATGACTTCTTCGCGGCGCTCGTGTTCGAAGTCCACATCGATATCCGGCGGTTCGTTGCGCTCCCTGGAGATAAAGCGCTCTACCAGCATGGACATGCGCGCCGGATCCACCTCTGTGATCCCGAGGCAAAAACACACGGCGGAATTCGCCGCCGAGCCCCGACCCTGGCACAGAATGCCGCGCTCACGGGCGAAGCAGACAATGTCGTGCACCGTCAGAAAATAGGCCTCATAGCGCAGCTCTGCGATCAGCGCCAGCTCGTGGTCGATCATGCGCTGCACGTGCGCAGGAGTGCGGTCCGGCCAGCGTTGCCGGGCACCGTCTGCCGTGAGCTGGCGCAGGTGACCGGCCGGTGTATTACCGGCAGGCACCAGTTCCCGCGGGTATTCGTAGCGCAGCTCTTCCAGGGAGAAGCTGACGCGACCGGAGATTTCCAGCGTGGCCGCCAGCAGCTCGGCGGGATAGATCTTGGCCAGCGCTGCACGCGAACGCAGGTGACGCTCACCGTTCGGGTAAAGGCGACCGCTGGCCTGCTCCACCGTCATGCGCAGACGCACGGCCGTCAGGGCATCCTGCAAGGCCCGGCGGCCGCGGCGG
This sequence comes from uncultured Gammaproteobacteria bacterium, assembly GCA_947258805.1. The sequence goes on along the minus strand of CAMYJV010000012.1, from coordinate 24,582 downwards.
TGCATGTGCACGTCACCCGCCGCCACGGCCGGCAGCCCGGCTGTGGCGGACAACTCCAGCAACTGCCGCAAACGGGCGCCGTCGTCCGGGCCTGCCAGTAATTCCACGCCAAGCCAGCTGCGGCGCGGAAAATGCCGGGCAAACCAGTGAGCATCGGCCAGCAACGGCTTGCCGTCAGGCAGCCAGATGGCGAGGCAGTGCTCCAGGCCACGGTGCAGCGCCGCCCGTGCCAGCTGATAATCGCCCTTCGGTGCCGCACGGCGGGCACGTGTGATGAGTTCGCAGAGCTGCCCGTAACCCTGGCGGTCGGCGGCCAGCAACACGCAGCGCAGCCCGTCATCCAGTTCGAACTCGCTGCCAATGATCAGCTTAAGCGGCAGTTCACGCGCGGCCAGGTGCGCACGCACGACGCCGGCGACCGAGCACTCGTCCGTCAGGGCCAGGGCACGATAGCCCAGTTCGGCGGCGCGCTGACAGAGTTCTTCCGGATGCGACGCGCCGCGCAGGAATGTGAAGTTGCTGAGGCAATGCAGTTCGGCGTAGCCGGACAGCGAGGTAGCATTCATCTGCACGTGTTTATCCGAAGAGGCCGTGCAGGTACCAGCGTGCCTCACGCAGGTCGCGGTAAATCCACAGCTGCATGCCACGGTGATTCTGTGCCACGTAGTAATCACGGCGAATATCACCGCCGTCCCACCAGCCCGTTTCAATGCGCTCCGGGCCACGGGATAGCTGCAACACTCCGTGGAATACGGGCTGCCCCCGGGCTTCATGCAGCTTTGCCGGAACGGGGAGCATCCATAGCGGCCGCTGCCCGGCTGCCGGCACGGTTGCTTTGCCGTTGCCGGGCGCGACACCCGGTTCGCGAACTGCCTGCCACGCATGTTCCGGGCGGTGCTCTGCACGCGCCTGCAAACCGTGTACCGACTCTTCGCCAAGGCGCGCGCGCAGGCGCTCTACAAAAGCCAGGGCATCCTCCGCCGTCTGTGTGGCACTTTCCAGCAAGTCGCCGGGCAGCGGCACCAAGGCGGCATCAAGGGCGGCCTGCAGGCTGACCGCGATGACTGCCGCCGGCACAGTCACGGCAGCCAGGTGCACCCGGCCCAGCTCCCGCAACCGCACGGGCTCGGCCGTGGCCTGCAGCAAACCGATACGGAGACGCGTGTCCGGCTGGTCCCGGTGCTCGCAGTGCAACCAGACATGGCGCACGCTGCGCTGGCGCGACCGCATTTGCGTGGCCAGGCGGTCTACCAGGATATCCAGCGCAGCGGCCAGCTGCCGGGTGTCCGTGCTTTCCTGCTCCAGTTCTACACGGTCATGAAAGTGCTGCTCAGGCCGATGCCAGTCCAGCGCTTCCGGCCGACGGCCATAGGCCTGGTCCAGCTCCCCGAGCAGCCTGGCACCGAGCCGGCGAGCCAGGCCGTCCCGGGGCAGGCGCACGCAGTCGGACAAGGTCTCAACGCCCATCTCCTGCAGGGTCCGGCGCTGAGCAGCGGGCCAGGGCAAGCCCGCCACCCGCAACTCTCCCAGCTGTCCGGCAAGGACCGCCCGATCTACGATCAGTGCGTCGGTTTGTGCGCAAGCCAGCCAACAGGCAGCCCGGGCCGTGGGTGCAACGGCGGCCCGGCCAGCGTGGCCACGCTCGCGCAGTCGCTTGAGAATCAGCGTGCGTAGCTGATCGGCATCACCGAAAAATCTCAGGCTGCCGCCAATCTCCAGCAACAGCGTGGCCGGCCTGACGATGCTGACACAGGGAGTGAATTCCGTCGCGAGATCGGCCAGTTGTGACAGCAAACGGTGCTCGCGCTGCGGATCTCGCGGCAATAACTCGAGTTCCGGCAATAGCGCCAGTGCCGCGTTGGCCGGCAAACCGGGACGCACCCCGAGACGGCTGGCGATTGAATCACAGAACTGCACCCGCGCCTGCCGGCCAGCCTGGTTCAATACGGCACGGGGCTGCGCCCCCGCTCCCGGCAACGCAGCCAGCGGCAGTCCCGGAACATACAGGCCAAGCCACAGGCGCCGTCCGGAGGAGTGACCGACTGCCAGCGCAGCACCCGCCAATGCGCGCAGCTGCCCGGCTTCTGCCGGAGGCAGCGAATCTGCCTCGAATAAACCAGGTTGTCGGGGGGTGCGCGCCATGAGCCAGCCGTTCAGGCATGCAGGATCACGTGACGGGGGTGCCCGCCCCGGTACTTGAAGATATTCACGCTGATGCCACGATCCTGCGCCGGCCGCAGATGCATGCGCAGCGTGGCGGGCGAGCGCTGGTGCCGAAAGCGCGCCGGCCGGAACAGCACGGCCCACGAACGACTCACCTCGGCCGCCAGTTGCAGCCGGCGCAGACAGCGAGGATCAGCCGCCTCACACCAGCCCAGTACCGCAGCACAGTGGCCGGAATACAGTGCCTGTTCCATGGCCCAGTCAGCATCACGCTGCCGGGAACAACGGGTCACCAGCACGCGTGCCAGCGTAATACCCGCGCCTGCCAACGCAGGTGCATACGGCAGGTAGGGCGGATTGACCAGCATGGTCCAGCGGGCGTCACCGGCGCCGGAATGGGCCGTCAACGCACGCAGCGCCGGTAGCAGCAGGCGAAATTCACCGATGCCCCAGGTATCGACACACAGCTCATTGAGACTGGCAGCTGGCCAGCCGCCGGCCAGCGCCTGGTCCAGCGCCTGGTAGCCGGTGCCCAGCGCCTGGCGAAACGGCCGGTCACGGGAACCGGCCCGCCAGATACGGGGGTGCTCAAGCAGAGATTGGAGGCGATGCCTTGACGACATTTCTTGTTCTGAATGTCGGGAAGCTTCAGTTCAGCATCGGCATTCCGTTGCGTAACAGGCCGACCACGACTCCTTCAATCATCATCGGCTGCTCACGCAGATCTACCTTGATGGGCTCGAAATCGTCGTTTTCGGGCAGCAGCCAGCAGACATGCTGGCCATTCTGGCGATAACGTTTGACCGTCACCTCGTCTTCCAGGCGCGCAACGATGATCTGGCCGTTACGAACCTCCGGCGTGCGGTGTACCGCAACCAGGTCGCCATCCAGGATGCCGGCGTTGCGCATGCTCATGCCCTGCACGCGCAGCAGGAAATGCGGGCGGGGGTGGAACAGCGAGGTATCAATCCGGTAGCGCCCCTCGATGTGCTCTTCGGCGAGTATCGGGTTGCCGGCCGCGACACGCCCCACCAGCGGCAAACCCAGCTGGTCGCGCAGAAAATCCTTCAGCTGAATGCCCCGGGACGTGCCGGGAATCAGTTCCAGCACACCCTTGCGCTGCAGGGCCCGCAGGTGGTCTTCCGCGGCATTTGCCGACCGGAAGCCCAGCTCCCGGGCAATTTCCGCGCGTGTGGGAGGCATGCCGGTTTCATCGATAAACGTTTGAATTAATTCAAGAATCTCAGATTGCCTGGGGGTGAGTTCCGCCATGATTGCATACCTGTTTATATAACCAGTACTGTGATCATATACAGACCTGCCGGGCTTGCAACCCCCCCCTCTTCCCGGGGATGGCAGTGAGGCGCCATTCCGCACCCGCTCGCAATCACCGCTGGCTGCCAGCTGAACACCGCCTGGCCCTGGCACAGTGCCGTCTATCACCGCCACCACGCATTGCGATTTAACAATGTTTACGCCATCATTGCGCCGTCTGGGGAGGACCGCTGTTTCGAGGTTCCTTCTGCTTGTTAGAAATTTTTAACTTCAAGTGAGGACTTGTTGATGAGTAAAACACTGCAGATTGCAGTCAGGGGCAGCGTGGTAGCGCTCGCAGTATTCATGCTGAGTGGCTGCTATTCGGAGCTTCAGAAGCAGGTTGATGAGCTGAACTCCAAGATCGATCGCATCTCTGCGACGTCTAACCAGGCTTCGTCAACCGCCGATGCTGCTAACGCCACATCCAAGGAAGCCAAGCAGATGGCTTCGGGTGCGCAGAGCACGGCCAACCAGGCCCTGAACTCGGCCAACCAGAGCCAGTCTTGCTGTGACGCGACCAACGAGAAAATGGATCGTATGTTCCAGCGGAGCCAGTCCAAGTAAGGACCAGCGCTTCTGACAAAAAAGCCGCGGCAGAGATGCCGCGGCTTTTTTTTGCCCGCAGGGCACGCCGCTCTAGTCAGCCAGCCGGGCCGCCACCGCCGGCACAATCTCGGTCGCACGCCCTACTTCCACCGGCACACCGCGTTGCTCGCGGTACACCTGTTCAATCAGGTCCCAGTCCACTTCTGCCGGCCGCTCGCTTGTCAGTTCAACGTAGCGCTCGGTAATGAAGGTCATGCCTTTTTCCCGGCCCGCCTCGTCCTCACCCAGTGGCGGGTGCACCTCCAGCAGCAGCGATTGGCCGGACCACCCCAGCTTTACCGGCTGGTTGATCAGGCGCACGGAAGTTTTCACACCCACCTGCGGAAACAACCATTCGATATCTTCCGGAAACATGCGGATGCAGCCGTGCGTGACCCGCATGCCCACGCCGGCTGGACGGTTGGTGCCGTGAATCAGGTAACCCGGCACGCTGAGCCTGAGCGCGTACTCTCCCAGCGGATTGTCAGGGCCGGCCGGCACCACGTTGGGCAAACTGCGACCCTCGGCCGCGTACTCTTCGCGGATCGACACAGGTGGATACCAGGCCGGGTTGCGCGTTTTCGCCGTAATCGATGCGCGGCCCAGCGGCGTGTTCCAGTCCATTCGCCCGATACTGATCGGAAAGGTGGAGACCCGCGATACCCCGTCGACGCTGTGGTAGTAGTACATGCGGTACTCGGCGAGATTGATCACGACACCGCGGCGCGGGGTATCCGGCAGCACGAAGCGCGTGGGCAAGATCACCGCAGCGCCCTCTCCAGGCAGCCATGGGTCTACGCCGGGGTTCGCCAGCCGCATTTCCTCGTAGCCAAGACCGTGCCGACGGCCAATATCCGTCAGCGTATCTTCGTAGGCCGCCGACACCTGCCCCGCGGCGCCCACGACCTGCTCGCCTGACGGCAATATGAAAACTTCTGCCTGCGCAGCCGTCCCCAAAAGGCAGGCCAGGATCAGCAGGTACTTGTGGCCAGACCGCTTCATGTCGTCATCCTGAATACGGGCAGAATCACAGCATAAGCCAGGCCGGTGATCAGCACTATCCCGAGCAGGTTCAGCCGGAGGCCGGCCCGGCTCATCTGGGCGATGGTCAGGCGTCCGGAGCCGAAGACAATGGCATTGGGCGGCGTGGCGACGGGCAGCATGAACGCACAGCTGGCGGCGATCCCCGCCGGCACCACGAGCAGCAGCGGGTCAAGGCCCAGGCCGCCGGCCACAGCGAACATGACCGGGATCAGCGTCGCCGTGGTTGCCGTATTGCTGGTCAGCTCCGTCAGAAAAATCATCAGCCCCACAACGAGGGCCACCAACAGCACCTCGGGCAGCACACCCAGCGCACCGACCTGGCTGCCGAGAAAGGCACTGAAGCCGCTGCCGTCCAGCGCGGCAGCCAGGCTCAGCCCGCCGCCAAACAGTATCAACAGTCCCCAAGGCAGACGCACTGCCGTTTGCCAGTCCATCAGGAAGCGCCGCTCGCGAAGCCGGACCGGCGTCACGAACAGGGCCAGCGCGCCGAGAATCGCGATACCGGGATCGGTCAGGCCAGCGAGTGGCTGCCAGCCGGCAATTGCCAAGTCATTCAGAAAGGGTCGGGTCACCCAGGCCAGGGCCGTCGAGACGAACACGACGACGGTGCGCCGTGCACCAGTATCCATGGGCCCCTGCTGCTCGCGCTGGCGAGCCAGTTCCTGGGCGACCCCGGCGAAACGGCCGGCCGGCAAGTTGAACGTGTACCGGACCAGCATCCACCAGGTTAGTGGCACGAACACCAGGACCAGCGGCACACCAATCGCCATCCAGCGCAAAAAACTGATCTCCAGGCCCGTCTGTGACTCGATGAACGACACGACAAACAGGTTGGGCGCTGTCCCGATGATCGTCCCGATACCGCCGATGGATGCCGCGTAAGCGATACCAAGCAGCAAACAGACCGAAAAGTTCTGCTGGCCGTCGCCGTCGCCTTGTTCCAGCTGCGTCAGCGCCAGCACGCTGGTCGCTACCGGCAGCAACATGATCGTCGTGGCCGTGTTCGTCACCCACATGCTGACAAACGCGGAGATCAGCATGAAAGCGCCGATTACCCGGGAAGGTTCAGTGCCTACCCGTCCGAGCACGCCAAGGGCCAGGCGCTGATGCACGCCCCAGCGTTCGAGGGCCAGGGCAAGGATGAAACCGCCGAGAAACAGGTAGATCAGCGGGTGCGCGTAGCCATCGGCAGCGGCCGCCATCGTCGTCGCGCCGGTCAGCGGAAAGAGGGCCAACGGTAATAGCGCCGTTGCATAAATCGGGATGGCTTCGCTCAGCCACCAGATTGCCATCCACAGGCCCACAGCGGCGGCCGAGCGGGCCGCCTCGGTGAGCGGCAGGATTTCTCCGGAAGGCGAGAGATAGCTGGTGGGCAACAGCAGGTAGAGCGCCAGCGCAACCGCCGGTCCGACGAACAGGGCAACGGCGCGCAGCCGGGTAGTCATCAATAACGGATCAGGGCTGATCCCCAGGTCAGACCCCCGCCGAAAGCCTCTAGCATCAACAGATCGCCACGTTTGATCCGGCCATCGCGCACAGCGGTATCGAGAGCCAGCGGCACCGATGCCGCAGAAGTGTTGCCATGATCTTCCAGCGTCAGGATGACTTTCTCCATCGGCATGCCCAGGCGCTTCGCCGTCGCCTGGATGATTCGAATGTTCGCCTGGTGCGGCACCAGCCAGTCGATGGCACTACAGGACAGGCCATTAGCTTCGAGGGTTTCGTCGACTATGTTTTCCAGGGTCTTGACAGCAACTTTGAAGATTTCGTTGCCGCGCATCTGGATATAGGGACGTTCGGTATCTTCGGGACGCTGGATACGGGACGTGCCGTAGGGATGGTAGAGGAGGTCTTTATAGCGGCCGTCAGCGCCGAGGTGGCATGACAGGATACCGGGTTCGTCCGAAGGCCCGAGCACTACGGCCCCCGCGCCGTCACCGAACAGCACGCAGGTGCCCCGGTCCTCCCAGTCGAGCATCCGTGACAGGGTCTCGGCACCAACAACAAGCGCCCGTTTGGCGTTGCCTGCGGCAATAAAGCAATTGGCTACGCTCAGCGCATAAATGAAACCGCTGCAGGCGGCCTCGAGGCCGAAGGCCGGACAACCGTGTATATCGAGACGATCCTGCAGCAGGCAACCCATGTTCGGAAACACCTGGTCTGCGGTCGTGGTGCCGACCAGTATCAGGTCGATCTCGCTGGCATCGACACCGGCAGCATCCAGCGCCCGGCGCGCAGCGGCCTCGGCCAGGTCGGCGGTCGTTTCACCGTCAGCAGCAATGTGGCGACGCTTGATCCCGGTGCGGGTCTGGATCCACTCATCGGTGGTCTCCACCATGTGCTCAAGGTCGGCATTGGTCAGGACCCGGTCGGGCAGGTAGCAGCCGGTGCCGAGAATTCTCGAATACACTTGCGTCACCGGTCAGTGGGCCTGTCGTTCCATTCGCTGGCGAATCTGTTCGGGCACGCCCTTCTCCACTTCGAGGATCGCGACATCAATCGCCTGCGCCATCGCCAGTGCGTCGGCGCTACCGTGGCTTTTGACAACAATACCGTTCAACCCGACCAGGGAGGCGCCATTGTAGCGGCGGGGATCCAGGCGCTTGCGCAAGGATCGGAGCAACGGCAACGCGACCAGACCGGCAAACCAGCCGTAAGGACTGCCCCGGAACTCGCGCTCGAGGAAGTGCGCAACCAGTTTCGCCGTGCCTTCCATGCTCTTCAGGGCGATGTTACCCGAGAAGCCGTCGCATACAACCACGTCGGCCTTCTGGTCGGCAATTGAATTCCCCTCGATGAAACCAACGTAATTCAGGCCACTTTCCGCCAGCATGCGAGCAGCCTCGCGAATCGTATCGTTGCCCTTGATGTCTTCCTCGCCGATGTTCAGCAGCCCGACGCTCGGTTCGTGGTGGATATCTTCCAGGCCGCGCACGACGACCGCGCCCATGACGGCGAACTGGAAAAGCTGTTCAGAGGTGCATTCGGCATTGGCCCCCAGATCCAGCATGTAGCTGCGCCCGGTCTTGGTCGGTACGATAGCCATGATCGCCGGGCGGTCGATACCGGGCACGGTCTTCAGCACAAAGCGGCTCGTGGCCATCAGCGCACCGGTATTACCGGCACTGACACAGGCATGGGCAGCGCCTTCCTTGACCAGGTTGATCGCCACCCGCATCGAAGAATCTTTCTTCTTGCGCAGCGCGTCTGCCGGCCTTTCGTCCATGCCGACTACCTGGCTGGCTTCATGGATGTGCAGACGATCATGGCGCTGCTCTTTCAGCACCGCCTCGATGGCGTCACGCTGCCCGACAAGGATGATGTCCAGCAACGGTTGCTTGCCTAACATCCTCAGGGCGGCAGGCACAGACACGGACACGCCGTGGTCGCCGCCCATAGCGTCCAGGGCAATGGTTACCGGCTTGGACAAATTTGCACCCATTCACCCGACCTGCCCTGCAGGCAGCCAGTTTCGATTATCTCGCGACGGGCACCCCAAACACCAGTTGCCGGAGGGCAACGGGCCACCCGCGTCGGGTGATGGCGTTTATTCCAGGTCGTCCGCAGGCGTATCGACGACTTTCTTGCCCCGATAGAAGCCGTCCGGGCTCACGTGATGGCGACGATGGGTTTCACCGGTCGTCGGTTCCGCCGACAGGGCGGGCGACTTCAGCGTGTCGTGGGAACGACGCATGCCCCGCTTCGACGGCGTTTTGCGATTCTTCTGAACAGCCATTGAAAATTCTCCTTCCTATGTCAGTCGGCCTGCCGCTGCCCGGCCTTCAGCATGGCCGCCAATTCGGCAAACGGACGGCTCTTGTCGTCCGCGTCTCCCGGCCGGCTCCCGCCAACCTGCGCCGGCCCGCTGCAGGCCGCCTCCGGCCCGTGCCTGGGCGCAAGCGGCGCCGCCGCCAGGACTTCATCCTCTGCAATTTGATCGAGTCGTAATCCGTCTTCCGTCAGGACCACGCTTTCGAATGGGTCTTCAAGCATTCCGCTCTCGCCATCGTCTGCGACGACTGTCAGGCTCGCGTCCAACTCGACCGGCCAGTCAACCGGACCCAGGCACCGCTGGCAAACCAGCCGCAACTGCCCGCGCAGCGACAGCTCCAGGCGCGCCAAACCGTGTTCCGCCGGCGCGAAGGCGACTGCAACATCGATCAGGGGCGCGTCGCCCTCGGCGAGCAGCGCTGCCAGCCGCGGCAATTGGTCAATCCCGAGTTGCCCGGCCTGCGTTGCTTGACGATCCGCCAGCTCCTTGAGACGGGCGCCATCGATACGGTCAGCGAGCATAAGCGGTCAAGTGTAGGCTGGCAGTCAAGATGTGTCAAAATCTCCAGCCCATTGAATACCTTAGGCCCTGCCCGTGAAACGAGACAAGCTGCCGGTCGTGCTGGCCTCTACATCACGCTACCGGCGAGCGCTGCTGGAACGTTTGTTGACGGAATTCAGCTGCCGATCCCCGGACGTCGATGAGACCCCGCAACCACAGGAAAACCCGCTCGCGTTGGCTGAACGGCTCGCCCGTCTGAAGGCAGAATCGGCCGCCGGCGAGTCCGCCATCGTCATCGGCAGCGACCAGGTGGCCGCCGTGGACGACCGTGTCCTGTCAAAGCCCGGTGCATTGGAGCCAGCCATCGCTCAACTCACAGCCTGCTCCGGTCGACGCGTGGTGTTCTACACTGCCGTCTGCGTCATCGGCCCTGGTGGCACCACTCAGCGAACGCATGTCGATGTGACCACGGTGGTATTCCGTCAGCTGTCGGCGGCAGAAATCCGCCGCTACCTGGAGCGCGAGCAACCCTTCGACTGCGCCGGCAGCTTCAAAGCCGAAGGTCTCGGTGTGGCGCTGATGGAGCGCATAGAAAACCAGGATCCCACCGCGATCCAGGGTCTGCCGCTGATCTGGCTGGCCGAAGCCCTGCGGTCGCTGGGCCTCGCCCTGCCCTGACCACGTCAGCGGCGGCCACGCATCTTGTCCAGTACGGCTTCCAGATCCGCCGGTATCGGGCACTGCACGTTGATGGCCCGCTCCCCCGTCGGGCTGTCAAAACTCAGACTCGATGCATGCAGGAACAGCCGCTGCAGGTTCGCCCTGCGCACCGCCGGATCTGCGGCAATGCCGTAACGATCGTCACCTGCTACCGGGTGGCCAATGTGCGCAGCATGCACACGAATCTGGTGGGTACGGCCGGTGTCGATCTGCACATCACACAAGGTGCACCGGTGCAGTGCCTCGCGAGGGCGAAATCGGCTGCGAGCTGCCTTGCCGTCTTCCGCGACAGTGACAAAGCGCTCACCGCCGCGCCGGTGCGTGGTTAGCAGCGGTGCGTCGACGATGCGTTCAGGCCCCCGCAACTGGCCGACCAGCAACGCCGTGTAAAGCTTGCGCACAGTTCCTTCGCGCAGTTGTGCATGCAGATGGCGCAAGGCCGGCCGGCGCTTGGCGATGAGCAGACAACCGCTGGTGTCCCGGTCCAGGCGATGCACCAGCTCCAGGCTATCGTCATGTCGTGCGGCCCGCAGCAGCTCGATGGCGCCGAGACTGATGCCGCTGCCCCCGTGGACGGCCAGCCCAGCCGGTTTGTCGAGGGCCAGCAGATCCCGGTCCTCGTAGAGAACCCTCTCGACGAGCCACTGGCCACGCGCAGCAGAGTCCCGGGGCGGAGCGCCAGGTGGCGCCAGCCGGACCGGCGGCAGACGGAGTTCATCGCCGGCCTCCAGCCGACGATCAGGGCGCGCGCGACCGCCATTCACCCGCACTTCGCCACCCCGGATCATCCGGTACACCCGGCTGCGAGGCACGCCCTTGAACCGGCTCAGCAGGTAGTTGTCGAGGCGGCGCCCCACGTCATCCTCAGCTACGCGCACGTGCTGGACGCCGCCGGTGGCCGATCCATTGTTCATCAATTCCTCGATTGGTCGCATTGCCGCGATTGCAAGTGCCTGTTATATTAAACTTTTGTTGCGCCAGCGATGATTCCGCTGGTTTAGGACAAAAAGTGAATACACCCCGGACGCTTGATGCGTCCGGTTACGGTCGGTCTGCCGAGCAGATCGACAACTGGGTACCAGGTGAAGAGTGGCCGCTTGGCCGCGCAACACCTCTACAAGGGTTTTCGCTGGATCAGCTGTTATGTGCACGGCCGATCAATACGATCATGACATGCCTAATGCCGTCTCCCGCCACGGGCGGATTGCTATGACCGCGCGCAGACGCGGCGACGGCGCTGTGCATATCCAGCAGCACTCACCTGGAGCCCCCCAACTGTTTATAGCAGGGGCTTATGAAGAGAATGCTCATCAACGCAACTCAGGAAGAAGAGTTGCGTGTGGCCATGGTCGATGGTCAGAAACTCATCGATCTCGACATCGAGATTGCATCCCGCGCCCAGAAAAAGGCCAACATCTATAAGGGTAAGATTACCCGGGTCGAGCCCAGCCTCGACGCTGCCTTCGTTAATTACGGCGCTGAACGCCACGGCTTTCTGCCACTGAAGGAAATCTCCCAGGAGTATTTCCTGAATGAACCTGAATCCGGGCAGCGAATCAACATCCGCGACGTGCTGAAGGAAGGCCAGGACATTGTCGTCCAGGTCGAAAAGGAAGAACGCGGCAACAAGGGTGCCGCGCTCACGACCTTTATCAGTCTCGCCGGCAGATTCATCGTCCTGATGCCGAACAACCCGCGGGCGGGTGGCGTGTCAAGACGAATTACCGGCGAAGACCGTGAAGTCGTCAAAGACGCCCTCGAGGGCGTAGAAATTCCGGCGGGTATGGGCGTTATCGTGCGCACGGCCGGGGTCGGCCGGGCCGAAGAGGAGCTGCGCTGGGACCTGGAATACCTGATGGGTATCTGGCAGGCCATCCTCCAGGTCGTTCAACCGCGCGAAGCGCCCTGCCTCCTGTTCCAGGACAGCAATGCCATGGTCCGCGCGCTGCGCGATCATCTGTCGGCGGATATCGGCGAAATACTGGTCGACGACAAAGCGACCTTTGAAGAGGCCCGCGAGTTCATGGAACACGCGATGCCTCAGAACCTGCGCAAGCTGCGCCACTACGAAGACCCGGTTCCCCTGTTTACAAGGTTCCAGATCGAGAGCCAGATCGAATCGGCCTTCGCACACACGGTGCACCTGCCGTCGGGTGGCAGCATCGTGGTGGATCACACCGAGGCGTTGATTTCCATCGACATCAACTCAGCCCGGGCGACCAAGGGCGGCGATATCGAAGCCACCGCCCTGGCCACCAACCTGGAAGCGGCTGACGAAGTCGCCCGACAGTGCCGCCTGCGTGACCTGGGCGGCCTGCTGGTTATCGACTTCATCGACATGGGCCCGACTCGCAACCAGCGTGACGTCGAGAACCGCCTGCGCGACGCCGTGCGAGCCGATCGTGCCCGCGTCCAGCTCGGCCGAATTTCCCGCTTCGGCCTGCTCGAGATGTCGCGACAGCGCCTGCGGCCGTCGCTCGGTGAGTCAGCGCACCAGGTGTGCCCGCGTTGTAATGGCATCGGGCACGTGCGCAGTGTGGAGTCCCTTGCACTATCGATTCTGCGCTTGATCGGCGAGGAATCCCGCAAGGAACGCACTACGAAAGTTATTGCGCAGTTACCCATTGATATTGCCACATACCTGCTTAACGAAAAGCGTGACTGGATCAGCCGCATCGAACAGCGCGACGATCTGCAGGTCATCCTGATCGCGAACCCGGAACTGGAAACGCCGAATTATTCGATACGCCGGGTCCGGGACGACCAGACTTTGTTGCCGGAAAACACCGGGGCAAGTTACCACCTGCGTGAGCCGGGCGAAGAAGACGCCGCACTGGCGCTTGCCACTGCGCCAAGGCCGAAGGCCGAGGCACCTGCTGTCAAGGTCGTCGTGCCGGAAAAACCGGCCACGCCGCAGCCCGTGGTAACCGGCACCGAGAGCACCGCTCCACAGCCCGGTCTGTTGAAGCGCCTCAAACGCCTGCTGGTGGGCGACCCCGAACCGGCGCCAGAACAGCCGGATCAGGGCAGCCAACGTCAGCGACGTGAGCCACGTCGCGGCGACCGCACACGTCGCGGCGGGCAGGGCCGGTCCGGTGGCCGGGGCCGCAGCCAGCACGGACGCGGGAGATCCCGCAGCGACTCGCCATCACGAAGCGATGGCCGGGGCGAAGCTCGGGGTGATTCCCGCAGCGATAAACCGGGACGCAGCCGCAAAGACCAGCAGGCCCGCAGTGCCGAGCCACGCTCGGCAACGGATACGAACGAACCGGCGAGTCGCAAGGCGGACGGCCCGGCGAAGGAAACGCGCAACAGCGGCCAGCGCTCACGACGCGGCCGGCGGCGGCGGCGCTCTGGCGGCGGCGGCGGCGCCGAGGCCAAAGGTGGACAGCAGGCGTCTCAGCAGGCCGATCGCGACACTGCGACGACTCCTGCGCAGGACCCGCAGCGAGACAGGAAACCGGAAAGCCGCGAGCCGAAGCCACCCGCCGCCGATGCCCGCCCAGCCGCGCAGCCGGAGTCAGGCAAAGCCGCCCAAGGCGATGCACCGAAAGCCGTCGAGCCGGCACCAAGAGCGCATCCGGGCGAACACGACACGCTGCCGTCGCGACCATTGCAGGATGTGCAGCAGCAGGCGCGCACGGCACCGTCTGCGCCGCCAGCCTCGCCACCCCAGGCACCCGCAGCGGCTAGACCGGCAGATGCCGGCCGCCAGGCCGCGCCTGCTGGACCGCCCGCACCAGCGAAGAAAGCAGCCGGCGAACCAAAGCCCGCGGCGGACAGTAAACCGGCCGGTGACCGCGTGTTGCCATGGGAAGAAGTGGGGAAAAGCGATAGTTCGCGAACTTACAAGGTCTGGTCTTCAGACGACGGCAAACCTGGCGACCCGCGGGGCCAGTAAGCGTGCATCAGCGCTTCCGGCGCGCCGCAGCCAGGCTTTCGAGTTCCGGCATCAGGCCGTCGACGGCCGCCTCGACGAGGTCCAGTACGCGCTCGAAGCCGGTATCGCCGCCGTAGTAAGGGTCCGGCACATCCGTAATGCCCGCTGCCGGGGCAAAGTCGAGTAAGCGCCGGAGCTTGTGGCGGCTGGCGTCCGGCGCCAGCTGGGCCAGGAACTCGAGGTTGTCGCTGTCCATGGCCAGCAACAGGTCGAAACGCTCGAAATCGTCGGTCACCACCTGGCGTGCCTGCAGGTGACCGATATGGAATCCTCGACGCGCAGTGGCTGCCTGCGCCCGTGGGTCGGGGGCAGAACCAGCGTGGTAGCCGTGCGTCCCCGCTGAGTCTACGTAGACGCGCAGGCCTTCAGGCCTGGAGCGCAGCCGGTGGCTCAACCAGCCTTCGGCCATCGGCGACCGGCAAATATTGCCCATGCACACCAGCAGGACGTTGACATCCGCCGCAGAGATCTCCGGCTCAGGCATTGTCGTGGGCGGCGGCAAGGAAGGCTGACGCTGCAGCCAGATCTTCAGGCGTGTCCACATCCGGTCCGTGAACCTCCGGCGCGACGGCAACCCGAATCTCCATGCCGAGCCACAGCGCGCGCAACTGCTCCAGTTTTTCGCTGACTTCAAGATAACACGCGGGCGCAGCCGTCAAACGCTGCAGGGCACCGACGCGATAAGCGTAGATTCCCAGGTGACGCCAGACGTGCTCGGGGCGTTGCGCATTGCCGTGCCCGCTGGCGGGAATCGGACTGCGACTGAAATATAGCGCCCGTCCATCACCGTCCATCACCACCTTGACCACGTGGGGGCTCTGGTAATCGGCCAGCTCTGTGACCGGGACGCACAGTGTGGCCATTTCCGCGGCCGGATGCCTGGCTAGCAAGTCTGCGACCAGGCCGATGCTGGCGGGCGGAATCGTCGGCGCATCACCCTGTACATTGACAACGATGTCGTCGGCCTGCCAGGCGAACTGCGCCGCGACTTCGGCCACACGGTCTGTGCCAGACTCGTGCTCGGGGCTGGTCATGGTTACCGGCGCCGCAAAAGCCGCGGCTGCCTCGGCCACCCGTGCATCGTCCGTGGCGATGATGACTTCCGTGGCATGACTGGCGACCGCCCGATCGTAGACGTGCTCGATCATGGGCCGACCGAGCAATTCCGCCACGGCTTTGCCGGGAAAGCGCGTCGACGCATAGCGGGCCGGAATGACCACGCGGAATACGGGTGCGCTAACTGCCATCTCCTGAACTCTGGCCCGCGGCGCGGACCGTGGCGATGGAAATCTCGCTGAACCCCAGCCGCCCCGCAATATCCATGGCCGTGACCACGGACTGATGGCTGGACTCCGCATCGGCGCTGATTGTGAGGGCGGGCAGCGCATCGAGCTCGTCTGCCAGCAGGCGAATCGCGGCAGAGAGAGTGGCGGGCTGGTTATCTACCAGCGGGCGACCATTCACCCGGTAGTCGCCGCCCGCCGAGATGGAGATTTCCACCGGTGGTGCCGGTGTGGCTGCGGCCGACGTATCGGCTTCGGGCAAGCGGATCGAGATCTGCGATTCACGAACGAAACTGGTCGTCACCATGAAGAACACGAGCAATAACAGCACCACGTCGATCAGGGACGTGAGATTGACATCGGGCTCTTCCGGTTCAGCCGTGCGCAGCTTCATTCCGCTGTGTCCCGAGCGTGTCGAAGAATTGCTTGCGGTGCAGCGCTTCGACCAGCGTAATGGCTTCTTTCTCCATCTGCACGACGATTGCGTTGACCTTGCCCCGTAGATATCGGTAAGCGATCAGCGAAGGAATCGCCACAGACAAGCCCGCCCCCGTCGTGATCAGCGCTTCGGAAATACCACCGGCCAGTACGCCGGGATCACCGACGCCGAATTCCGTAATCGCAGCGAACACTTTGATCATGCCAACCACGGTCCCCAACAGGCCAAGCAACGGCGATATGCCGGCGATCGTGCCAAGGCTGTTGAGATATCGCTCCAGCTCGTGAACCACGTGGCGTCCGGTATCTTCGACGCGCTCTTTCATGATCTCGCGCTCGCGCTGACGGTTGGTAAGCGCCACGGCAAGGATTTCTCCCAGCGGCGAACTGTCGCGCAGCGACTTGATGTGCTCCGGTGACAGCTGGTTCTTGCTAACCCATTCCCAGACCTGGCGGGTCAGGTCTTTGGGCAGCACGCGGCGCTGCTGCAGCGTCCAGACCCGCTCCAGGATGATGGCCGCAGCGACCACTGAACACAGAATGATGGGCAGCATCATCCAGCCGCCCGATTTCACGATCTCCAGCATGCCCAGAACGCGCCAACAAAGAAAAAACTATAACCGCGGCGCGCGGCAGTTTACAGCGTTGTGTCGTCGGCGCCGCACTCCGGTTCGCCGGGCGGCAGCGTCCAGGCGCGGGCGGCATCCCGGCGGTGGCGATTCTGCAGCGCCAGGCGGCCATCCCGCAGGTCGAAGAGCAGGGTTCCCTCGCTGGCGGTATTCACCAGGCAGGCACCTGTTCGCTGCCAGCGGGCAAGCACCGAGGGCCGCGGAAAGCCCCAGCGGTTCAGGTGGCCAGCGGTGAAAGCCACGTAGCGAGGACGACTTCGCTTGACCAGCAGCTGGGAGGATGACGTGGCGCTGCCATGATGGGGTGCGACCACCAGGTCGACCCCCTCTGGCGGCAACTGGCCGGCAAAATTGGCTTCCCCCCGCCGGCTCACGTCACCTGGCAGCAGCAGCGATGCGCCGGCGGCCTGCACCAGGAGTACGCATGACCTGTCGTTGCTGGGTCCGCGGACAAAACCCGGGCTCGGGTGGAGGAACCGAAACTTGACGCCATCCCACGCCCAGCCCTGACCCCGTCGGCAATCTGCCGCGGGCGCCGCAACGGCTGACGGTCGGGGCGCCAGCACAAAGGCTTGCGGGTGCGCCGCGTGCAGGCTGGCGAGGCCTCCGGCGTGATCGTTGTCGCCATGTGAAACAACGATCGCATCGACACGGCGAATTCCAGCCTGACGCAGCGCCGGCAACACCACGGCAAGGCCGGCGTCGCCAGCCCCGAAGGCCGGCCCGGTGTCATACACCAGCGCGTGCCTGCGCGTTTGTACGATAACAGCGAGGCCCTGGCCGACGTCCAGGACCTGCACCCGGACTGCATCTGCCGCGGGCGAACGCGGTGCGAGTAATGGGGCAAGCAGCAACAGGCCCACGGCCAGCCACCGACCTGGCATGGGACGAGGCCACAACAACGTCACGGTCGCGACGGCGGCCATGGGCCAATACCAGGCGGGCGGGGCCGGTGCCGGCCAGGCGCCGATATCGAGCCACGCCAGCCAGTCGAGCAGGCCTTGCAAGAGATCCGCCGCCGACAGCAGCGGCGCGGTCGAGATACCCGTTGCCGCCAGGACAACGCCAGCCAGCGCCAGCGGCATGATGGCGACACCAAACAGCGGCACAGCCACAAAATTGGCCAACGGCGAGACGGGCGCCAGCACGCCGAAACACAGTGCCCCGACCGGTGCCAGGCCCAGGAACACTCGCCACTGCGCATCACCCAGAGCGCCTATTCTCTGGACGAGCGCGTTGCGTTTATCCCCGCGCGAACATGCCAGGGTTGCGGTCAACAGCACGGCCACGGCACCAAACGACAGCCAGAAGCCGGCTGTGAGCAGGCTCAGGCCATCACTGACCAACACCAGCCACAACGTAACGGTCAGCGTCGTCCACGCGGCCACGGCCCGGCCTGTCAGACTGAAAAGGATGAAGATGGCCAGCATCAGCAATGCCCGTCGCGTGGGTAGTGCAAATCCGGCCAGCCCCGCATAACCAGCGGCCACCACCAGGGCCGATACGAGGCCCAACCGGCGCGGCGATAAACAGCACCCACAGCGGACCAGCAGGTAGCCGACGGCGCGGGCGGCCAGCAATGCTGCGCCTGCCAGCAGCCCAATGTGCAGGCCTGAAATCGCCATCAGGTGAGCGCCTGCTCGGCGAAGTGGCCGGCGGCCAGCAGACGGATCGCCATGGTCGCCGTGTAGCCCGTGGTACGCGCCATCGAGTGCACTCGCGTCGCCTCGCAGTAGCGATCCAGGAGATCGTAGCGCCAGCGTACGCGGCGGCCGCAGTCGGACCACGAACTGCCAGCTGTCCCCGGCGCGCGGCAACACTACCGGGTCGTACCAAGCCAGCTGAACCCGGGCCGGCAGTCCAGGGGCACTGAGACGCGAGTCCAGATACAGTGGAAACCGCAACGCCCGCCCGCTGCGCCGGGGAAAGTCGCAAACCTGTCCGCGCACTATGAAGTCGCGCCCGGCTGCCGCGACGGGCAGGCGATCTGCCAGGTTGCGCTCCGCCTGCAACAGTGTGCAGGCAACGGGCAGCAGCAGCACGAATGCCTTGCGGCCTTCCAACAGGCTCGCGCCCATCACGAGCAGAGCGATGATTTCCGGGGCCAGCGGGGTTGGCCAGCCAGCCGGCCACCAGAGGACGGCGCCCAGCAGCGCAAGGGAGGACCACGAGGCAAGTGCCATGTTCTTTCGCGCGCCGAATGCATGATAATCGGGGGTCTGCCCACCTCGCACCGAGCGTGCGATGACGGTCGAACAGCGTGTCGCGAAAAACTAAGCTATGCCCAGACGTTTTTTCAGGCGAATTTCCGCCGAGTTTCCGCGGGATCGCGAGCACCCCTGGTACCTGCGGCCCTTCGAGGTGGTGCTCAGGCACCCGACTTTCTTCGCCGTCAGCCGGCGCAGCGTCACCGGCGCAATCTGGCTAGGCTTGTTCATTGCACTGCTGCCACTGCCCGCGCAGTCAGTGCTGGCCCCGCTCGCGGCAATCCTGTTCCGGGTCAATCTGCCGGTGGCCTTCGCCGCCGTATTCATCACCAACCCCATCACGTGGGTGCCGATTTACTGGTTTGAATACCAACTCGGCGTGCTGATACTCGAATTGCCGCCAGAGCCCTTCAGCATTGACACATCCTGGCGTTGGGTGATCGAAGATCTGCCGCGTTACTGGCGCCCGCTGCTGCTCGGCTCAGTGGTTACCGCCACGGTTGTCGCCTCTACCGCCTATGTGTTCGTCAGCGTCGCCTGGCGCATGGCGGTCGCTGCACGTTATCGGCGCCGGCAGCGCGCGAGTAACCCTGCCGGGCGCGCCAGCCGTCAGACGCGGTAGTCTGCCGATACGTCCCGCAGCCGGCCATCGTGCAGTTGCAACACGCGCTCCATCCGGCGGGCGATGGCGGCATCGTGAGTGACGAGCACCAGGCTGGCGCCGCTTTCGCGGTTCAGTGCCAGCATCAGCTTTAGTACCCGTTCACCGGTAGCCGGATCGAGATTGCCGGTGGGCTCGTCGGCCAGCACAACCGCAGGATCGGTGACCAGCGCGCGCGCTACAGCCACTCGCTGACGCTCGCCGCCCGACAGTTCACCCGGACGGTGATCGAGCCGATCACCCAGACCCACGCGCTCAAGCAGGCCGGCGGCTTTGTCGTGCACTTCCGCCAGCGGCAAACGTCTGAGCAACAGCGGCATCGCGACGTTTTCTACGGCATTGAACTCGGGCAACAGATGATGGAACTGGTAAACGAAACCCAGTGCCCGATTCCTGAGTTCGCCGCGGGCGGTGGGCGACAGGCTGGCGAGATCTTCGCCAAAAATCCTGACGCTGCCGGCAGTCGCGCGGTCGAGTCCGCCCAGCAACTGCAGAAGCGTTGTCTTGCCCGCGCCCGACGCACCAACAATCGCGAGCGTTTCTCCAGGTCGCACCACGAGGTCTGCGCCCTGGAGCACATGCAGTACTGACGGACCCTCCGCGAAACTCTTTTGCAGGTCTTCGCAGACCAGCGGCAGCGTCGCTCGTTCTTCGTCGGTCATAGGTGCCGCCATGGTGGGTCCTTACTCGTGCCGCAGCGCCTGCGCCGGCGCCGTGCGTGCCCCCCGCCAGGCGGGATACAGCGTCGACAACAGCGTCAGCAGCAATGCAATACCGCCAACCTGCAATACGTCGCCAATTCGAATCCGGCTGGGAAAATCACTGATGAAGTACACGTCGGGAGCCAGAAACTTCATGCCGAACAGTCGTTCTATCAAGGCCACGATACTGTCCAGATTGGCGGCAATGAGCAGGCCCAGCAACACCCCGAGTGCAGTGCCTAACAGACCAATCATGGCGCCCTGGGTCACGAAGATACGAAGAATGCCGGCTGGCGCCGCCCCGAGGGTACGGAGAATCGCAATATCACCACGCTTCTCCCGCACGACCATGACCAGTGTCGACACGATATTGAAAGCGGCGACAGCAACGACCAGCAGCAGGATCACGAAGATTATGGTCTTGGTCAGCTGGATAGAGCGGAAGAAGTTCGCGTGCTGCCGGGTCCAGTCCGTAATATAGACGTCCTGCCCGAGAGACCGAGCGATGTCGCGGACCACCACGGGCGCCCGCATGGCATCGTCCAGCGCGATGCGAATACCGGAGACCGCGTCGCCCAACCGCAGCAATCGTGCGGCGTCCTGCACGTTCACGAATACCAGCCCGCGGTCGTACTCATACATGCCGGCATAGAAAATGCCGCGAACCTCGAACCGCCGCATGCGCGGTGCCAGCCCGGCGGGCGTCGTGACGCCTTCGGCCACCATCAGGATCAGCCGATCGCCCACCCCAGCATCCAGCTCTTCGGCCAGGCTGCGGCCAATGACAATGCCATAGGTGCCGGGCTGGAGGCTGTCCAGGCTGCCTGATTCCATCAGCGCCGGCAGCTCGGACACCCGCGCCTCGCGCGGCGGATCAATGCCGCGTATCTCGACCCCGCGAATTTCTTCGGCGCCCACGAGCATCCCCTGCCCACTGACAAACCTGGCGACGGCTCGTGTTTCCGGATTCGCGGCTGCGATGTCCCGCACCACGCTCCAGTCGTCCATACGCCCCTGCCAGCCGGTGATAGCACCGTGCGAAACCACACTCAGAATGCGCGTTCGTACCTCGTACTCGAAGCCGTTCATTACCGACAGCACCACGATCAGTACGGCTACCGCCAGGGCGATACCCAGCACCGAAATCGAAGAAATAAACGACACGAAGCGATTGCGACTGCGCGACCGTAAGTAGCGTGCGCCAACACGCAGCTCGTAAGACTCGAAAATGCGAAACATCGATGCGGCACTCACTCGTAACGCAAGACTTCGGCCGGCGCGACGCTGGCCGCTCGCAGCGCAGGATAAATCGTCGCCACCGCAGTCATCGCGAGGGCGATGACCGAAATCCAGGTGACATCGGCCACGCGCAGATCGGCCGGTAGCGAAGTCAGGTAGTAAACCTCAGCGGGCATGAACTCGAAACCGAACAGTCTCTCGAGCGCCGGCGCGACGGTCTCTACGTTCACAGCCAGCACAACGCCCAGCGCAACCCCAGTCAGTACGCCGCACCAGCCAACCACCAGTCCCTGCACGGCGAATATGGTCATTACGGAGCTGCGGGAATAACCCAGGGTCCGCAGGATCGCGATCCCGCCACGCTTGTCGGTCACCACCATCACCAGGGTGGCGACTATATTGAATGCGGCCACCGCAACGATCAATGACAGCAGCAAGGTCATCATCAGTTTCTCGATCCGCACCGCGCGAAAATAGGTCGCGTTGTCCTGGGTCCAGTCCCGCACAGTGGGTGCTGCCCCGTTTCGACTGGCCCAGTCACCAGCCCAGGCACGGATAATTTCCGGCGCAGCCAGCACGTTGTCCGTGCGGACCCGGATGCCGCCGCCGGCGCCCGCCTCGCCGGCGACGCGCCTGGCGTCGTCGATGTGCACCAGTGCGCGCACACTATCGTGGTCGCGCAGGCCGAGCTCGAAGACACCGGCCAGCCGAAACTCTCGCAACGACGTGCGCAGCCGGCCGTTGGAACCGCGGCCCGGGACCATCACCGTCACCGGATCACCCACCTGCACACCAAGCCGCAGCGCCAGCGCGCGACCAAGAATCATGGCGCGCGACCCCGCCACCAGGTCATCGAGCCCACCCCCGCGCAGGTGATCTTCCAGACCGGACATAGACCGCTCTGCCACCGGATCGATGCCGCTGAGCACGCCCCCGGCCAGGCTGCCGCCGGAAGACAGCATGGCCTCCAGATCGACAAAGGGCGCCGCCGCCGTCACGCCCGGCCAGCGGCGCAGATCTTCCAGCACGGCAGGGTCTGTCGCGTCGACCGTTGCATGTCCGGCCATGCTCAGCAGACGATCGCGCAGTTCGTTTTCGAAGCCGTTCATTACCGACAGCACCACGATCAGTGCGGCAACACCCAGGGCGACACCGATCACGGAAGCCACGGTCACAAACGACGCGAATGAGTTGTCCCGGTGTTCGCGCAGATAACGAAGCGCGACGAAGACGGTCACGGGGCGCATCATGCCGGCAGGTCTCCCGCGCAGCTCAAAGCACCACCTCGACGGCAGCATCGACCACAATCTCCTCCGGGGTCACCCGCGCCCGGTAGGCGAGCACGTCCACACCGGCGTCGGCTGCATCACGCAGCGCCAGACCGTAGTCCGGATCAATCTCGTCGGCCGGACACACTTCATCGACATCGTCACGCTGCACGAGGAACAACATTCCGGCCCGCTGCCCGGCCCGGCAAAGCCTGGCGAGTTCCCGTGCGTGTCGCGCGGCCCGGACGCTCACCGCGTCGGGGAACAGGGCCCGGCGTCCAGTCACGGCCGCCGTGACATTCTTTACCTCGAGGAAGTAGTCGCCGCGGCCATCGCTGAGAAGGAAATCGACGCGCGTCCGGGTGCCCCGGACCGGCACTTCGGCCCGGATTTCATAGAAATCGCCGAGGCGGTCAATCGCGCCTGCGTCGAGGCCCTCACGCACCAGCTTGTTGGTGCGCTGGGTATTGATACCGACCAGCGTGCCGTCCTGGCTCTCCACCAGTTCCCAGGTCAACGGATATTTGCGACGTGAATTCGTCGAACGGCTGAGCCAGACCCGTGAGCCGGGCTCGCGACAGCCGAGCATTGAGCCGGTATTGGGGCAGTGCACTGTCTCCACACGCCCGTCGGGCCACTCCACGTCGGCGAGAAAGCGTTGGTAGCGGCGCAGCAAACGGGCCTCGGCCAGAGGGGCGGCAAACCTCACGGCTCACACCGGCTGGCCGCCGATAGCGGTCGCCGCGTTACACCATTCCGCTGGCCGTGTCCATAGAGCATTCTGTTTTTTGCGCCCGGAGCCAATGATACCCTGAAGGCAGTATAGCTTGGGGTAAATACCATGTTCCGCCGTTTACCGGCCCTGCTGATCTCGGCCCTGGTCGCCGTGCCCACTCTGCCCGCAGCGGCGGAGACGTTGCTGCTAGACGGCGTCGAGCAGGCCAGCTCGTCAGCCACCCAGCGCCCCTCGCGCGGGATGACCATGGACAAAGTCGCGTCCACCTGGGGCCAACCGGCGACGAAGAATTCCGCTGTCGGTGATCCGCCGATCTCCCGGTGGGAGTACTCAAATTTCGTTGTGTACTTCGAATATTCCCGGGTCATTCACGCCGTTCAGAAGAACTGACGCCGTCCGCTCCGACCCGACACACGCAGGTCAGTGGTGCCTGTGCTGTGAAATAATAGTGGTTTAACCGGCCGGAGATCCCGCTTGATATCTGAGTCCGTGCTTCTGCGCGGCCGGTTGCCATTGCCCGGCTCCGCCGCGCGCAGTGTGCACTGGGGTGGCGCCCGCGGCTGCGCGATGGCGCTGTGTTTGGCAGACGTTGCGCGGCTGCGCGATGGCCCGGTGCTCGTACTGACGCCGAATGTCGCCGACGCTGAGGGACTGGCCGCGGAACTCCAGTTCTTCAGCCCGGCCGGGCCGGACGTGCTGCTGTTTCCGGACCTCGAGGTTCTCCCCTACGACAGTTTCAGCCCGCACCAGGACCTGGTTGCAGAACGTCTGCGCGTGCTGCGCCGTCTTACCTGGGGCGGCCGCCAGATTCTCCTGGCCGCAGCGCCGACGTTGCTGCCGCATTTGCCGCCCCCGGTTTTCCTGCGGTCCCGGGGCATTGAACTGCGCGCTGGCCAGCGCCTGGATCCGGCCGAATTTCGGCGGCAACTCGATGATGCCGGTTACCAACGCGTCTCGCAGGTCAGCACCCACGGCGAATACGCCGTGCGCGGCTCCCTGGTGGACCTCTACCCCACCGGCCACAACCAGCCGGTGCGGGTGGATTTCCTGGATAAAGAAATTGAGTCCATTCGCGAGTTCGATCCCGATTCGCAGCTTACGACCGGCCAGGTGGACACCCTGGACACGTTGCCGGCCCGGGAGATCCCGATTGACGCGGACGCCGTCAAGGCTTTCCGCCTGCGTTACCGCGCGCGCTTCGAAGGCAATCCAGCCAACTCGGTGATCTACCGCGAGGTCAGCGAACAACGGCTGCCCGCGGGCATCGAAAATTACCTGCCGCTGTTCTTTGATGCAGCAGCAACGTTCTGGGACTACCTGCCAGCCGACACCTGCGTGGTCTGCATCGGCAATCCGGAGCGCGCACTGCGCGATGCGT
>CAMYJV010000011.1:20668-47440 GCA_947258805.1 uncultured Gammaproteobacteria bacterium | reverse complement strand
ATCCCGCCGGATGATCTCTACCGTAACGGGCTGAACCGCAATCTGTTTGAGCCGTTTATCGAATTCATCAAGTCCCGGTTCGAGATCATTCAACTGGATGGGCCGTCAGACTACAGGCTGGACAAACTGTCCGGCGAAGAGGTCTATTTCTGTCCGCTGGGCCCCGGTTCACTGGCACGTCTGAAACTGTTGTGGCGCAAGGTCACAGGCCATGATGATAGCGCACCGGGTGAACTGGAAGTGCAGGGGCGGATACTGCCGGTGCCGCAGACAGCCAGGGTCGTAGCTTTGCTGGGACAGGGGCCACGGCACGGTTTCCAGAAGCGCAAACCTGCGATACGGTAGGTACATGCCCCGAGAAGAAACCGAACGCCAACCCGGGCATCCCGCCGCCGAACGCCTTGACGACCTGAAGCAGTCTTTCGAGGCGGCGATGAAGCCCAGGCTGCGGGGCTGGCTGCATTTCGGTGCCGGTCCGCTGGCCTTTGTACTCGGTCTGGCACTGCTGGTGGTCACGCCCGAGCTGAACTTGCGCCTGGCGGTGGCCGTTTATGTCGCGACCACTGTGCTGCTGTTCGGGGTCAGCGCTTCGTATCACCTGGGTGCCGGTGGGGCTCGGACCAACGCCTTCCTCAAGCGGCTTGACCACGCCAACATCTACTTGTTTATCGCGGGCAGCTACACCCCCTATGCCGTTGCGCTGAACGATCGCCAAACAGGAACGACCATGCTCGTGCTGGTTTGGAGCATCGCGGTAATTGGTCTCATCGTGCGCGTGCTGTGGTGGCAGGCACCGCGATGGCTGGTCGTCGGCTCATACCTGGCGCTCGGCTGGGTGTCGCTGTTTTTCCTGCCGACCATCTGGGAACAGTTCGGCCCGGCGGTGGTTTCGCTGCTGGCGCTTGGTGGGGTGCTGTATTCGATCGGCGGCGTCGTCTACGCCCGCCAGACGCCCGACCCGCATCCGGACTGGTTCGGCTACCACGAGCTCTTCCATGCATTCACGATCGCGGCGTTCCTCGCCCAGTACGCAGCGATCGCCATGGCGGTCAACTGACCCGGCTCAGTTGACCGTTGCCGGCAACTCGTCATCCACATGGAGTTGGGGGTGGGTGTCTGACACCAAAAGGGAGGGGCTATGCAAATCGAGCTCATCATCGGCTGTGAGATGCATCCGCAAGAGGTTGCGGACTACGCCGTCGCGGCCGAGAAGGCGGGGGTGCGCGCACTCTGGCACTCGAATCTCCCCAACGGCTGGGATCCGTTCCTGGGCTTGTCGCTCGCAGCCCAGGCAACCAATCGCATCAAGCTCGGCGTGCTGGCCCTCAGCCCTTACGAGATGCACCCGGTCCGGATCGCTTATTCCATCATCAGCCTGAACGAGATGGCCGCAGGCCGCGCGATCCTCGGCCTGGGAGGCGGCGGCGCGATGGCGCTGGCCACGTCCGTGCGTTCGGACGGCGAAAGCCTGGACTTCAAAAAGATGCGCATCGTGCGCGGCGTGCGCGAAGCTGCGGAGATCATCCTGATGATGGCCTCCGGGGAGTTCCACCAGGGTTACCGCGGCGAAGTGTTTAGCGTGTCGTCGCCGTTCAAGCTGAGCTTCATGAAATCGCCGCGGCCGCGAATCTTCACCTGTTCCATGGGCCCGCAGATGCTGCGCATGGGCGGGCGCATCGCGGACGGGCTGCAGGTGGGCGATGTCACCGCCGACCGGTTGCCGGAAGTCATGCAGGACATTCAGGCCGGTCTCGCCAGGCGCGAGCACCCCGCAAAGGATTTTCGCATTGGCAATTTCTGGGCCTGGCACATTAAGCCTGACCGCGAGGTGTCGATGCGCGAAGCGCGGATTGGCCTGTTCGCGCGCGCCGAGGTGATCCCGCCGCACATAGGCCTGGATCACCTGCTCGACGCAGAAGAAGCGCAGCTGGTACGCGACAACTACCGCAATTTTCTGATTGCCGGCGTCACGGGCACGGGCGATATCAAGGGTGTGCCGCCGGAGCTCGTGCAGCGGCTCATCGACAATTGCAGCTCGTCCGGTGACTACGCTGACATCGATCGCGAGATCGAGCGCTTCCGGGCGATGGAGCGAGTCGGGCTGACGGATCTCGCGCTGCGGGTATTCGACGACCCGTGGGAATCACTCGAGACGATCAAAGATCGCGTGATTCCGCATTTCCACTGATATCCCTGCGAAGGCGCTCAGGACGAAACGGTTGAGGCCCGGCCGGTGGCGCCGGTATCCCCAAGACCGGCCGCGCGGCGGAAAGCTTTCAGGCCCAGCATCAGCACCACCCCGGCAACGGGTGATGCGATGCCCACCAGCGCGAGGGACTTGCCCACGGCCGTCGGATCGCGAAACAGCGAGTCGGTGAAATAGCCCACCAGGAACGGCGCGAGGCCCGATGCGATCAGGTTCAGCACAAACATATAGATAGCCGATACCTGGCCGCGGTAGTGATTCGGTGTGATGAGCTGCAGCGCGGTGGGTGCGGCGGTCACGCCGCAGCAGATGAAGAACACCAGCGGGGCCATTAGTGCCAGCGCCAGCGGCGCGTTGTCGGCAAGGCCGGCCGTCAGCGCAAAGGGTGCGGAGCCAATTGCGCCCACCACGCCCACGCGCATCGGTGCGTCGTCGTGCCCCCGACCCTTGAACCAGTCTGCCAGCCAGCCGCCGGCCATCATGCCGCCGGCGCCGAATATGAGCGCCAGCAGGCCCAGGGTCAGGCCCACTTCCCCCGGACTGTAGTCGAAGCGCCGGATGTAAAAGCTTGGCGCCCACAGAAAGACAGCCTGCACCGGCATACCGAGAATGGCAAAACCGAACATGTGGGCGACCATCGCGCCGCGGCGCGCTTTCATCCAGTGCCACAAAGAACGCAGACTGCCTGCTTCCGCGGTTGTTACACCCCGCCGCGGGGGTTCCCGGACGGTCAGCATCAGCGCCGCCACCAGGATGCCCGGCAAGCCCACTACGATGAACGCGAGTTGCCAGGTGACGACTCTGCCGATCACCGGCAGGTCTACCGGCGGCGCGTTGTTGAAGAACTGCACGATGGCGCCGCCGAGAATGAAGGCCAGCGCCACACCCATGAATATTCCCGAGTTGTAAACGCCCATCGGCCGGCCGAGGCGGTGCGGCGGGAAAAAGTCGGCAATCATCGAGAAGGCCGGGGGCGACAGGGCGGCTTCGCCCACGCCCACGCCGACCCGGGCCAGGGCCAGTTGCCAGAAGTTCTTTGCCAGCCCGCAGGCTGCGGTCGTCAGGCTCCACGTGAAGATGCCGGCCGCGATAATCAGGTTGCGGCGCTTGCGATCGGCCAGCCAGCCGATGGGCAGGCCCATCAGCGTGTAGAACACCACGAAAGCAAAGCCGCCCAGCAGGCCGATCTGCGTGTCCGACAATGCGAGATCCGTCTTGATGGGGTCCACCAGCAGCGCGAGGATAGTGCGGTCGATAAAGGAAAATATGTAGGCGATCGTCAGCACGCCCACGGCGTACCAGCCCGTGAGGGGAGACGGCCAGTCACCTTGTCGTGTGGGAGCCTGCATGGAAAAAACTTGCCGGAGAGACGGGAACGGACGCTGGATTGTAAGGCCGATACGCGTGCGCGCAATTCTATGGGGACATTCTGCTGTTTCCCCACTGCTTCTTCCCCACAGATCTGCATGGTTTCCGGGCGGTGTGCCGAAAAAGCAGAATGTCTCCAGGAGCCCCCCGCGGCGCCATGCAGCGCGCTCCATGCCGATTTGCTAATGTCATTGACCAGTCACATGACAGGCACCGAGGAGAGCCCGACCGCCATGAGCAGCTTCGCCATCGACGATTTGCGCCGGCTGGTGGAACCGGCGCGCGTACACCGCGACGTGTACTCGTCGCCCGCTGTGTTCGCGCTGGAAATGGAACGCATCTGGGGTCGGGCCTGGCTGTATGTCGGCCACCAGAGCCAGGTGCCCGAGCCGGGCGACTTCATTACGACGACGCTCGGCCTGAAGCCGGTGGTCATGGTGCGTCACGCCGACGGGGAACGCATACACGTGTTGCACAATCGTTGCGGACATCGCGGCGCGATTGTTTGCTACCAGCGCCACGGCCACGCGCGCGGCGGCCTGTTTCGCTGCCCGTATCATGGCTGGATCTTCCGCTCCGACGGCTCCCTGCGCACGCAGCCGAGCCCCGGCGGCTACGCGGACGTCGGCTTCGACGCCAGTGACCCCGCCTTCGGCATGCCGCAGGTGGCGCGGGTAGCCTTATACCGCGGCTTCGTTTTCGCGTCCCTGGCGGCCGACGGCCCCGACCTGGTTGAGTTTCTCGGCGAGGCCCGCGACACCATCGACAACATGGTGGACCGCTCACCCGTCGGCGAGATCGAAGTGACTGGCAAGGTGGGGCACCGTTTTCGGCACCGGAACAACTGGAAGTTCTTCATCGAGAATCTGCACGACGCGATGCACCCGATGGTGGCGCACGCGGCCACGGGCGATGCGGTGAAACAGGTGCTCGACAAGTATTCGGACAGCGATGCGGGCCGTGCCGAGGCCGAAGTCATCGCGCCCTTCGGCGGCTCCTACGATTTCTTCGACGAGATGGGTTTCGTGGGGCTGCCGCGCGGGCACGGCTACATGGGTGGCAGCAAGAGTATTTTCAGCCACTACCAGATGTACCCGGACTACCTGGCTGCCATGGAACAGGCCTACGGCCGCGAACGCACCGAAGAGATCCTGTCGTACAACAAGCACAACACGCTGGTCTATCCGTCGTGCACGGTGCGCGACGGGATCCAGTCGATCCGGGTGGTGAAGCCGGTGGCCGTGAACGAAACCGTGATCGAGTCGTGGACCTTCCGGCTGAAAGGTGCGCCGCAGAGCATGCTCGACCGCACGCTGCGCTACTCGCGGCTGATCAATTCGCCGGCTTCCTGTGTGGGGCCGGACGACATGAGCTGTTACGACCGCATCCAGGAGGCGGCGGAAGCGGGCACCATCGACTGGATCGACCTGCACCGGTACCTCGGCCGGGATGTGCAGGAAGGCGAACGGGTCACTGCCATCGGCACCAGCGACCTGGCATTGCGAAACCAGTACACCGCCTGGGTCGATTACATGATGACCGGTTCCGGAGCGGGTCATGCCGGCTGAACTGGACCCGCAGTCCGAGGCAGGCATTCGTCAGCTGATTCAGCGCGAGACGGCCTGCCTGAACAAGGGCGATCTCGATGCGTGGATGGCGCTGTTTACCGACGACGGCTACTACTGGATGCCGCTGGAAGCCGACCAGCAGTCACCGGACGAGCACGATTCGCTGATCTACGACAATCGCCCGTTGATGGAAATCCGGCAGAACAACCTGGGTCACCCGCTGTCGCCATCCATGGATTTCGAGGTGCGCTCGGTGCGCATCCTGTCGGACCTGGATATCGAAGCCGTCACAGCGAATGAGTACGTGGTCAAGACCTCGGTGATCGCGATAATCAACCACAAGCGGCAGGACGTGTATGGGGGCAGAGTTACCTACCGGGTCTGCCGGGTAGGCGACGACTGGCGCATCCAGTGCAAGCGCGTGGACCTGCTTAACGCCGACGCGCCGCTGGACACCATCATGATGTATATCTGAAGCTTGGGGTTGCCCCGATATCTGGCCAAAGAAATTCGGTTCGACCCCTTAATCAAGACCACGAACGGCTGCCTCTCCAATCGGGCGTTCAAGAAGTCGGCCCCATGCCCAGTTTGCCCAATGCAAATTGCCAGGCAATTGGGGCCATCCCGACGAGTGTAATCAAGGCCCCTGACAGCATCAGATTATCCACGTCAATAAAGATTGACATCATTAGGTTGCCAACCAAGATTGCGGCTGCGGCCCACCTTGGCACGAGCTGACTAACAAATAGGCCGATTGCCAAGACCATCAAGCCTAACAAGCTAAGCCCTGTCAGAACCGTGGACAGTAACAGTGGCCCTTGCATCGTAATCAATTCCTCCAACGCGGGAATGGCCCCGGCCACCTCGCTCGGCGCGACATTGCCAATGGCATCGAAAGAAAGCCACATCGCGAGCATTCCGCCCATGAACACTGCACCGATACAGCTCATGGCCGCTCCAGTTATTGCGGTCCAGGGTTGTGACTCAAAAAGGATGTAGCCCAAGGACAAAGCTGCGCCAATTAGGAATGGCATGCTGATGTAGCCAAGCAGGTGAGGTAACACGTAGTAACGCCAAGCTCGGGGCCGATTCATCAGCCCTTCCATGATTTCAGGTGCCAAATAAGGTTCATGCGTTAGCCTGAATTGAAATAGTTCTGAGAACCCTTCCATATGCAGCGCGAACACCAGCATGAACAATGATGGAAATATCACCAAGCAAAGGCTACCGCCTACGCGGAGCCCTTTCGCTGCGCTTGTCCTGCTCATGACTTCCACCAACTGATTTCAACGAAGGACTGGCCGATAGTGCACTGGGCTAACCAGTTATAACAACGCTGCTGACTCGCCAGGGAGCCGGTCCCGAAGAGAATGTGTGCGGCTCAAAAGCTGCAATGCCCGCGTTCGGCCAACAGCGGCCGTTCAGGGGGCCCATAGCGCTGGCCGAAGCCACTGCTGCGGCACGGAGAGTTTTCCAGCGCAGGGCACCGAGATGTCCCCCAGGTGTTTTGACTGCCACGCACCGTGCCACTCAGCAGGTAAGCGAAATGGCGGCTCAACCCGAGACTCCGGGGCAAACCCGAGGCGAACGTAATACGCAGGGTCGCCCAATACACAAACCAAGCCCACACCCGCGTCTTCCAGCCGTCGTAAACCGGCGCGCACGATTGCACTTCCGATGCCCTGCTTTTGGCAAGTGGGCGCAACAGCGAGTGGCCCGAGCAGCGCAGCGTTGACGCCACTGCCAGCCACGCCGCATTTCGTAAATATGGCGTGTCCTGAGATTCGCGAGTCAGTCGTTCCAACGAGCGACATAGTATTAGCTGTGTCGTGTAAGAGCTCTCGCACAAGGGGAAGTAGATCTTCGTCCGGGAATGCCTCCGGATACAGCGACTCAATCGCTGCGTAATCACCTTGCACGCTCTCGCGGATTTCGAGTTTTGTCACAATTGTGGTATTCGAACGCAGTCAGATGCTGACATATAACGTGACAGTCGAGATGTAGCTTTGGGGCGTCGACAGAAACCAACGCCTGAACGTTTATTAAAGCACTACGAACGGCTGCTTTCGGCCATTAGCGGACATCCAATTGATTAATCGCATGCCTAGGGCTACATATTCTTAGCGGGAAGAAGTTTGCACTCTTTCACCTCTCTAGCACCGGTCTCGCTATCTACTACTTCCAGTCGCGGTCGCCCAAGGAAAAAGCCGACTCCAATGGAGCCCTTCACGTAGTATGCCTCACCCTCTTTAACGTCTAGAGTGACTGACGCCTCGGATTCCGTCTTGGCCCACAGAGTCAGCTCACTTGGTGTCGTGTAGAACGGAAAGTATCCACCATTCTTCAAAGTCGTGATCTCGCGGTCCTCTTCTTTCGTTCCGGTGTGAATATCGAAAGAAACGCCGCCACCCATTAACTTGCTGGGCCGGTATATGTAAACGACACCCTGCCCGCTTGGGATAGCCCCGGGCTCTTCATACTTCGGTCCGCTTGCTGCACAACCCACTAACCCAATCAAGGCGATAGCAACGGCGACTCTAAACCCGGCAGCGGACAATTGATTCAAGAAAATTCTCATAACTCATTCACTCCTGCAAGAAAACCCGAGCGCCGACAAAGTAGATTTATCTTTCACAAGTTGTTGATCTATCGAATCACGAAGTTGGATGAGCGCGCTTCTTCGCATCTCTGTTAGCGTATCACCTTCGGAAAACAGAAATTTCTTCTTATCCAGTACGACGGCGTCATCGTAGTCCTTCGAATAGCCCGAGCCTTCAACCGAGAGCCGCAAGCGTCCAGACACTCCGACGTTGTCTTTCGACTTGGGCACGCCTACGACGATGAATGGATTGAATAGATCCCAGCCAGTTTCCGCTTCGACGTTGTAACTGACCTCGTATTGGTAGCTCATGCGCGCCCTTGATTCCTGAACTTGACGAATTACGCGAGGCAGGTAATCAGGATTTGACCCTTCGTAGGTCAAAACTCCACAAAGCCAGCCCACATCGTGTTGCAGGAGCTCAGGAAGAGGCGCCTTCGACGAGTGAGTTGACGAGCAGCCCGCAGCAGCCAGCATGATGAGCGCACTGCTGATGGTCGTAAACAAGCCAGCGATCAGTCGCTGCTGCATCTGCATCACCCCTCGAAAGATTAAATTTGGTTCAAACAGGGCTTTGTGCCAAGTACGCAATTACCACGACGGCTGGCCGTATCATTCTCCGTCAGTCAACCTATTCGAGACTTCGAGGTCGGCTCGCGTTTACTGTCCGCTTTGGTTTGCGGTTTCAACCGATCGACGAGGCGCGGAAATTCCCACCCGGAAAGCGGCAATGGGCAGGTGAGATCTAAGGCCAGCCAGGACTCTGAAGCGCCCCATTTCCAGGCAGCTAGAGCCGGACTTCGTCGAGAATTTCTACGTCCACCAGCTTCCACGCACCGTCGATCGGCTGCAGGCGCAGATCGGCCTGGTATTCGTTGCGCCGTTCGTGGATGTGGCCCCAGTGGCCGACGGCCGCCCGTACCTGCCAGGTGGCCCGGGCCTGGATACCCTGATCTGCTGCCGGTTCTGTCTGCAGGTCGACGAGCTCCACGTCCTTGACCCGGGCGCTCGCGCCGCCCTGGCTTGCAAGCACCAGCCCCCGGCGCATCTCGAGATATACGTCGCGCAACAGCTCGCCGTCGACGCTGCGTTCGAGCACGTCGTACACGTCGCTTTCGGCGCGGAAATCGAAGGCGCGGTACACGTTGGTCAGTACGCTGGTCACGACCGAGCGTGTTGTGTTGTCATTGAGCCTGACCTGGCCACCCAGCCACCAGCCGCCGACAGTCACCGCAATGCCGACGCCGGTCAGGATGCCGATGCCCGCCAGCTTGTTGGTCGGTGTCATGGCGGAGCGGACAAACCACAGCATCAGCAGCGCGGTGATCAGCAACAGGCCCCACCGGCCGTAGTAGAGGGCCTGCGCCACGGCACTCGGCGGCGTTATCACTTCTGCGAGTTGCGGTATCACCGGAATGCGGATGAAGTTTTGCCACTCCAGCAGGTCGTAATCCGGTTCCAGGAACTGCGGCAAAGGGCCCGTCGGGTCTACGGCTGACACGGGCACCATTTGCGTTCTGTCGTCGAACAGGTCCCAGCGCATGGTGGCGTTGTCGGGAAAGGACTCGTGCGGGTAGATGAATTTCACGCCCATGATTGCGGCGTTCACGTCCAGTTCTTCCGGCGGATCGATCACGCGGCTGGTGCGCAGCGTGCGCTCCAGGAAGTCCGCGCGCACCATGGCCGGCTCGGCCGGCTTGCCGTCTATAGTCACCGGGTGGTGCTGGCTCAGGAAGTCGATGATCTTCTGCCGCACTTCCGCCTGCATTTCCACCGGGATAGTGTCGAGGCCCTCGAGCCCGAGGTCGACGTAGCGCTGCACGTCTTTCGGCCGGACGATAATTTCCTTGCGCACCTCGTAGGGTTCCACGTAGATGAAGCCGGTCATTGGCGCGTAGTACTGGCGGCGCAGCGCGCGCGTGTCGAAGGCGCTGTACCACGGGTCGCTCCAGTCCAGGTTCAACACCTGGCCGGCCGTCATATAGCGGAAGTCGTTCACCGCTATGCCTTCGTGATAGACCACAAAGCCTACAGAGGCGGCATCCGGCAACGCAAGACCAAACTCGATCTGCTGCGGCTGCTTGTCCAGCATCCAGAGGAATGTGGCATTGATGACGGTCTCCGGCTCTGCGGCAGCCGGCAGAGGTTCCCCCGTGATGTCATCTCGGCGCACCCGCTCGGCCGGGCCTATACGCAGCAGTTCACCGTCGAGCATTTCGCCGTCGGCGACAATGACGAATTCGCTGTCCAGGAAGCGCGCAACGCGGGCACTCATCGGTGCCGCATCGAAGCCCAGTTGCTGGTGGATTTCGTTCGGCAACAGGCTGCGAAAGGCACCGATGTCCGCCAGCCCGATCTCCAGTTCCAGCCGGACCGACGTCTTTTCGACGTAAAGCTCGGCGATCGTGGATGCGAACATCGCCTGCGTGCGGATGATGGCATCACCTGCGGCCGCCATTGGCAGCAGGCCGGTCATCAGGATAAGAAGCGTCTTGGTCGTGCGGGTCATCAGGTCCTGGTAATTATTGTCCGCACCATCGTGCGTCGCATTACGCGTTGTCCGCCAAAAGAATCCAGCGGAACAGTTCATCGCCCCAAGCCGTGGCCAGGGCCGTCAAAATACTGGCGAGTACCAGGCTCGCGACCAGCACCAGCAGGATCTCGGCGCCGAGAATTGCGGCCACCCGGCCCGGCGCAGCGCCAATGCGCGTCATTGTATGGATTTCCGCGCGGCGCAGACGGATAGACAACAGGAAGACCAGCGCGATTGTCGCCAGCGTGCCCACGCCTACCAGGGCTACCGCTGCCAGCACATACTGGCGCACGGTGAACACCGTGGCCAGCAGGTCATCCATGACTGCGGTGGGGCGCGCCGCGCGAACCGGCGCACCGGCATCCTGGTAGCGACCCTCCAGCAGCACCCCAGACTTATCGTCGGCGGCCACTGCGATGATGGCGGTCACCGGGAATTTACCGGTGTCGCCGTGAAAATGAAAATTCGCCAGATTGTCCGGGGTGATTTCCCGGTACTGGACCACCGCTGCATTGGCGACAATGTTCTGACCATCCCGCTTCAACACCGAGCCTGAGGCTTCGGGCTTAGCGAGGTCCTCGTGGCCGTGGCCGATGCCGCCGATGATCCACGTGGTGCGCACGTCCACAAACACGGCCCGGTCATCCGGTGTGCCGGTTGGCGCTAGCACGCCCACGACGTCCAGCTTCAGCGGATAGGTGCCGGTGACGTCGAATACGGTGTCCGGCGAGGTCACCACGCCGTCGCCCGGTGCGGCCCCCAGCGCCTCGGCGGCTGCGGCGCCGAGTACCGCTTCGCCGGGCAGCGCGAGCATCCGGCCCGCCGCGATGCGCAGGCCCCGAAAGTCGAAGTACCCGAGGCTGGTGCCCACAACAGGTTGCGTGCTGACCCGGTAACCCAGGTGCAGCGGAATGGCCGTGGCCAGGCCGGTGCCGTTCACTCCTGCGACGGTGGCGTACTTCAGCGGGGCGGGTGGATCGCCATCGAAATACAGCGAGCTCAGCACCAGTTCCAGCGGGCTGCCGGGCGCGCCGAGCAGCAGCGGCGTGTCTGTCGCGCGCGCCCGCAGGCGTTCGGAACTGCGTTCCAGCACCAGTTCCAGCGCCAGCGGCAGGAACAGGATGACGGTGATCGCCGCAATCAGGATGCCGGTCTTCCAGCGGTTGAATGCCAGGTAACGCCAGGCGAGATACAGCACGTTTCTCACGATGCAGTGGTGCCGTGAAAATCGCGCATGTCCAGCACCCGGTCGAAAGGTTCGAGCAGATCGTGGTCGTGGGTCACCATCACCAGCGTTGCGCCGTGGTTCGCGACCTGCTCCAGCAGCAGTGCCAGCACGCGCTGCTTGTTCTGAGGGTCCAGGTTGCCAGTGGGTTCGTCGGCCAGTATCAGCTCCGGTGCGGTAATCAGTGCCCGGCAGATTGCGGCGCGCTGTCGCTCGCCTTGCGAAAGTTGCTCCGGGTAACGGTCGAGCCGTGACGCGATACCCGTTTCCCCTGCCAGCTTGTCTAGACGGGTGTCGATATCGGCCGGTCGTTGCAGCGTCCGCCCGATCCGGTACGGCAGCAATATGTTGTCGCGCACGGTCAGGTATTCGAGGAGCTCGAAGGCCTGGAAGATCAGGCCGATGTGCTTTATCCGATAGTCCTGACACGCGGCGTCAGACAGTCCGGCAAGTGCGTTGCCGCCAACCGTGACGTCACCGGCGGCCGCCTTACGAATGCCCGCAACGATGTCCAGCAGCGTGGTCTTGCCCGATCCGCTGGCCCCGACCACGGCTACCCGTTCGCCGGCGGCGACGTCGAGCGCCGGCACCTGCAGGCGAAAGTCGCCGCGCGCGTAGCGGAAGTCGAGGTCGTGGATGCTGATCAATGATTGTTCTTGTTATTCGCGGCCCGGATTCTGATTCTATTCAGTCTCGGGGACCGGCGCCTGATTTGTCTGAACGGGACAGTCTGCGGCCCTATTGGCCCTGCCTTTCGGCAGACCGCACGCGTCGGCGCACCAGGTCCACGTCCCGGCGAAGTTTGTAAACGTCGTCCGTGTAACCCCGCGGCACCGCGAGTTCGGCTACCTCGTGGTCTATGGATTCCAGCCGTTCCAGTCGCTGCTTCAGGTCAGCATCGTCGGCGAGGGCAACCTGTGCGGGATCCAGCGAATCCAGTTCGTCATACATATTCAGCAGCCGCCGGCGCACGCGCCAGCGAAACGCGGGCGGTACCAGCTTGAAGATCGGGATGGCCAGGCCGATCAGCGGCAGCAACAATACCCATAGCCGATCAACCAGTGTTGCGGCCCAGAATGGCAGGTAGCGCAGCAGGAAGGGCGGGCCGCGTTCGAAGTGCCTGGCCGCCTCTTCACTCAGGGGCAGGTCCACGAAGCGCGGCGTGGGAAAGTCCCCCGGATCGCTGAGCAGGCTGCTGCCGCCGTGAATCTCGGCTGCGGCCACCAGCAGCAGGTCGATCAGTGCCGGGTGCAGCGTGCGGTTCGCGGCGAGCATCGCCGTTGGCGCAGTCGTGTGAATGTCACGGTCGGGAACGTTCGCATTCAGGTCCAGCAGCCCTTCGGGCAACAGCACCGGGGACAGGAAGCGATAAACGCGCGCGTAGGCTGGTGTGCGTTCGAAGTCGTAGAGCGTGACACCGGTTGTCGCGGTCAGCTGGCGTACGACTACCGACTCTGGCGCAGCCACCAGGAACGCGGCATCGAGTTCACCGCGACCGAAAGCGGTCGCGGCTTCCACGCCGGGCAGATCGCTGAGCTGCGCGTTGTTGCTATCAACCCCGTTCGCGGCGAGCAGCGTCAGGGCCACGGCCCGGGTGCCGCTGCCTTCGGCGCCGACGTTGACGCGCGCGCCCGCCAGCTCGCCAATGTCTTCAATGCTCAAGCCCTCGCGCAGGAACAGCCACAGCGGTTCCAGGTACAGCGAACCCAGGGCCATGACTTTGCTGCTCGGCTGTGCGTTGGCCAACCCGCTTTGTACGAAAGCGATATCCGCATCGCCGGCTTCCAGCAAACCGAGGTTTTCCACCGAGCCCGCCGTGGGCCGGAGCTCCAGCGTAATACCGTCGTTGGCCAGCATTGCCGCATACCGGTCGCCGAAGCGTTCGTAGGCGCCCCCGGTTGAACCCGTGGCCATCACGATGCGGTCCGGCGGCGGAGGTCCGACAAACTGATAGGCCGCCACCATGGCCGCCACGATGATGACGACAGCCAGCCCCCAGGTGCCACCGATGTCCTTGATGCCTTGCCAGGCGCGTTTAAGGCCCCGACTCATGTCGTGTCTCCGTTGTTTTTTTCCGGTCGTACCGACAGTCACTGTATAGGTTGCCGGTGTGGTCCGGAGCCGCTATTCGTTAATTGGTTCCGGATGTCTCAGGGTGGCCAGCCGCCGACCCAGCCAGGCGCCGAGGATCGCGCCGGCATAGGAGCCGATGGAAACCATCGGGTGCTGTTCCATGATCAAACTGAGCACCGTCTGCTCGCGCATCTGCGCGACGACAACATAGGTCAGTGTCGAAAAGGCCAGGTTCAGCGCGACCGCAATCCAGATGAAGTTCCGCCCGGCCAGGTAGCCGCCGACGAGCATTCCGCAGAACATGGCCACGAAGGCGTGCATGTAGCTCAGGCCAATGGGCTTGAGGAGGAAGTCTCCCGCCGCGTCGGTTGCGAGGTAGACCAGGATGGCGGCGAGTATCGCTTTCCACATGGGGCCGGAGCGCCTTGCGCGAATCAACTCAACGTTGCACGTCCCGGCCGCTGATCAGGTCTTCCAGCGACGGAGGCTCGTGGCCCTTGCCGATGCGCCCGTCGTCCAGCCGCTCGATGTAGTTGTGATACGCAAGCATGGCCTGGCGGCCCAACAGCCACATGATGGGCAGGTTCGCGAACAGCATCACACCGGTACCGATTCCCGTGAGGTTGTCCAGCTGCGCGTCGGTCTTCAAAAAGCCCGACGTGGCCACCACGCACAGGATGCAGAACACCAGCTTGTAGGCCATCACGGAACGTTCACCGGCCAGGAAGACCATTCCCTGCTCGCCATAATAGCTCCAGGAGATCATGGTCGAGATCGCGAACAGCCACGAGGCCAGCGTAACCAGCCATTTGCCGAGACCGGGCGTTACCTCGTCGAAGGCGCGGGCCGTGAGCGTCGCACCGACCAGGGTCTCGTAAACCTCGGCGTTCGCTTGCGGCTGTTCGGGCCCGACAAAGGGGTCCCAGCGTATTCGCAGCGTGCCGGCGGCATCGGCGTAGGCCGTGCCCTGCACCCGGTGCAGGCGGCTCTTCGATGTCTTGTTCGGGTGCGCGGTGACTATCGTGAAGAACTGGCCGCCCTCGACCCAGCCGTCGGCGGGCACCGGGCTGTCTGCCAGTTGCCACACTCCTTCGCCCACCGCCGCGACGGCCGGCACGTCCGGCAACTGCACGGCGGCGTCGCGATTCCAGATGCCGGTAGTCAGGATCACCATCGCAGTCAGCGTGCAGACGACCAGCGTGTCGATGAACGGTTCCAACCCTGCGACCACGGCCTCGCGCACCGGTTCGTTGGTCTTCGCCGCGGAGTGCGCAATGGGTGACGAACCCTGGCCCACCTCGTTGGAAAACAGCGCGCGCTTCATGCCAAACAAAAAGGCGTAGCCGGCCGCCCCGCCGATAAAAGCACCGGTTGCCTCCGCCGGCAGAAACGCGGACCGGACGATCAGCGCAAACATGGCCGGAATGTCGGCGATGTTCACGACAATCACATAGGCTGCGGCCACCAGGTACATGCTGAGCATGATCGGCACCAGCCGGCCGGCAACGGCGCCGATGCGCTTGATGCCACCGATGATGACCATGCCGACGAGAATCGCGAGCACGATTCCCGTCATGATGCTCGGTACCGCGAAATAGGACTCGGTGATTTCGCCGACGTTCCATGCCTGGAACATGTTGCCCGCCGTCATCGTCGAAATCAGCAGCGTTACGCAGAAGATCGAGCCGATGATCCGCCCCACTTTGGCCCAGCCCGGGCCGTGCCGGGCCAGGGACTTGCTGATGACCCACATGGGCCCGCCGTGCGGATTGTCCGGATCT
This sequence comes from uncultured Gammaproteobacteria bacterium, assembly GCA_947258805.1. The sequence continues at coordinate 32,087 of CAMYJV010000011.1, read as the reverse complement.
TCCGTATTCCGGTAGAGCATTGACAGCGTGACCTCGGTGAGCTTCAGCGCCATGCCGATGAAGGCGACTACCCACATCCAGAACACCGCCCCGGGGCCGCCGAGGGAAATGGCCATGGCCACGCCGCCGATGTTGCCTAGCCCGACGGTGGCCGACAAAGCGGCCGACAGTGCCTGGAAGTGGTTGATTGCGCCGGGGTCGTCCGGATTGTCATAGCGGCCGCGCAGCACCGTAATGCCGTGGGTCAGCGCCCGGTACTGAGAGAAGCGACTCCAGAGAGTGAACAGCACCCCGGTGCCGAGGATGATGAACAGGACCGAGTCGTGCCACAGGTAACTGTTCGCATCGATCAGGAATTGGTTGAAGGTTGCCATCAAGGTCCCTGGTAGCCGCTACGCTTGTTCATTGATGCGGAGTCAGACATCCATCCACCGCACACGGGAGGGCCAACGACAAGAGTTTTCGCTGACGCTGCGTTCGTGCATTGATTGCCACCCACCGTTTCTACTTCTCGACAATTGCCGTCACGCCCATGCCGCCGGCTGTGCACACCGAGACCAGGCCCCGGCCGCCGCCGCGCTGGTCCAGCAGCTTGGCCAGGCCGCCCAGGATGCGCGCGCCGGTGGCGGCAAAGGGGTGACCAATAGCAAGACTGCCGCCTTTGACGTTCAGCTTTGCGCGGTCCACCGGTCCCAGGGGCGCGTCGCGGCCCAGCCTGTCGCGGCAGAAATCCGCGTCTTCCCAGGCTGCCAGCGTGGCCAGCGTCTGTGCGGCGAAAGCCTCGTGAATTTCGAACAGGTCGAAGTCCGCAAAACTGAGGTTGGCGTCCTTCAGCATCTTCGATACCGCGAAGGCCGGCGCCATCAGCAAACCGTCGCGCTTGACGAAGTCCACCGCGGCGGCCTGCCCGTAGCTCAGGTAGGCGAGTACCGGCAGCCCGTGTTCGCGGGCCCAGTCTTCTGACGCGAGCAGCACGGATGCGGCACCGTCTGTGAGCGGCGTGCTGTTGCCGGCTGTCATCGTGCCGTTCTCCGTGCGGTCGAACACGGTTCTGAGCTTCGCGAGTTTCTCTATGGAGGTGTCGGCGCGCACATTGTTATCTTTGTCGGCGCCGGCGAAAGGCACCACGAGATCCGAGTAGAAGCCTTCTTCCCACGCCGCGGCAGCGTGATGATGGCTGTGATAAGCCAGCTCATCCTGCGCCTCACGGGTAACGGCCCATTCTTTGGCAGTGAGCTCCGTGCTCTCGCCCATGCTCAGCCCGGTGCGCGGTTCCACCACGCCGGGGAAGGCTGGCTTGAAGTGCCGCGGCCGCAGGCCCAGCCACGGTTTCAGCTTGTCGCCGAGGCTCCGGCCCCGCGCGCTGCGCAACAGGATCTTGCGCAACCCTTCGCTGTAGACGATCGGCGCATCGCTGATGGAGTCGACGCCGGCAGCAATGCCCGCATCGATTTGTCCCAGCGCGATCTTGTTGCCGATCAGGATGGCCGCTTCCAGGCTCGTGCCGCAGGCCCGCTGCAGATCGAAGGCCGGAGTTTCCGGCGACAGCCCGCTGCCCAGCACGCACTCCCGAGCCAGGTTCCAATCGCGCGAATGCTTGATCACCGCGCCGAGAGAGACGTCACCCAGGCGCACACCTTCGAGCTTGCAGGCCGTAACCAGCGCTTGCAGCGATGCGGTCATCAGGTCCTGGTTCGACGCGTCTGCATAGCTGGTGTTGGCGCGCAGGAACGGGATGCGCTTGCTGCCGACGATGGCAACCCGCCGGGTGGGCTGGTAGTGCATGGGTGACTCCGTGGTTGTTATTGGCCGAAAGACACACCGTCGTTGGCCAGGTAAGCCTCTTCGGCCTCGGTATTCTCACGGCCCAGCACCCTGTTTCTATGCGGGAAGCGGCCGAACTGCGCAACAATATCGCGGTGGAGTTCCGCAAACTGCGCAGTGGTGAGGAAGGTCTCCTTCTGTGTCTCCGACACGTTGTTTGCCAGCGCACGATAAATGGACACAGACTTATCCTGCAACTTGTTCGACTCGGCATGCTGCAGGGGCATGAAAAAGAACACCTGTTCTTCCGGGCGGAGCGATTTATAGGAACGGTCCACTATGCCGTCCACGCAAAACTGCAACGCCTTGCCATCGAGGGAAAAGGCCTCGGCCGTGCCACGGTGGATATTCCGGCGAAACTGATCCAGCAGAATGATCAGTGCCAGCCGGCCCCTCGGGTTCCCGGCCCAATGGTCGAGTTGGTCGCCGGATGCCTTTTCAACCAGTTCGCCGAAGCGCGCACCGATCTCTTCGTCGAGCCCGGCGTCATTGCCGAACCAGCGGTCCATGCGCGCGTCGATGTGGGGGGCGTCCTGCTCGCAGCCGTCGAACCAGAAGTCCAGGACGTCCTCATACTCTGCCGCAGTCATGGCGCAATAATGGCATGAAGCCGCCTGCCGGTCAGGCCTTGCGGCCAACGCCGGGGGCCCGGGCCAGCGTTGAGTCGTGCCGGGACGCTGTCTTATAATCTCCGGTTCTGGGCCGTCAGAGTGAACCTCGAGAGTTCTCGCTTAAAACCCAGAAGAAACAACCGTTTAAGGTAGACCTCTCGAACATGCGGTGGCCACAGTGGGGCGCCAGCCGCAGGGCCGAATTCGTCGAGGGGCTGTCAGACCGCAGCTTCAGACCCTGGTGCCGGCGTATCCGATCGCTGGTGAGCGGTCCTGCGCCGGTAGCCGGCGCAGCTAACGGCGCCTTCGGCTGATTGGCGTCGTGAGCCCTGAGAGGAAGAGAAATTAAAGAGATGACTGGTAACGCGCAAGGATTTCCCAAGCCTTATGGCTTGTACTCGCCCGACCTGGAGCGGGACAGCTGCGGCGTGGGTTTTGTCGCCCACGTCAAGGGGGAGCGCAGTCACCAGATCGTCAAAGACGCCGAGCACCTGTTGTGCCGGATGGATCATCGTGGCGCGCGCGGAGCCGAGCGGAACACGGGCGATGGCGCCGGCATCCTGACCGCGCTGCCCCACGAGTTCTTGGCCCGCGTGGCCAGGGAAGAGTTATCCGCAATTCTGCCGCCGCCGGGCCGTTTTGGCGCCGGTATCGTGTTTCTGCCGCGGGCCGAGAGTGAACGTCAGCGCTGCAAGGACGCCGTGGCGGAGTTCTGCGCCGACGAAGGCCAGCAGCTGGTCGGCTGGCGCGAGGTCCCCGTGGATCCCGTTGGCGCGGATGTCGGTCCCACCGCTGCCGCCGCCGCGCCGCACATCGAGCAGTTGTTTATTGCGGCCACAGATGGCGTCGAGGGTGATGCCTTCGAGCGCAAGCTGTACCAGATTCGCAAGCGTGCAAGCCACCTGCTCCGCAATGATCCGGAGCTGAGCGAGGCGCTGAGTTTTTATATCTGCAGCCTGTCTACCAAGGTCATCATCTACAAGGGCATGCTGACGCCTGACCAGCTGCGCACCTTCTTTACCGACCTTCAGTGCGAGGACTACACCACGCACCTGGCCATGGTGCACTCGCGCTTCTCTACCAACACCTTCCCGAGCTGGGACCGCGCGCAGCCGCTGCGCTTCATGTCGCATAACGGCGAGATCAATACCCTGCGCGGCAACAGCAACTGGATGGCCGCCCGCGAAGGTGTGGCCAGCTCGGAGTTGTTCGGCGACTCGGTGGCTGCGATGTTCCCGGTCGTGGAACCAGAGACTTCCGATTCCGGTGCCTTCGACAACGTGCTCGAGTTCCTGCTGATGAGCGGGCGCACGCTGCAGGCGGCGGTGATGATGATGATTCCGGAGGCTTGGCAAAAGCACGAGACCATGGCACCGGAAAAGCGCGCCTTCTATGAGTTCCACTCCACGAAAATGGAACCGTGGGACGGTCCGGCATCCATCGCGTTCACCGACGGCCGCTACATTGGCGCGGTGCTCGACCGCAACGGTCTGCGCCCGAGCCGCTATTACCTGACCAAGGACGACCGGGTGATCATGGCCAGCGAGGTGGGGGTGATCCCGATAGATCCCGCCAATGTGAAGCTGAAGGGCCGGCTCGAGCCAGGGCGCATGTTCCTGATCGATTTTGAAACGGGCGAGCTGGTCGCCGACGATGACCTGAAGCAGGAATTCGCCAAGCGTCGCCCTTACGGTGAGTGGCTGGAAGCCCAGCGCATCACGCTGGCCGATCTCGAGCCGGTGCAGCCCGCGGCCGGACTGGCAGAAGGCGATTTGCTGTCGCACATGCGCGCCTTTGGCTATACCAGCGAGACCATGCAGTTCATGTTGCTGCCGCTGATCCGCGAACTGCGCGATCCGGTTGGGTCCATGGGTAACGATTCCACGCTGGCCTGTCTCAGTGATCGGCCGCGCATGATCTACGACTACTTCAAACAGCTGTTCGCGCAGGTCACCAATCCGCCCATCGACTCCATCCGGGAAGAAATCATCATGTCCCTGGAGTGCTACGTGGGTCCGGAGGGCAACCTGCTCGAGACGCAGGCAACCGATGCGCACCGCCTGCGCCTGCGGCACCCGATTCTGACCAACGAAGACATGGCAAAGCTGAAGGCCATGGACCATCGCGGGTGGCGGACGAAGACCATCGACATCACCTACGAGCGCTCGAGCATTCCCGGTGGCCTGACCGCGGCGCTGGAGCGCGTCTGCGCCGAGGCTGAACAGGCCATCGACGACGGCTTCAGCCTGGTGGTGTTGTCCGACCGCGGCATTGCCCGGGACCGCGTGGCCATGAGTTCGCTGCTGGCCTGCGGCGCGGTGCATCACCACCTGGTGCGCCAGGCCAAGCGCACGCGCATTGGGATCCTGCTGGAAAGTGGCGAGGCGCGCGAAGTGCATCACCATTGCCTGCTGGCGGGTTACGGGGCCGACGGGATTAACCCTTACCTGGCCTTCGAGGCCCTGTGGCAGGCGAGCCGCGACGGGCTGGTAGATCCCGACGTCTTTCCGGACGACGAGGCCATCGTGGCTGCCTATCGGAAGGGCGTGGCGAAGGGCATGTTGAAGGTAATGGCCAAGATGGGTATCTCGACCCTGCAGTCCTACAAGGGCGCGCAGATTTTCGAGGCGCTGGGTCTCGCCAGCCCGGTTATCGAGCGCTGTTTTTCCGGCACCGCGAGCCGGCTGCAGGGCGTGGACTTCGACGTGCTGGAAGATGAACAGTTGCGTCGTCACGCGCTGGGCTTCGATGACGAAGTTGTCGGCCTGACGAACCCCGGCGAATTTCACTGGCGCAGCGCTGGTGAGCGCCATGCCTGGTCGCCGGAGGTGATCGCTTCGCTGCAGTTGGCAGCGCGCGACAACTCGGCCGAGGCCTATGAACGTTTTGCCGCAGCAGCGAACGCGACGGCGCGCAATAGCTGCACCCTGCGTGGCCTGCTGCGCTTCAAGGGCGGCAATTCAATCCCGCTGCAAGAAGTGGAGCCGGCCAGCGAAATTGTGAAGCGCTTCTGCACCGGCGCAATGAGCTACGGGTCTATCTCTGCCGAATCACACGAGACCCTGGCCGTGGCGATGAATCGCCTCGGTGGCAAGAGCAACACCGGCGAAGGCGGCGAAGATCCGGCGCGCTTCGAACCGTTGCCGTCGGGGGACTCGCGCCGGTCCGCCATCAAGCAAATCGCGTCGGGCCGCTTTGGCGTCACGGCCTGGTACCTCGCGAACGCCGACGAGCTGCAAATCAAGATGGCGCAGGGCGCAAAGCCCGGCGAAGGCGGCGAGTTGCCCGGGCGCAAGGTGGACGAAATCATCGCGCGCACCCGCTTCTCGACGCCCGGCGTGGGGCTGATCAGTCCGCCGCCGCACCACGATATCTATTCCATCGAGGATCTCGCGCAGCTGATTCATGATCTGAAGAACTCGAACCCGGCTGCGCGCGTGAGCGTGAAGCTGGTGTCCGAGGTGGGTGTGGGAACCATCGCCGCAGGCGTGGCGAAGGCGCATAGCGATCACATCCTGATTTCAGGGGATTCCGGTGGTACCGGTGCGTCGCCGCTGACCAGCATCAAGCACGCCGGCCTGCCCTGGGAGCTGGGCATTGCCGAAACGCACCAGACTTTGGTGATGAACGACCTGCGCAGCCGTGTGGCGTTGCAGACCGACGGTGGACTGAAGACCGGTCGCGACGTCGTGATTGCCGCGTTGCTGGGTGCCGAGGAATACGGTTTCTCCACCGGACCGCTCATCGCACTCGGCTGCATCATGATGCGCAAATGCCATCTGAATACCTGTCCGGTGGGTATCGCAACCCAGGATCCGGTGCTGCGGAAGAAGTTCGCCGGCAAGCCCAAGCATGTCGTGAACTATCTGTTTATGGTGGCCGAGGAAGCGCGCAAGATCATGGCGGAACTCGGCTTCCGCAGGATCGTGGACATGATTGGCCACACCGAAGTACTGGACAAGACCGACGCGCTCGATCACTGGAAGGCCGACGGTCTGGATCTCACACCAATTCTCGCCCGGGCGAAGAAACCGCATCCGAACGCCGAGGTCTACTGCACCCGCGAACAGGACCACGGCCTGCAGCTGGCCCTGGACAACCGGCTGATCGATCTCGCCCGCCCGGCGCTGGAGCGCGGCGATCGGGTGCGCGGCGAATTGCTGATCGTGAACACCAACCGTACTGTCGGCACCATGCTGAGCAACCGCGTGGTCAATGCGTGGGGCGAGCGCGGTTTGGAGCCCGACACCATTCACTTCAAGCTGATCGGCTCGGCGGGGCAGAGCCTGGGCGCGTTCATGTGCCGTGGCATTACGCTGGAGCTGGAAGGCGACAGCAACGACTACGTGGGCAAGGGCCTGTCGGGCGGCCGGATCATCGTCTACCCGCCCCACGAGAGCGACTTCGTGGCGGAAGAGAACATGCTGATTGGCAACGTGGCCCTGTACGGTGCCACCGGCGGCCGGGCCTTCTTTCGTGGCCGCGCGGCAGAACGCTTCTGCGTGCGCAACAGCGGCGCGAAGGCCGTGGTGGAAGGCGTCGGCGACCACGGCTGCGAGTACATGACGGGTGGCCGGGCCGTCATCCTGGGGCCCACGGGGCGCAACTTTGCGGCGGGCATGTCCGGCGGCGTGGCCTACGTGTGGGATGTGAATGGCGATTTTTCGGCGCACTGCAATACCGGCATGGTGGACCTGGATCCGGTGGCAGACGGCGAGGATGCATTCGAGCTGCGCGAGTTGATCGAGCAGCACTTGCAGTTCACGGGCTCCAGCGTCGCCGCCCGCATCCTGGACGCCTGGCCCGATGTGTTGTCAGAGTTCGTGAAGGTCATGCCCACGGACTACAAGCGCGTGCTGGCCGAGCGCCGCAAGCACGATGAAGAGATGGAAGCCACCATCCACGAAAATCAGACCGGCTTGTTTCGCATGACGCGGAAGTCCGGGAGCTGAGCATGGGTAAGCCCACCGGATTCATGGAATTTCCGCGCAAGCCGGTACCCTACCGGGACGCAGCTGAACGACTGCACGATTTCGGCGAAATCTACACGCCGCCCGACGACGATGCCCTGAAGCGCCAGGCCGCACGCTGCATGGACTGCGGCGTGCCGTTTTGCCAGTCCGACGAAGGTTGCCCCATCGACAACCTGATACCGGAATGGAACGATCTCGTGTACCAGGGCCGCTGGCGCGACGCGCTGGACCGGTTGCACCGCACCAATAATTTCCCGGAGTTCACCGGCCGCACCTGCCCGGCGCCGTGCGAGGGCGCGTGCGTGCTGGGAATTACCGATCCCGCGGTGACCATCAAGAACATCGAGAACGCCATCATCGACCGCGGTTACGAAGAAGGCTGGGTCAAGCATGAAGCACCGGCCAGGCGAACCGGGCACAAGGTGGCGATAGTCGGTTCTGGTCCGGCGGGCCTGGCCGCGGCCGACCAGCTGAACAAGGCCGGCCACCTGGTTACCGTCTACGAGCGCGCAGACCGCATCGGTGGCCTGCTGATGTACGGCATTCCCAATATGAAGCTCGACAAGAGCTACGTGGACCGGCGTGTGGAGCTGATGAAAGAGGTCGGCATCAAATTCGTCACCAACGCTGACGTCGGTACGAACGTAGACGCAAAGCAGCTGCTTGCCGAGCACGATGCGTTGTTGCTGGCCACGGGCGCGACACGGCCGCGTGATCTGCCGGTGCCCGGCCGCGAGCTCGACGGCGTGCACTTCGCCATGGACTTCCTGACCGCGAATACGCAGAGCTTGCTGAACAGCGAGCTGCAAGACGGCCAGTACACCAGTGCGAAAGACAAGAACGTGCTGGTGATCGGTGGCGGTGACACCGGTACCGACTGCATCGGTACCTCGCTGCGGCACGGCTGCAAGAGCCTGGTAAACCTGGAACTGCTGTCGCAGCCACCGGCGGAACGTGCGGCGGACAACCCGTGGCCCATGTGGCCGAAGATCTACCGTACCGACTACGGCCACGAAGAAGCCGCGGTGCTATTCGGTGCCGACCCGCGCCGCTATACCACGGTCACCAAGCGTTTCCTGGACGACGGCAATGGCCATGTCGCCGGGGTGGAGACCATGCAGGTGGAATGGCGCCACGGCGCCGACGGCCGCATGCAGATGATCGAGCTGCCCGGCACCGAGCAGACCATCAAGGCCGAACTGGTGCTGCTGGCCATGGGCTTCCTCGGCCCTGAGACCTACCTGTCGGAAGCGCTGGGTGTGGAACTGGACGAGCGGACGAACTACCGGGCCGAACACGGCCCCTTCGCCACCAGCTTGCCAGGCGTATTCGCAGCTGGCGACTGCCGGCGCGGCCAGTCCCTGGTGGTGTGGGGTATCAACGAAGGCCGCGGCGCCGCGCGCGCCATCGACCAGTTCCTGTGCGGCGCCAGCGAGCTGCCCGCGCCGGGCATTACGCTGGGCGCGGCCACCGGCTAGAGTTGCTCGATCACCGCATCAGCAAACTCGCTGGTGCCCAGGTTGCCTCCCAGGTCGCGAGTTCTTTTCCCGGCCGTCAGTACCGCATCGTAGGCCGCCTTAATTCGTTGCGCAGACTGCCGTAGCTGCTCGTCGCCGCGGGTGTCGGCGAAGTAGTTCAGCATCATCACCGCTGACATCAGCAGCGCCAGCGGATTCGCGAGGTTTTGCCCGGCGATGTCCGGCGCGGAGCCGTGCACGGCTTCGAATATCGCGCGATCGTCGCCGAAATTGGCGCCCGGCACGACGCCCAGACCGCCCACCAGCCCGGCGCACAGATCGCTGACCACGTCGCCGTAGAGGTTTTCCAGCAGCAGCATGTCGAACTGGCTGGGATCCTGCACCAGGCGCATGCAGCCCGCATCGATAATCTTGGTGTCGTACTCGATGTCCTGGTAGTCGGCGTGCACGGTTTCCGCGCAGCGCAGGAACATGCCGTCCGTCAGCTTCATGATGTTGGCCTTGTGGAAGACCGTGATCTTCTTGCGACCGCGTTGGCGCGCATAGTTGAAGGCCCACCGGGCGATGCGTGTGCAGCCTTTCTCGGTGGCGACTTTCGTGCTGGTGACGACGCCGGGCGTGATTTCGTTCTCCACGCCGCTGTAGAGGCTTTCTGTGTTCTCCCGGATCACCACGATGTCCACATTCTTGAACGGCGTTTCCACACCGGGCATGTTCCTTACCGGGCGCACGGCTGCGTAAAGCTCGAAAGCCTTGCGCAGCTGCACGTTGACGGAGCGGAAGCCCTTTCCGACCGGCGTCGTGCACGGACCTTTCAGCGCAACGCCGTGTTCCTGGATCGCGTCCAGCGTGGTTTGCGGCAGCACTTCGCCGCTGGCTTCCATGGCGGCCACGCCGGCCTGGTGTTCTACCCAATCGAGTTCGGCACCGGCGGCTTCGAGAATGCGCAGGGTGGCGGTGGTAATTTCCGGGCCTATGCCGTCGCCCGGGATCAGAACAGTTGTGATACTCATGGCGCCGAATTATAGCGGCAGAGCGATGCAGGAAGCCGGGGCCAAAGGGTGCGCGGCAGCCTCATTGCAGCTCGGGACGTGTGCGGGCGAGCTTCAGCAAACCGGCCAGGCTCAGAATATCGGTAATGTCGCCCTCCATGGCCATTTGCAGCGCGGTGCGAAAAGGCAGACGCCGGATCTGCAGGTCTTCGGTATCGTCGAAATCCGGTTCGCCTTCGGTTAATTCTTCGGCGACATAGACCACCCCCACCTCATCGGTGATGGAATTGCTGATGTGGCTGTCCAGCAGCCGTTCCCACCGCCCGGCGCTTAGCCCGGTTTCTTCCTTCAGTTCGCGTTGCGCGCCGGTCAACAGGTCATCGTCTCGCGATACGCCGCCCATTGGGACTTCCCAGGAATAGACATCCAGCGTGTAGCGGTACTGGCCTACCAGCCAGGTATCGTCGTTGTCCGCCAGCGGAATAATGGCGCAGGCGATGTTCTTGAAGCTGACCTTGCCGTAGATGCCAGGCCCCCCCGACGGCTTGATCACGTCTTCGGCCGTGACGCGGATCCACGGATTGTCGTAGACCTCGCGAACCGCCAGTGTCTGCCACGGGTTTTTCGTACCGGTCATAAAGCCTGATTGCCGAGGTCGGCGAACAGATACCAGGTCGGCAGAAACAGGAAGGCCGCCGAGCCGACCATTACCAGCATCATTTCCCGGCTGCGCGTGATGCCCACGTAGACGCCATCGTAAAGAAAACTCCACACGGAAATCAGTGGCAGGACAATGAGCCACGGCAGGTAAGTGCGCGCCAGGTCCCGCACCGCATCGATACCCGTCAACAGGTCGATCAGGCGCGTCCCGGCAGCGAGATAGATCAGCGTGAAGATTGCCGCCATCCCGACAGACCAGCGGAGCGTTCGTGCAACGGCCCGCAGCAGCCCGGCGCGGTCCCGCGCGCCGGCCGCCCGGCCGACCAGGGCTTCGGCTGCGTGGGCCATGCCGTCCAGGGCGTAAGACAGCAGCAGCTGGAAATTCATCAGCACGGCGTTGGCGGCCAGGAATTCGTCGCCCAGGCGCGCACCGCGAGCGGTAATGAACGCAAACACGAACATGAGAGCCATCGTGCGCAGGAACAGGTTGCCGTTCACGTCGAACAGGCGCGCGTAGCGGCGCGGATCGCCCAGCCGGATAGTGGACCAGTCACCGCGCCTCTCGCGCAGTTCGCGGCGCGCGAACAGCGAGCCCACCACCAGCCCGGCCAGCTCGGCAATCAGGGTCGCCGTGGCGACGCCTTCCACGCGCCAGCCCAGGCCCACTACGAATCCCAGGTCCAGCACGATGTTGACCGTATTGATTGTCAGCACCATTGCGAGGGGTCCGCGGGCGTTCTGCATGCCGAGCAGCCAGCCGATCAGCACGAAGTTCAGCAGGGATGCCGGCGCGCTCCACACCCGGATGGCAAAGTACAGGCGCGTTTGCTCCGCGACCTCCGGTCCCGGCGCCAGCAGCCTCAGTGCGAGGTCGATGATCG
>CAMYJV010000011.1:0-20657 GCA_947258805.1 uncultured Gammaproteobacteria bacterium | reverse complement strand
GCCGGTGGTACCCATGCGCAGGAAATTGAGGCCCATGAACAGCAGGCTGAAGATGGTTGCGCCCACGGCAACGGCGCCGAGGTACCAGGCCTCGTCCAGGTGGCCTACCACTGCCGTATCCACCATGCCGAGCAGCGGTGTAGTGACCGCTGACAGGATCATCGGGCCCGCAATTCGCCAGATGGCCTGGTTGCCGTAGGGGTCGTTATTCAGTAACGGATACCGAGCCGTTGGTACACGCTGGCCAGGACCCACAACGGGCCGATCATCAGGAACTGCAGGTCGCGGAAAAACGCCGGCCGACGGCCTTCCACCATGTGGCCGTAAAATTGGCCCGCCCAGGCGACGACGAAGACGATGCCCGACGTCAGCCACAGTGGCCAGGCCAGCTGATCGGCCCAGTTCACGATCAACACGGTGATCAGCACCATCGGCAGCATGCCGAGGGCCAGCGGGATGGACATGATGAGGTAGTACACGACACTGGCCAGCAGGAAGGCCGTGCCCCAGTTCAGGGCCGGGGATATTTCAGTGAATTCCGCCGGTACGGGAACGCTCCACATCAGCCCGATCAGGCTGATCACGATCAGCGGCACGCAAATCTTGTGCGCGAGCTGGTTCACCGGGTGCTGGTGATCCTGCGCGTACTCGTTTAACCAGATGTGTACGTCGGGCATAGTCAGATCCTGCTTTCACGGTACCTACGTCCGCGCCGTGGCGTCAACCGAGTGTGAACCAGCCTGTTCTATTCCCGGGAGGCACCTGCTATAAGGCCCAGGGAACCAAGGAGGATTGCCCGATGACCCGCTATATCAAAGGGTGCACGGCCGCTGCCGTCGCCGTCGTAATGCTCGTTTCTGCCTGTACTACTCTCGATCCGTACACCCGGCAGGAGAAGACCAGCAACGCAGCCAAGGGCGCCGCGATTGGCGCAGCCTCCGGTGCCGTCGTCGGCCTGATTTCCGGCGACAATTCGTCAGAGCGCAAAAAACGTGCGCTGATTGGCGCCGGTGTCGGCGCGCTGGCGGGCGGCGCGGTGGGCGCGTACATGGATCAGCAGGAACTGGAGCTGCGCCAGGAATTGGATGCCACCGGCGTCAGCGTAACCCGCATCGGCGACAACATTACCTTGAATATGCCCGGCAACGTGACCTTTGCGGTAGACAGCGCAGACATCAACGCATCGTTTTATCCGGTGTTGCGCTCCGTTGCGCTGGTGCTTGCCAAATTCAATAAGACCTTCATCGAAGTAGCGGGACACACGGACGATACCGGGACCGAGGCTTACAACCAGGCGCTGTCGGAACGCCGGGCTGCGAGCGTGGTGTCCTACCTGACCACCTTTGAGCTGCGTCCAGACCGATTCATTACGGTGGGCGCCGGTGAACTGCGCCCCATCGCGCCAAACGACACGGCCGCAGGCCGGCAGCAGAACCGGCGCGTGGAGATCACGATCGTCCCGGTGACAAACTAAGCGCGGGAGCCTTCTTCAGCGCAGGTAGGCTCCGCAGCGCGGGTCGCCGTCGGGCACATCCGGCTCGGTGGCCGCGCCGACGCCGAAGCGCTCACGGTCGCAGAGCGCAGCGACCAGGTCCAGCAGTAATTGGCTCTGCTCCGCCGGACTCAACCACGCGGGCAGCTGGGGGCCCATGTCGGAGCCCGGGTCACCAGACAGGGACTTCATGGCGATTGCGTAGCCGTAGTAGCGGCTGTGTTGTCCAAGAGACTGGGTGCCGTCATCGAACAGTATCGCGGTGGCGTCATCACCGTGGCAGTACGCGCACTGCGCTGCATAAAAACGCCGGCCGCGCTCCGCATCGCCACCGGTATTCATCACGAAGCCCTTCGGCGCTTGCGTGGACAACTGCCAGAGCGTGTCCGGGTGCGGCAGCGTGCCGTTACGCACGGCGAACATGAAATCAATGATGCTGCCGATTTGCGCAAAGCTGAGCACGTCCTGGTAGACGGGCACGCCCTGACCGCCCCGGGCCAGCCGCAGCACCCAGTCGGCGCGGCCACTGCCGTCGTTCAGCGGCCCGTTGGCGAGTATGAAAGCTTTCGCCTGGTAATCCGCGCCGTAGATGCCGGCGTTGCCGCGCAGGTCCCAGCCAAGGAGGTTCTTGAGCCGGTAGCCGTGGCCGGTGTTCGGGATAGCCTGGCCGTTCGCATCATTGAGCGTGCCGTTGCCGTTGGGGCCACCCCGTCCGTCGAGTTCCGGGGTGTCAGGATTGTCGGGCACGAAGTCCGCTTCAATCTCTGCATACCAGTTATCGAACAGCCGACCGCCGGTATAAAGATCGCCGGCCGGCAGCGGCCCTGCGGCGAACAGCAGCATGCCTAGCGCCGTCGGAAGTATGAATCGCATGATGTCTCCCCGTCTGGAAAACGCCCTGGTGCCCGGCGCGCGCCGGAACGTGCGCTAAGCGGCCGGGGTTACAGGCCCCGGCCGGGAAGACACTATAACGTTGTAAGGTGCCCCGTGGACGTCGACGCGGCAGCGCGGGGCTCAGGCAGTCAGCTGGGTGCGCAGTTTGCCCAGGGCCTGGCTTTCCAGCTGGCGAATGCGTTCGGCGGACACGCCGTAGCGGTCAGCCAGCACCTGCAGGGTGGCTTTGTCTTCGGCCAGCCAGCGCGACGCGAGAATATCTCGACTACGATCGTCGAGTTCCGTCAGCGCATCAGCGAGATCCAGGTTGCTCTGTTCCTGCCAGTCGTTGGCTTCCACCAGCTTGGCCGGGTCTGCATCGCTGCTTTCCAGGTAGTGTGCCGGCGCGAAAGACTCTTCATCGTCGGCGCCGGGCGCCGGGTCGAAGGCCACGTCGAAGCTGGAAAGCCGCTGTTCCATCGCAGTCACTTCTTCCGGTTTCACGCCAAGGTCTCTGGCGACCGCTTCGGTTTCGTCGCGGCTCAGCCAGCCCAGGTGTTTCTTCGCCTTGCGGAGGTTGAAAAACAGTTTGCGCTGGGCCTTCGTAGTCGCAATTTTCACCTGCCGCCAGTTGCGCAGCACATATTCGTGAATTTCGGCACGGATCCAGTGCACCGCAAACGACACAAGGCGCACGCCGACATCGGGGTCGAAGCGCTTCACAGCTTTCATGAGCCCCACGTTGCCTTCCTGGATCAGGTCGCCCAGCGGCAGGCCGTAGCCGAGATACCCGCGGGCGATGTGCACGACAAACCGCAGCTGCGAGACCACCAGTTCGCGAGCGGCGTCGAGGTCTTCATCTTCACGAAAGCGGCGCGCGAGGGCCTGCTCTTCAGCGGCACTCAGGACCGGGACTTTGTTCGCCGCCTGGATATAACTGTCCAGGCTGCCGACGGGTCCGGCCAGCATCAGATCGTGGTTCAGGGGGGCAATAGCAGCGGTCATCAGGGGCGCTCCTCCTTGGGTGCTGAGATTTTAGCACTCGGGTCCTTAGAGTGCTAAATCGCGCTGGAGTTCCACGCTGGCAGCGTCAATAATATTAATAATTACAATAGCTTAGACTTTTGGCTGGATGGCTGCGAGGTGCCTGGCCACGGCTATCCACGCGCCCCCCAGGCCCGCCAACAGGCCCCCGCCCACCACGGCCAGCCCGCTGGGGCCGTCCAGCCCCAGCAGCCGGAAACTGCCGCCGTACAGGGCGCTGAGTTCGGCCACCGGACCCCCGAGTAACGCCAGGCCGGCCGCAACCACGGCCAGCGCGACCAGGCCACCCGTCAGACCGTACCAGAAACCGGTGTACAGGAAGGGTCGCCGCACGAAGGCATCGGTGGCGCCGAGCAGTTTCGCCACCTCGATCTCGGCGCGCTGGTTTTCAATGTCCAGCCGGATCGTATTGCCTACGATCACGATGACCGCGCCCACCAGCAGGCCAGCGGCCAGCCAGATACCACGCCGCGCGAGGTCGAGCAGGGCGTTCAGTCGCGCGACCCAGTCGGTGTCGAGCCTGACCTGGTCCACGATGGCCCGTTTGCCCAACTCACCGGCCAGCTGCTGCAGTGTGTTCGCCGGCGCGTCGGCCGCCGGCCGGACGACCAGCGTGTGCGGTAGCGGATTGTTGTCCAGACTATCCAGCACGCCGGCAAAACCGCCCGAGTCGCGCAGGTCGTCGAGGGCTGCGTCGGCCGTGACGACTTCGACAGCGTCAATATTTTTGTTCGCTTGCAGTTCCGTGGCAATGGACTGCGCCGCGCTCAGTTCCGCGCCGGGCTGCAGGTAGATAGAAAAGTCGCGCACGCTTTCCCAGCCGCCGGCCAGCGCTTCGCCGTTGCGGATTAGCACGTTGAGACCCGCCGGCAGCGCCAGCGCAACCCCAATGACGCCGATGGTCAACAGGCTGCCACCGGGACGGGCGACCAGGCGGCCAGCGGACGCGATGCAGTTCTGTGCGTGACGAGTGAGCCACTGGCGCACGGGCTAGCCACTCCCGCCGCTGATGCGGCCTTCGGCCAGGACGACGCGCCGGCCGCCCACCAGGTCGAGCAATGCCAGGTCGTGCGTTGCGATCAGCATGGTCACGCCCACCGCGTTCAGACGTTTGAACAGCGTCATGATTTCCAGCGACAGCGCCGGGTCGAGGTTGCCGGTGGGTTCGTCCGCAATCAGCAGGCCGGGGCGGCTGACGACGGCACGCGCGATACCAACACGCTGCTGTTCACCGGTAGACAGCGCGTCCGGGCGCGCCGACTCGCGGCCGAGCAGGCCTACCTGATCCAGGGCGGCACGCACCCGGCGGGCAATCTCGCGCCGGGCCATGCCGTCGATGATCAGGGGCAGCGACACATTTTCGAAGACGGTGCGTTCCGGCAGCAGCTTGTGGTCCTGGAAGACCATGCCGATGCTGCGGCGGTGTTTGGGTATCGCCCGTGCAGGGAGCCGCCCAATGTTGCGGCCTTTCACCAGCACCTGGCCGCGCGTCGGGCGTTCGATCAGCGCAAGCAGTTTCAACAGCGTGGTCTTGCCGGCGCCGGAATGGCCGGTCAGAAACACCAGCTCACCCGCAGCTACATCCAGGCTGACCTCACTCAGGCCATCGCGCCCGCCCGCGTAGCGTTTGGTGACATTGTCGAAACGAATCACGCGGGTTCCACGCCGACGAGCGCCGCGGCGAAGGCGTCGGCGTCGAACACGTCCATATCGTCGGCCTGTTCACCGATGCCGATAAACCGGAACGGCAGGTCCAGGCGGGCCGCCAGCGACACCAGCACGCCGCCTTTCGCGCCGCCGTCCAGCTTGGTCATCGTGATGCCGGTGAGACCGACGGCATTATGAAACTCCACGGCCTGGCTGATGGCGTTTTGCCCCAGGCTGGCATCGAGCACCAGCATTTTCTCGTGGGGCGCCGACGGGTCGAGTTTGCCGGCAATGCGCACCACTTTTTCCAGCTCCGCCATCAGCCCCGCCTTGTTCTGCAGGCGGCCCGCTGTGTCTGCAAGCAGGACGTCTATCCCGCGCGCCCGGGCCGCTTCGCACGCGTCGTAGATCACGGCTGCCGGATCTGCCCCGGGGTGCTGGGCGACCACGGGCACGTCGTTGCGCTCGCCCCAGGCCTGCAGCTGCTCGATGGCGGCGGCGCGGAAAGTGTCGCCGGCGGCCAGCATCACCGAGTGCCCCTCGTCTTGCAGGCGCTTGGCCAGCTTGCCGATGGTGGTGGTTTTGCCGGACCCGTTCACACCCACCACCAGGACTACATAGGGTTGGGCGCTCAAATCGACGCGCAGCGGCTGCGCGTGACCGCGCAGCATGTCCGCCACCACGTCGCGCAACAGCCCCCGCACCTGCGCGTCGCTGTCGATGGCGGCCTTGCCCAGCTTCTTGCGCAGGGCGCCCAGGATCTGGTCTGCGGCATCGACGCCCACGTCGGCCATCAGCAGCCGGGTTTCCAGTTCTTCGGCCAGCTCGGCGTCGAGCTTGCGGCCGGCCAGGCCGAGCGTCAGGCCCAAGCCGCGGCCTCCGTTGATGCGTTCGCGCAGCCGCTTTAAGAATCCGCCGCGTGGTTTCTGCTCGTCCGGGTTCTGCATGGCGCGCATGGTAATGGAAAACACCGGCGACCTCGCCGTGCAGCCTCCGTGCGCGGCCAACGTGCGATGGGCGAGAATGTGCCCATGGCGGGGAAGGACAGACGAACGGCGCGCCCGGGCAGCGTGCGGATCATTGGCGGGCGTTGGCGCGGCAGGCGGCTGGCAGTGGCTGATTCCGCCGCGACCCGCCCGACACCGGACCGGGTTCGCGAGACGTTGTTCAACTGGCTGGCGCCGCTGTTGCCGGGCGCGCGCTGCCTGGACCTGTACGCTGGCACCGGTGCGCTGGGCATCGAAGCCCTGTCGCGAGGGGCCAGCGAGGTAGTGTTCGTCGAACGTGCGGATGATATCGCGCGGCAAATCCACACACATCTCGAAGCACTGGCGGCGCCCGGCGGACGGGTGGTGACCGCAGACGCCGAAGCCTTCCTCAAGGGCGCGCCTGTTGTCTGCGACGTGGTGTTCCTCGATCCGCCCTACGGAACCCCGCTGACCAACTTGTGTACACTGCTGGACCGGGGCTGGCTGGCGCCAGAGGCGCGGATCTACCTCGAATGGAACCGCAAGCAGGCGGCGCCGGATTTGCCGCCGGGCTGGCAGCTGTTGCGTGACAAGACGGCGGGCCAGGTCCGGTTCGCGCTGGCGAAGCGAGGTTGAAGGGATGCCGACAGGCGCCATGTACCCGGGGACGTTTGACCCGATCACCAACGGCCATCACGAACTGGTGCGCCGGGCCGCACGCGTTTTCGATCACGTCGTCGTCGCAGTGGCTGCCAGCCCGCACAAGAAGACGATGTTCAGCCTGAACGAGCGCACGCGCATGGCCTCTGAGGTCCTGTCCGACATTCCCAACGTCAGTGTGGATTCTTACGAGGGGCTGACCGTGGATTTTGCGCGCAGTCACGAGCTGCTCGCCGTCGTCCGGGGCCTGCGCGCGGTGTCGGACTTTGAGTATGAGTTCCAGCTGTCGAGCATGAACCGCTCTCTGCGCCCGGATGTCGAGACCGTGTTCCTGTGCCCCGAGGCCGAGTACACGTTCATTTCATCTACGCTGGTTCGCGAGGTGGCGGCCCTGGGTGGTGATGTCAGTCGTTTCGTGCACCCGGTCGTGCAGACAGCGCTCAACGAGCATTTTGGCTTCTGATCCCGTGCGACCGTTTGCATTGATCCGCTCCAGGGGATGGTGGCTGGCGGCAACCCTGCTGGTCGCTGTCAGCGTCTCCGCGCGCGAAATACCCCGCGCCGCAATTGCCAGCGCGCACCCGCTGGCGACCGCCGCCGGGCATGAAATGCTGGCCGCCGGCGGCAACGCGTTTGATGCGGCCGTGGCTGTCGCCGCGGCGCTGGCGGTGGTCGAACCACAGTCTTCCGGCCTGGGCGGCGGGGGCTTTTTCCTGCTCTACATTGCGGCCGAAGACCGCTACGTATTTGTGGACGCCCGCGAGGTGGCGCCGGCAGCGGCGACGCCGGCCACCTACCTGGATGCGGCGGGCACGCCACGGCGCGGCGCGTCGCTGAACGGCCCGCTGGCGGCCGGCATTCCCGGCGAACCGGCCGGATTCGCGCACCTGGCCAGTCGCTATGGCCGCCTGCCGCTGGCGCAGTCTGTTGCGCCGGCTGTCCGCTTGGCACAGGAAGGCTTTCCGGCCTACCGACGCATGCTGCTGGGCCTGCGCTTCAGGCAGAAGACCGCGGCGCAGTGGCCGGCCTTTGGCGAGGTGTTTTACGCTGACGGCGCACCGCCGGACGCCGGAGAGGTGATTCGGCAGCCAGACCTCGCCGACACCCTGCAACGTTTCGCAGCTGACGGTGTGGCCGGTTACTACCGCGGCGAAACCGCGCAAAGGCTGGTTGCCGGGGTGCAGGCCGCGGGCGGCAACTGGACCCTCAACGACCTCGCGGCTTACCGGGTCGTGGAGCGCGAACCGCTCTTCACCGAGTACCGCGGCGTGCGCATCGTCACCGCGCCGCCACCGTCTTCCGGCGGGATCGCCCTGGCCACAATCCTGAACGTCATGGCGGGCTACGACCGCGCCACCCTCACTGATGTCGACCGCAAACACCTGCTGGTGGAAAGTATGCGCCGGGCCTATCGCGATCGCGCCATCTACCTCGGCGATCCGGACTTTGTAGAGATTCCCCGGCAACGCCTGGTGCACCCGTTTTACGCAGCCGGTTTGCGCGCGTCGATCCGGATGGACCAGGCCACGCCGTCGGTCACATTGCCAGGGTTGTGGCCGGCCGGCGCGGAGCGACCTCAGACCACGCACTTTTCCCTGATGGACGCAGCCGGTAATCGCGTGGCGGCCACGCTGACCATCAACGGCTGGTATGGCGCCGGATTCATGCCGCCCGGCACCGGCGTGATTCTGAACAACGAGATGGACGACTTCGCCATGGCCGCGGGCGTGCCCAACGGTTTTGAGCTCATTGGAGCCGACGCCAACATGGTGGCTCCGGGCAAGCGGCCGCTGTCGAGCATGACGCCGACCTTTCTCGAATCCGAGCGCGGTGTCGCGGTTCTCGGTACACCGGGCGGCAGCCGCATCATCACTATGGTGTTGTTGTCGTCGATGGCCTGGATGGACGGTGCGACGGCGCAGGAAATGGTGACCCTGAAGCGCTTTCACCATCAGTACTACCCGGACAAGATCACCGCGGAGACCGATGCCCTGACCGCCGATGAACAGATCGAGCTGGAACGGCGCGGCCACGAGGTGTCGGTCACACCGCGGAGCTACGGCAACATGAACGTGGTGATTTGGGACCGGGCGAGTGGCCAGGTGGAAGCCGCCACAGATCCGCGCGGGGCCGTCGAAACGGAGAACGTGCGCGTTTACTGACGATTTCAGGTCTGGCAGGTCAGGCAGTAATAGGTAGCCCGCTGACCGAGCACGGCGTGGCGGATGGGTGCGCCGCAACGCACGCAGGCCTCGCCTTCACGATCATAGACACGTAATTCCTGCGTGAAATACCCCGGCCTGCCGTCGCCGCCGTGAAAATCGCGCAGCGTGGTGCCGCCGACCCGAATGGATTCCCGCAGCACCGCCTTGACGCTGTCGGCAATGGCGTCGCAGCGTGGCCGCGCAATTCGTCCGGCACGCCGCTTCGGGTGCACGCCGGCGCGAAACAGCGCTTCGCTGGCGTAGATATTGCCGACCCCGACGACGATGTGGGCGTTCATCAGGTGCGGCTTAATCGCCAGTCGCCGGCCGCGGCTCACGCGGTACAGGTACTCACCGTGGAATTCGTCGCCCAGGGGTTCCGGCCCGAGGTCGCGCAGCAGCGGGTGGGCGCCCGGGTCGTCCCCGGCCCACAGCAGGCTGCCGAAGCGCCGCGGGTCGTGGAACCGGAGCACCGGCCCATCCGCCAGTTCAAGGTCGTAGTGGTCGTGCAGCTGCGGGGGCGCACCGTCGCAGACCAGGCGCAGGCTGCCTGACATGCCCAGATGTAGCAGGGCCGTGCCCCGGCTGCTCCGGAGCAGCAAGTACTTGGCCCGGCGGTCCACGGCCTCGATCTCGGCACCCGCCAGCCGCTGCTCCAGCCCGGCGGGCACCGGCCAGCGCAGCCGCCGGTCGCGGACCACCAGGCGGCGGATCCGCTGGCCTACCAGGGCCGGTGCGATGCCCCGGCGGGTGGTTTCGACTTCGGGCAGTTCTGGCATTGGGATGCAGTTAGCAGTTCCTGTGGGTAAAAGTCCGGAAGCTCGACTTTCGGGGCCTCCGGGCTTTCGTTATATTGGCTCGCCACTGAGTGCCGGAGCGTTGCAAGAGATGGAGAATTACCTGTTTGGGCTTTGGAATCTGAACTTCTGGGGTTACGTGGCCGTGGCCTTCGTGATGGTGCAGATTTCCATGATGGCCGTCACCCTGTATCTGCATCGTGATCAGGCCCATCGCTCCATCGATCTGCATCCGCTGCTGCGCCATTTCTTCCGCCTCTGGGTCTGGATGACCTCTGGCCAGATCACCCGCGACTGGGTGGCGGTGCACCGCAAACATCACGCGATGGTCGAGCGCGAGGGCGACCCGCACAGCCCGGTGGTCTTCGGGCTGCGCAAGGTACTGGCCGAGGGCGCCGAGCTCTACCGTGCGGAAGCCAATAATCCCGCGACCCTGGAGAAATACGGTCGCGGTTGTCCCGACGACTGGCTCGAGCGCAACGTATACGAGCGCTACAAGAACGCAGGCCTGGTGAGCATGGCCATCATCGATCTCGCGCTGTTCGGCGTGGCGGGCATTACGATCTGGGCCATCCAGATGATGTCGCAGCCGGTCTTCGCCGCCGGCGTGATCAACGGCCTGGGCCATGCCCGCGGGTACCGCAATTTCGAGCCCGACGATGCATCCACGAACCTGACGCCCATCGCCTTGCTGATCGGCGGTGAAGAGCTGCACAACAACCACCACGCATTCCCGACTTCCGCAAAGTTCTCGGTGCGCTGGTGGGAGTTCGACATCGGCTGGTTCTATATCACCGTGTTCCGCGCCCTCGGTCTTTGCAAGGTGCGCCGCGTGGCGCCGACGCCGAAGGTGGTACCCGCGCCGCGCACCGTGGACGTGGAGACGGTGAAGGCGGTGTTGCAAAATCGCATGCACGTGTTCCGCGATTTCTCGCGGCAGGTAACGCTACCGGTATTGCGCCGTGAGTTTCGCGCCAACCGCCTGAGCAGCGCCATGCGCCAGGCTCGCAAGGCCCTGCTGCGGCGCCCGCAGTTGCTGGACGAGTCTGCCATCGCCCGCCGCAGAAAACTGCTGGCGGACAACGCAGCGCTGCGCACGGTCAACGATTATCGCCAGCAGCTGCAGGCCCTGTGGGAACAGGCCAACGTCAGCAACGACGCGCTGGTCAAGCGCCTGCGCGACTGGTGCGATCGCGCCGAAGCCAGCGGCATCCGGGCCTTGCAGGAGTTCTCCGCGCACTTGCGCGGATACGTGCCGCAGGCGGCATAAAAATCGGTAAGTGATACCTGCGGCCCCGGTAGGAGCGGCTTTAGCCGCGATTCCTCGGCTGACGGCGGCGCATTATTCTGCCGATGTCGCGGCTAAAGCCGCTCCTACCGGGTAAAATCCCCGTCTGATAACCCCCCTGCCTTGCATCAGGAAGAACCTGCCGGCCGGCGTTCTTCTGCAAATATTTTGCGATTCGTCACGCGCTAGAAAGCCACCGGGGTGAGCGGGTGGGCCGGGACTGCTGAGCGGAACGTAAGAGCCGTCTTCCTAGACGGCAGTGCAGCTCAGCTGTCGCGGCCCGCACGCGGAACAGCAGGGCGCGGCGATGAACGCAAGACCATCGCTGGCGCAGTCAATCGCGGTGTTCACAGCTTGAGCTGCTCTTGGCAGCTTGGATGTCTCGGCTACAAAAAACCCGCCATTCGGCGGGTTCTTGTGCACACGGATCGCGGCTGAAGCCGCTCCCACATCCCGACACTACTTGATCTTCGATTCCTTGTAAGCCACGTGCTTGCGAATCGTGGGATCGTACTTGCTCACTTCCATCTTTTCGGGATGGGTCTTCTTGTTCTTCGTGGTCGTGTAGTAGTGCCCGGTGCCCGCACTGGACACCAGCTTGATCTTGTCGCGGTTGCCTTTCTTGGCCATGTCGTTGCTCCGTTGTGCCTAGATGCGCTCGCCCTTCGCGCGCAGTTCGGCGACCACCGTCTCGATGCCGCGTTTGTCGATGGTGCGCAGACCCTTGGTCGACACCTTCAGCTTCACGTAGCGCTGCTCGCTTTCCAGCCAGAAGCGGTGCGTGTGCAGGTTCGGCAGGAAGCGACGCCGCGTCTTATTATTCGCGTGAGAAACATTGTTGCCGGAAGCGGGCCGCTTACCGGTGACCTGGCAGACGCGTGACATGGCGAACCTTCGTTAAATCAGTGAGTTGCTAACGCGCGGGCCGCCAGCGGAGCGCTTTTATACCAGCCCCGCGGACAGCAGGCAAGGCGACGGCCGGGTTTCAGACGAGTCCGCGACTGGCCAGCGACACGCAGCTGCCGTCACCCACCACGAAATGGTCGAGCAGGCGGATATCTACCAGGTCCAGCGCGTCACGAATCCGGCGGGTAATCAGGCGGTCGGCGTCGCTGGGCTCGGCCACGCCGGAGGGGTGGTTGTGGGCCAGGATCACGGCCGCGGCGTTGCGGGCCAGGGCCTGTTTGACCACCTCGCGGGGATATACCGCCGTGTTATCGATGGTGCCGCGAAACAGCTCGTCGAAGGCCAGCACCCGATGGCGGTTGTCCAGGAACAGGCAGCAGAAGACCTCGTGGGGCCGGTCCCTGAGGCGGGCCAGCAGGAACTGGCGGCTGTCGGCCGGCGCGCCGGTGGCCCGGCCGGGCGCCAGCTTCTCTTGCATATAGCGGTTGCAGCACTCGCGAACGGCCACCAGCAACGCGGCGCGGCCGGGCCCGATGCCCCGCACGGCCTCCAGTTGTTGCGTTGCGGCGTTCAGCAGGCCCCGCATGCCGCCGAACCGGCTCAGCAGCAGCCGGCCGAGGTCCACGGCAGACATGCCATTGGTGCCCCGGCCCAGCAAGACGGCCAGCAGCTCGGCATCGGAGAGGCCCCCGGGCCCGGCGTGTCGAAGCCGCTCCCGCGGCCGCTCGCCGGCGGGCCAGTGTTTGATGCGCTGGTTCTGCATGGCCCCAGTCTCGGCCGAAGCGGGAGCCTGGCCAAGGCTCGAAAGCCGCGCATGCGGGCATAAAGCACGGCCATTGGCCCGCCCTTGGGCTAAGCTATCAACGAAGCAATTCGGGGCAGGCAGATGAGCACCGCAGACAATCCCCGGGTGCTGCTGGGCGTGACCGGCGGCATCGCGGCCTACAAGAGCCCGGACATCGTGCGGCGCCTGCTCGACCGGGGCGCCGAGGTGCAGGTGGTCATGACACCGAGCGCCGAGCGCCTGGTCTCACCCACGGTTTTCCAGGCCGTATCGGGCCGGAGCGTGCGCGGCGAGTTGTGGGACGAACAGGCGGAGGCGGCCATGGGTCATATCGAACTGGCCCGCTGGGCCGACCGGATCCTGATTGCCCCGGCCACTGCCCACTTGATGGCCCAGCTGGCCACCGGGGCTGCGGGCAACCTGCTGACAACCTTGTGCCTGGCGAGCGATGCGCCGGTATTTCTCGCCCCGGCCATGAACCAGGCCATGTGGCGCCACCCGGCCGTGCGCGCCAATCACGCGCTGCTGCTCGAGCGCGGGGTGCGTTTTATTGGTCCGGCCGACGGTGAACAGGCCTGCGGCGACGTTGGCCCGGGCCGGATGGTCGAGCCAGATAGCATTGTTGCCGCCGTGCTGGACGCCATTGGCGTGAAGGCCGGGCCGCTGGCCGGTTCGCGGGTGCTGATTACCGCCGGACCTACCCGCGAACCCATCGACCCGGTGCGCTTCGTGAGCAACCGCAGTTCCGGCAAGATGGGTTTCGCGGTGGCGCAGGCTGCGGCGGCCGCCGGCGCGCAGGTCACGCTGGTGGCGGGCCCGGTGAGCCTTGCCACGCCGCGGGGCGTGGAACGGATCGATGTCGAGACGGCGGCCGACATGCGCGAGGCTACGCTCACCCGCGCCGGCCAGGCCGATATTTATATCGGCGCCGCGGCCATTTCCGATTACCGGCCGCAGCAGGTGGCTGCGCACAAGATCAAGAAGCACAGCGATACCCTGTCGCTGGACATGGTCAAGTCTGCCGACGTGCTTGCTGAAGTGGCGGCGCTGCCGGCGCGGCCCTTTACCGTGGGCTTCGCCGCAGAAACCCGGGAGCTCGAAGCACATGCGCGTGCCAAACTCGAAGGCAAGGCGCTGGACATGATCATCGCTAATCTCGTGGGCGAGAAGCTTGGTTTCGACTGCGATCACAACAGCGCGCTGGTGCTTTGGGGCGACGGCGAGCAGTCGCTGCCCGACATGTCCAAGGCTGAGCTCGCAGCCCGAATCGTTGCGCTGATTGCCAGCCGCTACCTGGCGGTGACGAAAGCACCGACGCCGCTGCGTCAGCCCACCGCGTCCTGATCAGGGCATGACGGCCCGCCCGAAGATTCCGCTGCGAATCCTGGACGAACGCATCGGGCGCGAGTTCCCGCTGCCCCATTACGCCACGCCGGGCTCCGCCGGAATTGACCTGCGCGCCTGCGTCGATGAATCGCTGACCGTGATGCCCGGCGCCACGGAGTTGATTCCCACCGGCATTGCGCTGCACCTGGAAGACCCCGGGCTGGCAGCGACGATCCTGCCGCGCTCTGGTCTTGGGCACAAACACGGCATCGTGCTCGGCAACCTCGTCGGGCTCATCGACTCTGACTACCAGGGTGAAATCCTGGTGTCGTGCTGGAATCGCGGCACGGAGCCCTTCGAGATAGAGCCCGGTTTGCGGTTGGCTCAGCTGGTGATCGTGCCCGTGGTGCAGGTGGAGTTTGACGTAGTGTCGGGATTTTCCAGCAGCGAACGGGGCGCCGGCGGGTTCGGCCACACCGGGCGCTGACAGCCTACGGGCTGCCCTTCAATTCCTTGAAGCGGTCGATATCCTCGTCGAATTTCGCCACCAGCTGCACCTTGCGACTGCGCGCCGCCGCCAGTGTCTTTTCGTAGCGGATGATGGAATCGAGGGTGTCAGACAGCTCTTCGGCCAGGTTCTCGTGAATTGGCGGGGCTTCGGGGTCTGAGCTGTAGGGCCGGAAGCGAGAGGCGTCTACTTGCAGGCGTTCCAGCTTGTCGCGCAGCGCGTCCAGGTACAACGCGGTGTAATGAATCTGGCCATCGAGCATTTCCGCACGACGATCGCGCAGAGACTCGATTTCCTGCACGCTGAGGTAGGTGTCGAGCAGGGTCTCGTCGCGGGCCCGGATGGCTTCATGGCGTTGCTTGAGCGCGTCGGCCGCTTGCTGTGCCGCTTGTTTGTCGGCGCGTTCCTCGGCTGTCATCGCGCCTTCTTCGGTCTCCACGGCGATGCCATAGTCGTTCAGCACCGCGCGGTCGTGCACCGCGTGTTCGGGCGGTACGCTGTCGCCGAAGTGCACGACCCCCTGGTCGTCCACCCAGCGATAAACTTTGCTTCCCTCGGCCTGCGCGCCCAGCGCAGTGAATACGGCCAATGCCGCTACGAGGATCTGCCACCTGTCAGCCATCGTCGTTGCGCCCCGCTATTAGCGCCCCGATTATGACACGCGGGCCGGGCCCTAAACCGTGAACTGGTGCCACCTTGCTCAGACCCCGTACTCCCGCCGGTAGGCCTCCATCTGCGGGAGATGGGCGCCCAGTTCCGGGTGGCCGCGCAGATGTTCGATCAGGTCACGCATACCGACAATACTACCCACGGGCGCTCCCAGGCCGTCCTGCACCTCCTGGACGGCCGACTTGGGGCCAGTTCCGCGTTCTTCCCGGTCCAGGGCGATAATCACGCCGGCCAGTTCGGCATCGTGGGCCTGCAGCACCTCAACGCTCTCGCGGATGGCCGTCCCGGCCGTAATCACGTCATCCAGGACCAGCGCCCGGCCGGCCAGGGGCGCGCCGACCAGTGCGCCGCCCTCGCCGTGGGCTTTCGCTTCCTTGCGGTTGAAGCAGTAGGGCACGTCGCGGTCGTGGTGCTCGGCCAGCGCGGCGGCCGTCAGCGCCACCAGCGGAATGCCCTTGTAGGCTGGCCCGAAAAGGATGTCGAAGTCGATGCCTGAATCCAGCACCGTGGCGGCATAAAAACGGCCCAGCGCGGCGGCGGAACGGCCGGTGTTGAACAGCCCCGAGTTGAAAAAATAGGGGCTCTCGCGGCCCGACTTCAGGGTAAAGCTGCCGAAACGCAAGGCACCCACACTCAGGGCCAGGTCGATGAATTCAGACTTGTATGACTGCATCAGCGGTGATTGTGACAAGCTGCTGTTAGAGTATCGCACTTCTCTCAGGGGCCGCCGGCAACTCTAAAATCTTTCATGCGTATCGTCACGCTGAACGTGAACGGCATTCGTGCCGCGGCCCGCAAGGGCATGTTCAACTGGCTGCCCCGCCAGTCGGCCGACGTGATCTGCCTGCAGGAAGTCCGTGCCCAGGTCGAGCAACTGACGGACCGCTGTTACTTTCCGCGCAACTGGCACTGCCTGTATGAAAGCGGCCAGCGCAAGGGTTATGCCGGCGTCGCGCTGTACAGCCGCCGTGAACCCGACGCGGTGATTCGCGGTTTTGGCGTGGACGAGTTTGATGCCGAGGGCCGTTACATCGAGGCTCGCTTCGGCAAGCTAAGCGTGGTGTCACTCTATGTGCCGTCGGGTTCGTCGAACGAGGCGCGGCAGGCATCTAAGTACCGGTTCATGGACACCTTCAAGCCTTACCTGGAGCAGCTGCGGGACGCCGGCCGCGACTACGTGATCTGCGGGGACTGGAACATCGCCCACAAAGAGATCGACCTGAAGAACTGGCGCTCGAACCAGAAGAATTCCGGTTTTCTGCCCGAAGAGCGGGCGTGGCTCGACGAGCTCTTCGACGGCCTGGGCTTCGTCGACGCCTTTCGCGAAGTGAACCAGCAGCCCGACCAGTACACGTGGTGGTCGAATCGCGGGCGTGCCTGGGCGAAGAACGTCGGATGGCGCATCGACTATCAAGTGGTGTCACCGCAGCTCGCCGGCAGCGCGAAGAAGACGCGCATCTACAAGACCAAGCGCTTTTCCGATCACGCGCCGCTGATTATGGACTATGACTTCTGAGGGCGATGCCGGCGGCAGCTGGCTGAAGGCCGCGGGGGTCTACCTGCATCCGCGGGTGGCCGCGATGCTGTTCCTCGGTTTCTCGGCCGGGCTGCCGTTCTTGCTGGTGGCCGGCACCCTGACCCTGTCTCTCGCCACGGCCGAAATCGGCATGGCCGAAATCGGCATGTTCGCCTGGGTGGGGATCGCGTATTCCGTGAAGTTCCTGTGGGCGCCCCTGGTGGACCGCTTGCCGCTGCCCGTTCTGACTGCGGCGCTGGGCCGGCGGCGCAGCTGGATGCTGGTTTCGCAGCTGGCCGTGGTTGCCGGCCTGCTGGGTGTCGCCGCCACGGACCCGACCATTGACCTGGGCCGGGTCGCCTGGTTTGCGGTGCTTGCCGCCTTCGGGTCGGCAACCCAGGACATTGCGATCGATGCCTACCGGATCGAGGCGGTGGAACTGCGCCGGCAGGGTGCCATGGCCGCCGCATACCAGGCGGGCTACCGGGTGGCCATTCTGGCGGCAGGCGCCGGGGCACTGTTGATCGCCGAATGGCTCGACTGGGAGACCGCCTACCAGGCCATGGCCGCGTTGATGGCCATTGGCGTCGTTGCCGTGCTGTGCATCGACGAGCCGGAGGTCAATAGCGAGGCCACGGACGAACTGGTCCCGGTCAGCCGCGTCGCAAACTGGTTAGCAATGGCGGTCATCGGCCCCTTTGCGGAGTTCTTTCGGCGTAACGGCCGCAATGCTCTGCTGCTGTTGGTATTCATCGGCTGCTACCGCATCACCGACATGGTGCTGGGGGTGATGGCCAATCCCTTCTACTACGACATAGGCTTCACGCTGACGCAGATCGCGGCAGTCACCAAGGTCTTCGGCCTGGTGGTCAGCCTGACCGGCGCGGCCCTCGGTGGCATTGCCGTGGCCCGTTACGGGTTCAACGGTCCGCTGGTGGTGGGCGCGATTATTCTGGCGGTCACGAACCTGTTCTTCGCGGCGATGGCGCTGGCCGGGCCCAAACTGTGGCTGCTGTTTGTCACCATTGGTGCTGACAATCTCGCGGCGGGATTCACGGGCACCATATTCATTGCCTACCTGTCGGGCCTGACCAACGTGGCTTACACCGCCACGCAGTACGCGTTGTTCTCGTCGTTGATGACTTTACCGGGCAAATTGCTCAGCGGCTTCTCGGGGCAGATTGTCGAAGCAACAGACTGGTTCAGCTTCTTTGTTTACGCCTCCGCCATGGGTTTGCCGGCGGTGTTCCTGGCCATTGCCGTCACCCGGCGGCGAACGCCGTCGTGAACCACTGGCCCGAGTGGACGGTGGGCAAGCTGGCGCGGCTGAATGATCCCGGTGCCCGCAGCTTCGAGGTGGGCGATGGTACGTGGCCCTTTCGCGGTTTCGTCGTGCAGCGCAACGGAGAGTTGCGGGCCTTTGCGAACATCTGTCCCCATTTGAGCCACCCGCTGGACATGCTCCCCGACGAGTTCTTTGCCGAAGATGGCCAGGTGCTGCGCTGTATGTCCCACGGCGCGCTCTTCGACCCGGAGAGCGGTTTCTGCATTGTGGGGCCCTGCGCCGGGCAGTCGCTGCTGACGCTGGAGTGCCGGGTGGAGGGGGGTCAAATCCGGGTGCGGGCGCCCGCAACCCTGCAGGATGGCATTGCGCAGATCAGGGCGGCTGCCGGAACAAAGTGATCCCGACGCGCATAACGCGCGCCTGTCAGTCGGGCAGCCGGTGCGCACTCAGTCTAGGTAGTCAACGAACTCCATCGGATCGTGCCACCCCAGTCCTGCGACTCCGCGCAACTCCCTGAGCTCCGGGCGGTCCAGGTCCAGCGAGCCGGAATAATCTTCCGGTGCGGCCGCAGGTTCCAGTTCCACCCCGTGCCACAGGTCGAAGTCCATCTCGCCGATCGTGCCGTCGAAGTACTGGAGTTCAACCGTGAGCTCTTCGTCGTCTACCGCCACGACCTCGAAAAGACGTCCGTCGAGACGGCGGTACCAGCTTCCCACCTGTGGATAGATCATCCCATATCGGTTTGTCTGTCCGGTCAGTGAGTACAGCGCCCCGTAATAGCGCTGCGTCCTTTATAGCGCACCGGCGAGCCGTGGTCACGCGTTACAGTCGGCGGTAGCGCAAGTCCCTGATTTCGTGCCCGAGGCCCTCGCCCCGGCGCTCGAACTTGGTGACCGGGCGGTCGCCGCCCTCGCTCAGCCGCGCAAAGTCTGGGCTCGCCGCCATGACCTCTTGCATGTGCTCGGCATACGGTGCCCAGTCCGTCGCCATATGAAGCAGCCCATCCGGCTTCAGCCGGGCGGCCACGAGGGCGACGAAAGCCGGCTGCACGATGCGGCGCTTGTGATGGCGCTTTTTCGGCCACGGGTCGGGAAAAAACAGGTTCACCCGGTCGAGGCAGGCCGGCGCGAGCCAGTCTTGCAGCACCACCATCGCGTCTTCTCGAATCAGGCGGATGTTTTCCAGCCCGGTTTTTTCAATGCCCAGCAGGCAGTGGCCGACGCCGGGTTCGTGAACTTCCACCCCGAGAAAATCCTGCTCCGGACTCCGGGCCGCCATGTTTAGCAGCACTTCGCCGTCACCAAAGCCAATTTCCATCACCCGCGGCGCGACGCGGCCAAATACCTCGTTCAGGTTCAGCGTGTCTAACGGCTGGGGCACACCCCACCGTGGCCAGAATTGCTCCAGTGCGCGCTGCTGGCCGGCAGTGATACGCCCGGCGCGACGCACGAAGCTGCGTACGCGGCGTGGTTCTGTTGGTCTCGTGGTGCCCATGGCCAGACTGATGATGCCACGCTACCCCGGCGTTAGAATCCGGGCCATTGCTACAGGGGGTGGTAGCCACGCGTATATCCGTGCGAGCTGCGAGAATCGAGGCATTTCTGATCGACGGCGCCGGCAGGCTTCTCCGGTCTAACAGATACTCTCGATCCAGCCGGCCTCCACGAGGTACCGGTAGAGGCCACGCACCGGCGGCTGCAGCTCGAGATTTTCCACGGTCACCGTGTCGGACTTTGGCGCGCAGACGTGGTCCACGGGTACGCTGGCGGTGCTGAGATGATCGTGAAAGGCCTGGGCGCCCATCGCGTGACCGTAGGCCTTCACGTTGTGGGCAAACAGCTTGCCTGTGGCTTCCAGCAATCCGCCCGGCAGTTCTGCGTAGTACTCCTCGGCAAAGGTCAGTGCCAGGGACGAGACGCCCAGGTTGTAGCGAAGGGGCGCATCGGAGTAGCGCCGGAGGTACTCGGTGACGCTGTAGCTTTCCCTGAGCCTGGTCAACAACACCGGGAAGCCGTGTGCGAGCAGGCTCGTGAGCCTGGCCAGGTAGTCAGAGTCGGGCACGTCATTGCCCTCGCTCACGTTGTTCACGCTGAGCTCCATCAGGCCCACGGGCTCCCGCTCGTCCGCCGCGGTTTCCGCCGCGATGCAATCGATGCCCGCCTGGAGCATTTCCGGGTGCACGTGTTCCGGCTCCCGATAAAGGCCGCGCGCGATCGCGATGGGGCGTTTTCGAATCACCTCGCTGGGTGGCTCCATTCGCCCTTTGTCGCAGAGACAAACGGCCTGGGCCAGGCCCTGGCGCACGAGCTGCAGCGCCACTTCCCGATCATCTTCGGCGGGCACATCCGGCCCGGACATATGCAGCAAATCGATCTCCACCCGGTCCAATGACAGTTCTGCGAACAATGAAGTGAGGAAAATGTCCAGGCTGCGAATGGCGTGCGTGGCTGCGTGAATCAGGTTGACCCCGAGTATGCCCATGGCCCGCTGCTGGCGGACATTGGTCTGATCGAGCATGTTGACATGCAGGACGATGTCGTTGGCCGCACCGCCCACTTTGTCCTGGAAGCGCAGGCCAAGCCAGCCGTGGCATTCGTTCGTGCCCCGGTAGTTGCGGGCGGAGACAGTATTCGCAAAGGCAAAGAAGCGCGTGTCGGTACGGTCGTCGCCCAGGCGGTCCTGCAACAGGC
>CAMYJV010000010.1 GCA_947258805.1 uncultured Gammaproteobacteria bacterium | reverse complement strand
CGGCAGCAAGGTCTGGCTGGTAATGGCCAGCAGCACACGATCTTTCTCGGTCTTGTCGTCGTCGCGCAGGTACTCCCCGGTCAGCACGCCGTTGCTGCGCGGGCGCAGGAAGCGGAACTCCCCGCCCATCTGCAGGCCCCGGTCGGTCATCAGGCGCGGGGTGATCGTCGCATCGTGATTTGGCGCGATGTTCCAGTACCAGGGCATGGCGATATCCACGCCGCGCCGTTCACTGTTGCCGATTTCGGGTATCAGGAGTCCGGTCTTGCGTTTGTCGGTAACCGGGTAGCTGACCACGGGCAGCCAGAAGACCGGTACGCCGGCGACATCCATGCGCGCGTTTTTCGCCCGGCCGACGCCGGTGGTCTGGTCGATGGTAATTCTCGACGCACTGAGCAGCCAGTCGTTACTGCCGGGCGGGCAGGCCGTGTAGGTCACATCCTCCAGCTTGAGCCGCCCCGACGTGCGCACTTGCGCCCGGCCGGCCGTGCCTCGGGCCGGCACGTTCCAGATGTCGAAGCTGGCGTCGTTAATGTCGATCGTGCCGTCGTCCCTGCTGAAGCGCGCGCCGGAGCCGCTGACGCGGAATTCATCGTTGCGGAATTCGGCCTCGCCGGCGATCTCGAAAGTACCGGTGGCCTGGTCGAAGCTGGCATCCTTCGCGCGCAGGTAGCGGTTGCCGCTGCGTAACACGATGTCGCCGGTGAAGGTGGCATTGCCGTCGAGCTGATATTCGGCACGGTCGCTGACGATGCTGATTTCGTCGCTGGACACCGGTTCGCCGGTAAACGGCAGCGGCGGCGGTTCCACCGGGCAGCCACCCCAGTCGAGCACGCGGCCATCCTGAGCGTCCGCCAGGCCGGGCTGGACCGCGCAGCAAAGAAAAAACGTCAGGCTCAGCGGCGATCGGCGCAAGGGGCAGGTCCGGACGTGGCTACGCAACAGATTGCGATTATATAGGTGCCGCGACCATTGACGTGATGCAATAAACATTGAGTGTTTCACGGCCCGCAGACGATATAGTTGCACACTGGAGTCGCGTGACGCCCGCCGCTGTCCGATGAAAGCGATGATACTTGCCGCCGGCCGCGGTGAACGGATGCGGCCGCTGACCAACCGCAAGCCGAAGCCGCTTCTCGAGGTCGCCGGCCGGGCCTTGCTCGATTATCACCTTGAGCGCCTGGCCCGGGCGAAGATCGACGAGGTGGTGATCAACGTGGCCAGGCACGGCAGCCAGATTCGCGATTACGTCGGCGACGGCGGCCGCTGGGGGCTGCGGGTAGCCATCAGTGATGAGGGCCCGCAGGCCCTGGAAACCGGCGGCGGGATCCGCCATGCCCTGCCGCTGCTCGGTTCTGAGCCTTTCTGGCTGGTCAACGGCGATGTCTACAGCGACTACACCTTCCAGCCGCGGGGGCTCCGAGGTGGCGCGCTGGCGCACCTGGTGCTGGTGCCAAACCCAGAACATCACCCCGGCGGCGATTTCGCCCTGACGGCGGGCAGGGTCCACGACGGCGAAGGGCCGCGGTTTACCTATTCCGGTCTCGCGGTGATCCACCCGGATATCGTGGCCAATCTGGCGCCTGGCCGGTTTCCCCTGGGGCCTTTACTGATCGAAGCGGCCCGCCAGGGCCGGATCACCGGCGAACTCTACGCCGGGCTGTGGACCGACGTCGGCACCCCCGGGCGCCTGGCTGAACTCGAGCGGGCGCTGGGCGCTCAGACATCGCGATAGCTCGCAACGCCGCTGACGCCGACCATGGCGTCGGGGTTCAGTACGCGGACCATGAAACTTTCCCGGGGCACCTCCCACTGGCAGCGAAGGCCGTGCTGCGCGCCGGGCTCGAAACCCAGGCGTGGGTAATACGCCGGGACGCCGATCACAATCACGTAGGGGCAGCCGCGGGCGGCCAGTTCGCTGAGGCCGGCGCGGGTGAGGGCAGCGCCAATACCCTGGCGCTGGCAGTCCCGCCGCACGGCGAGCTCGCCGAGCCCCATGCCCGCCAGCGGGGGGGACGAATCGACGCTGACGGGGCTGAAAAAGATGTGTCCCAGCACCTCGCCGTCGCGCTCGGCGACCAGGGACAGCACGTCGTTGACCGCCGCCTGGCGCAGCTCGTGGAAGGCCGGGGTGCCGCCGTCGAAGACCTGGGCGTTGATAGCTGCGATAGCCACCAGGTCAGCGCCACGATTCTGGGGCCTGATCGTCAGCTTGGGCATGGTGCTTGGGATTCCGGGCTCCTGCAGGCCAAAAAAACTCAGTTCAGGCTGAATCCAGCGTGGGATTGGCACCGAAATTGATGGTAATGGCAGGTATGAGGACATACCAACGCCGGGGATCGAACACACGGATCAGAGGGATTCAGTATGAACAACGTTAAAGTGCTAGCGATCACAGTGGCCGCCGGCCTGATGATTTCCGGAACGGCTACGG
The DNA here is from genome assembly GCA_947258805.1 of uncultured Gammaproteobacteria bacterium. The sequence goes on along the minus strand of CAMYJV010000010.1, from coordinate 23,468 downwards.
CCGCCCCCGCCCAGGACGCCATCAAGGCCTGCAAGGTCGCGGTGGAAGCAAGCGTCGGCCAGGGCACGCTCAGCAAGCTGACCAAGGTCAAGTCTCGCGGTGCGAACTACGAAGTCTGGCTGAACGTCAAGGGTGAAGACGCCGCACAGCGCTCCTACTGCTACCTGCGCAGGGGCGAAGTCGATCAGCTCGTCGTCGAAGACGGTAAGTGGGTCGGCCGCAACCCGAAGCGCCCGGAAGCCGTCAAAATCGGCTAAGAGCCTAGATAAGACAATAGCCGGGGCCCCAGGGCCCCGGCGACTTCTTCAGGGTCCTGCGGACCGCCGAGGTCTGCCAACTGGGTGACCGCCAGGGCTTCGAAGCCGCACGGGTTAATTCGCGAAAAAGGCTCCAGGTTCATGGCCACGTTTAATGCGAGGCCGTGATAACTGGCGCCTTTTCTTATGCGCAGCCCCAGGCTGGCGATCTTGGCACCGCCCACGTAGACGCCCGGCGCGTCGGGTCGGGAGGACGCGTCTATCCCGTAGCTCGCCAGCAATCCGACCACGGCCTGTTCCAGCGCTGACACCAGTTGCCGAACGTTAAGCCCGGCCCGACGGATATCGATCAGCGTATACGCCACGAGTTGCCCGGGCCCGTGGTAAGTCACCTGCCCGCCGCGATCTGTCTGCACCACCGGAATATCGCCGGGCGCGAGCAGGTGTTCTGTCGCGGCGTTAAGGCCCATCGTGAATACCGGCGGGTGCTCCAGGAACCAGATTTCATCGGGCGTCAGCGGGTTCCGCTGATCCGTAAAGCGCTGCATCGCGGCCACCGTGCCCGCGTAATCTGCCCGCCCCAGTGTGCGGATGCGCGTGGCGGGGATGTCAGAGGACGACAAGGATCCGCTGGCTGGAGGTAAGTCGGCGGTAAATCTCATCGAGTTGGTTCCGGCTCTTTGCCTGGAAGGTGACGGTTACGGACACGTAGCGGCCGCCGCGGCTGGGGCGGATTCGGACATCTTCGTGGTCAATGGGCCCGGCGCTGGCAGCCACCAGTTCCATGACATGGGCCGGAAAGCCCTCGGCATCCAGGCCCATAGCCTTGATGGGAAAGCTGCACGGAAACTCGAATATGTCGTCGGATTCACTGTTCATGCTTGAAGCTTTCGAAGCGGGCAGCCACCCGGTTCCAAACTGGCCCGGGCTGGCCGTTGCCCACCGGCTGGTTATTGATTGCCACGACGGCAGCAACGCCCCGCATCGCACTCGTCAGCCAGACTTCGTCGGCCGCCTGCAGCCGTTCTGGTGTGACAGCTTCTTCCCGGCATTGGAGCCCCGCTTCGGCGCCGAGTTCCCACACCAGGTCGGTTGTGGTGCCGGGCAGTATCGCCTCGCTGTTCGGGCGCCGGATAATTGTGCCCTGTTCCACCAGGATGACGGAACTGGCCGCACCCTCCGTGACTTCGCCGTTCCAGACCAATATGGCTTCGTCCGCACCCGCCTCGGCGGCGGCCTGCCGGGCCAGCACGTTTGCCAGCAGCGCGGTGGCCTTGATGTCGCACCGACCCCACCGATGGTCCGGGACGGTGATGGCCCGCAGGCCTTCGGGCCGCGGCGCCGGCGCGGGGCTGGCCATGCCGAATACGGTGGGTACAGAGTGGCCGGGGAAGGCGTGATCCCGCCCGGAGGTCTTGCCGCGCGTGATCTGCAGGTATACGCCGAGGTCGCCGCCGCCGTTGCGCCGGGCGAGTTCACGAATCAGTGCCCGCCAGTCTTCTACCGGCAGCGGGTCTTCGATATTTAGCGCAGCCAGACTCTTTGCCATTCGGCTGACGTGAGCGTCCAGCAACAGGGGCTGCCCGTGGTAAACCGGGATCACTTCATAGACCGCATCGCCGAACAGGAAACCGCGGTCGAGGGGCGAGATCCGGGCCTCGTCAATGGGCAGGAACTCGCCGTCGAGATAGGCGATGGGCAGCACGTCGGCCATTGTTGATGGGTTTACTCGAACCAGAGCAGCACCGAGTCGCGGGCTCGCTGCCAGATGGAGCCTGCCGGGACCGCGTTCAGCGCGAATAAATTGGCCTCGGCGAGCGTCTGGTCGGCGAGGCTCACTCGCAGCACTCCGAGCTGATCGGTGGCCTCGACGGGCGCCACGACCTGCTGGGGCAGATCCAGTTGCGCTTCCAGCCGGTCATAGGTGCCGCGCGGAATCGTCACGTAAATGTCCTGGCGCGTGCCCAGGCCGGTTTTGTCCTGTTCACCCTTCCAGACCCTGGCTTCGGTGACGGGGTCGCCGGCCGGGTACAGCAGGCGGGTCTCGAAAAACCGGAAACCATAGTTCAGCAAGGCCTGGGAGTCGTTGGCCCGCGCGGTGGGGCTCTTGGTGCCCAGCACCACGGCGATCAGGCGCATGCCGTCCCGCTTGGCAGAAGACACGAGACAGTAGCCCGCCGCGTCGGTCATGCCGGTCTTCATGCCGTCGACGCTCGGATCGCGCCACAAAAGCGCGTTGCGGTTCTTCTGGGTGATGCCGTTGTAGGTGAACTCGCGTTGCGAGTACCACGCGTAATACTGCGGATACTCGCGGACGATCACGGAGGCCAGGAGAGCGATGTCCGCGGCGGTGGTCTGGTGGCCCTCCGCCGGTAAGCCGGTGCTGTTTCGGTAAGTCGTGTTCTCCATGCCGATTTCGCGGGCGTACTGCGTCATCAGCTGGGCGAACACCGTTTCGGTGCCGGCAATGTATTCAGCAAGGGCCACGCTTGCGTCGTTGCCCGATTGCACGATCATGCCCTGCAGCAGGTCCTCTACGCTGACGCGCGTATTCACTTCGATGAACATCCGGGAACCGGGGGTGCGCCACGCCTTTTCGCTAATCGGCACCTCGTCGGTCAGCTTGATCTGACTGTCACTTAACGCTCTGAACACGGCGTAGGCGGTCATCAGCTTGGTGATGCTGGCGGGATCAAGGGGTTCCGCGTCGTTTTTTGCCGCCAGCACCTTGCCGCTGTGGTGGTCGACCAGGACGTAACCGCGGGCCGCCAGTTCCGGCGCTTCCGGCACCTGGGCTACCAGGCCGGCAGGCATTACCAGGACCAGCAGCGGGAACGCGCGTGCGAGAAAATTCATTTCCGTCTCCGAATAGATTGCCGGCCGCCTCCCCGAGACAGCCTGACCCGTCAGCCCCCGGGCTGTTCCGTCACCAGCAGCGCATCGCGTATATCCAGGGCGGCGACGCGCTCGACCAGCTGATCGTACTCCGCTACGTCGGCGATGGGGCCCAGCCTGACCCGATACAGGGCCCGATCGGCTGCGCCGTCTTGCCAGATCGCGACATTTTGAATGCCGCCCGTTTCCAGCTGATTCTTCAGGCGCTGGGCGTTCCCCACGTCGCCAAAAGCGCCCACCTGCAGGTACATCACCGGGTCGGCCGGCGGTGGCGCCGCCGATGCCGTGGCCACCATGCTGGGGATACCCGGCGCGCGGTCGCTGAGGATCGGTTCCGGCCCTGTGGCCGCGTCGAAGGGCAGGGCCTCTACCAATACCATTGCGGTGCCGTCGCGAATCATACCGAGTTGCTGGGCGGCTGCATAAGACATGTCGATCACGCGGTTGTGGACGAAGGGTCCCCGGTCGTTAACCGTGACCACGACGCTGCGCTTGTTCTGCAGGTTCGTCACTCGCGCGCGGGTGGGCAGCGGCAGCGTCTTGTGCGCCGCCGTCATCGCATACATGTCGTACGGCTTACCGCTGGATGTCAGGCGGCCGTGAAACTTCTTGCCGTACCACGAGGCCACGCCCTTTTCCCGATAGTCGGCGCTGGTCGCCTGCACGTAGTAGCGCTTGCCATAGACCTCGTAGAAGGCCGGGTTGCCGCGCTTACTGCGGGTCGGCTGGCCCGGTTCGTTCACCACAGGCGATGGCGGCCTGGGTTCGGCAGGCCGCTCGGATTTTTCCCAGCGCGACCCGCTGCTGCAGGCGCCCAGCGCTGCAAACAGCAACAGCAGTGTCGCCAGCCGCATCATGGCGCGGATACCGCCACCGTGGGCGCCGCGTCCGCGGCCGCCAGCGCACTGGCCAGCTGATGGACCGCCAGCGCGTACATCTGGCTGCGGTTGTAGCGGGTGATCACGTAAAAATTCTGCAGGCCCAGCCAGTACTCGTCGCCGTCGGCCACTTCAAAGCGCATCAGCATCGCCGGCGTCTGCCCACCCAGTTCTGCATCGGTAGTCACGCCCTGGCGGCGTAGCGACTCCACCGTGTCGGCGAGCCGCAGCTTGCTGGTCACCGGCGCGCTTGCCGCATCGTTGACCCGCGCGGGAAAGGCCACGGGTTCGCCGGCTGCCCAGCGGTGGGCCACGAAGTAGTTGGCGACGCTGGCGATAATGTCGTTCCAGTTGCCCAACAGGTCGCGTTGCCCGTCGCCATCGCCGTCTGCGGCATAAGCGCGGTAGCTGCTGGGGATGAATTGCGGCGGCCCCATTGCGCCGGCGTAAGAGCCCTTTAGCGCACCGGCTTCGAAGCCTTCTTCCTTGAGGAGCAGAAAGAACTGCTCGAGCTGAGACCGGCCAAATTTGGCCCGTGACGGGTAATCGAATCCCTGCGTGGTAAGGGCGTCCAGTACCCGGTAGCCTCCGGTGATTCGCCCGTAGAAGGTTTCCACGCCGATGATTGCGGTGATGATTTCGGCGGGTACTCCCGTTTCCCGGGACACGCGCTCCAGGAGGGCGGCATGCTCCTGGCGAAAGGCGACGCCGGCGGCGATCCGTTTTTCGGTAATAAAGATCTGCCGGTACTCGAACCACGGCTTGGTCTTCTCTGCCGGCCGATCGAGGGCGTCAATGATTTTCTGCTGGACCCGGCTGTCAGCCAGCACAGCCTCCAGGTAGCCGCGGTCGAAACCGTGCCGCTTGCTCAGCTCGGCGACGAATGCCTGGACATCGTCGCGGCTGGTGTCCAGCGCAGCTGCAGGAGCTGCGCTCAGCAACAGGCAAAGGCAGGCCAACAAGGCGGTTCGCGTCATCCGTGTCATCTCGCCAGGAGCTTCCGGTGCGTCTGGATAGACATCAGAATACCGAAACCCGCCAGCAGGGTCACCATTGAGGTGCCGCCGAAACTGATCAGCGGCAGCGGGACGCCCACCACCGGCAGCAGCCCGGTGACCATGGCGGTATTGACGAAGGCGTAGAAGAAGAAGGTCAGGCTGATGCTGCCGGCCAACAGCCGGCCGAAAGTGTCCTGGGCAGTGGCCGCAATGTAGAGGCCCCGACCGACGATCAGGAGATAGATCAGCAGTACCGCCAGCGCGCCCAGCAGGCCGAATTCCTCGCCGATGACCGCGAAGATGAAGTCGGTGGAGCGTTCCGGCAGGAATTCCAGCTGACCCTGGGTTCCGTTTAACCAGCCCTTGCCGAACAGGCCGCCGGAGCCAATGGCGATCTTCGACTGGATGATGTGGTAGCCGGCGCCGAGCGGATCACTGTCCGGGTCGAATAATGTCAGCACGCGTTTCTTCTGGTATTCGTGCATCACGAAGTACCAGAGTGCGGGCAGCGAGACCAGGGCGATGCCGCCAGCACCGATCATGTACCAGGCGCCGATGCCTGCCAGGAAGATGACCGCCGCGCCGCTGGCGGTAATCATGATTGCGGTGCCGAGATCCGGTTGCAGCGCAATCATTGCGACGGGCAACAGGACCAGGACCAGGGACGTAAGAATCATCCCGAAGGTCGGTGGCAGCGGCCGGTCGTGGAGCAACCACGCGAGCATCATCGGCACGCCCAGCTTCATGATTTCCGACGGCTGGAAGCGCACCCCGAGATCCAGCCAGCGCTGCGCGCCCTTGCCGACGTCACCGGACAGCAGGACCAGGGCCAGCAGCCCCAGGCCGGCGGTGTAGACCCACGGTGCGGTGCGCCGCAGCCAGGCGGGGTCGACCTGCGCCAGGGCCACCATGGCCAGGAGCGCCGCGCCCATCCGCGTGACCTGGTTGACCACCAGCCCCGTGTTTTGGCCCACCGAGCTGTACAGCGCGAGCAGGCCAATGGCCATGATCGCCGCCAGGCTGGTCAGCAGCAGCGTGTCCAGGTGCAGGCCGGCAAGGATTCGCGCCAGGCCGGGGACATCGGCGCTGCGCCGGCTGTGGGCCAGTGCGCTCACAGCGACCCCGCCAGGTAGGTTTCCATGACCACCAGCGCCACCGGCGCGGCGACCCGGCTGCCGCTTTCCCCGTTCTCGATAATCACGGCCACGGCGATGCGCGGCGCTTCGAGCGGGGCAAAGGCAACGAACAACGCGTGGTCGCGCATCCGCTCCTCGATTTCTTCCGACTCGTATTCTTCATCCTGCGCCACGCTGAACACCTGGGCGGTGCCGCTCTTGCCGGCCATCGTGAACGGCGCGTCCATGCCCACCGCGCGCGCCGTGCCGCGCTCGCCCTGCAACACCGCGTTCATCGCGCTGATGATCTGGTCCCAGTCACTGTCGTTGTCCACACCCACCGGTGGCAGGCGTTCGCCGGTACCAGCGATGGTGGCGTCCGTTTCGGATAGTCGGTAACCCTTCATGAGCGTGGGTCGGTAGCGCTCGCCGCGCGCGGCGAGCGTGGCCGTGGCATGCGCCAATTGCAGCGGCGTGGCCAGCATGTAGCCCTGGCCGATACCGGTGATCACAGTTTCACCCGGGTACCACGGCTGGTCTTCCCGGCGCGAGAAGGCGGCACGCTTCCAGCCCGGATCCGGCACCAGGCCGAATTTTTCACCCGGCACGTCGATGCCGGTCGCGGCGCCGAGCCCGAAGCGGCGCAGGAACTCTGCCATGCGGCTGATGCCGAGTTCTGTGGCCAGCCCATAGAAATACACGTCGCAGGACTGGGCGATGGCCTCGTGCAGGTCCACCAGCCCGTGGCCACCGCGTTTCCAGTCGCGGTAGCGGTGCGACTTGCCGGGCAACTGGTAGAAGCCGCCGCAATAAACTTCCTGGTCGGGGTCGAAGGCATCCAGATCCAGGCCGGCGAGGCCTAGAATGGGCTTGATGGTTGAGCCGGGCGGGTAGGCCCCGCGCAGGGCCCGGTTGAACAGCGGCCGGTCCGGGTCTTCCTGCAGCGCGCGGAAGGCCTTGCGCGTGAGGCCGGAGCTGATGGCGTTCGGGTCATAGGCCGGAGCGCTGACCAGTGCCAGCACCTCGCCATTGCGCGGATCGATGGCCACCACGGCGCCGCGCCGGCCCGCCAGCGCATCCCACGCCGCCAGTTGAACCTTGGCATCCAGGGTCAGCACCAGGTCGCGGCCTGGCAACGGTGCCTCGCCGCTGAGCACCTGCATCTGCCGACCACGGGCGTTGACCAGCACCTCGGCATGCCCCACGTCACCGTGCAGCACGTCCTCGTAACTGCGTTCCACGCCGACTTTGCCCACCAGGGATGTCCCGGCGTAGTCGCCCTGGTCCAGTTCGCGCCGGTCCGGGGCGCTGATGCCGCCGACATAGCCAATGGCGTGGGCAATAGCCGGGCCGAGGGGATAGGCGCGTGTCAGGCGCGCGCGAATTTCCACGCCGGGAAACCGGGGCCGCTGCACGGCGAAGCGCGCAACGGTCTCTTCACTCAGGCGCGTGCGAATGGCGACGGCGTCAAAGCGGCGGTGCGAAGCGATGAGCCCGCGGATTTCCTGCAACTCGTCGGGCTCGATCAGATTCGCCGCCGCGAGGCGCCCCAGCGTGTCTTCCACGTCCGGCACCTGCTCGGGCGTGAGCTCGAGCTGATAGCTCGGCACGTTTTCGGCCAGCACCTGGCCGTTGCGATCGAAAATCAGTCCGCGCTGAGGGGGTGCCGGCTGGACGCGAATGCGGTTGCCCTGGGACTGCGCGGAGAAATAGTCGTACTGGGCAATCTGCAGCTGGGCGAGGCGCGCGACCACCACGCTGCTCAGGCCGAAGACGAGCAGCCCGGCCAGAACCGCGCGCCGCAAAAACAGCCGCTGTTCGGCCCAGGTGTCCTTGATCCGCAGACTAGTGGCCATCCGTGTGCTCAGGCGAAGGTGGTGTCCCGGCGCTCCAGCCGTTCCCGCAAGCGGTCCATGATAGCCATGACCGGCGGCCAGAGCACGGCGCCCGTCACAACCTGCGTCCAGCGGGCCAGGCCCACCGGCGGATTGCCGGCGACCCCGTCGATCCAGAACAGGATAAATGCTTCCAGGAATAGCAACGCAAACACGGTTGCCGTCAGCTGCCACAGCGGAAAGATTCGAATCTGCAGGTGAAAACGCAGCGTGATATAGGCGACGACGGTCAGGGCCAGGGCATGCTGGCCCAGTGTGGCGCCCTGCAGCACGTCCAGCAGCAGGCCAATGAGCCAGGCCGTCACGATGCCGAAGCGGCCGGGCCACATCATGACCCAGTAGATGACCGCCAGCGTGGCCCAGGCGGGCCGGACCGCGCTTAGGCTGTCGGGCAGCGGCAGCGACATGAGCGCCGCCGCGGCGACCATGGCCAGCCAGACGGGCCAGCGCGGGAGTCTGCGGCGGCTCACTGCGCGTCTCCCGTCGCGGAGGGCTCGGGGTCTGCCGGACCGCCGGTTTCGATTTCGCTCCCGGTTTGGGTGGTTGGTGCGGATGGGGTGGCCGCCTGGCCAATGGGACGGGCGGCCGGCCCGGTGTCCAGCTGCTGCCCTTCTGCGGCGGCTGCAAGATTGTCCGCCAGCAGCTTGTCCGCGTCGTCACCCCCTTGTGCACCCGGGAAAATCAGCAACACCTCGCGTACCCGGGTCAGCTGCGCGGCCGGCGTGGCATTGACGCGCAGAAACTCGGCGCCGCTCTCAGCGGCCACTTCGCTGACCACAGCCACGGGATAACCGGCCGGAAAAGTGCCACCGAGGCCGGATGTCACCAGCAGGTCGTCGGTCTGAATGTCGGTATTGCGCGGCAGGAAGGGCAAGGACAGGCGGTCGAGCTGACCGGTGCCGACGGCGATGGTGCGCTGGCGGGTTCTCAAGATCTCCACCGGCACGGCGTGATCGATGTCGGTTACCAGGATCGCTTCGGCCGAGAACACCTGGTCCCGGGTCAGCTGGCCGACCACGCCGTCAGCGTCGATCAGCGCCTGGCCGACGAACGCGCCGTCGCGGCTGCCCTTGTTCACGACCACCCGGTGCCGGAACGGGTTCATGTCTACGGACATGATTTCGGCGATCAGTACCCGATCGCCCACCTTGGCGGTGGAATCGAGCAGTGCCCGCAGCCGCGCGTTTTCCGCTTCCAGGGAGGCCAGACGCTGCAAGCGCGCGCTCTGCTCGAGCCGCGTCTTCTGCAGCAATTCGTTTTCTGTCATCAGCTGCGAGCGGGTGGCTGCGCTGTCGCCCAGCCAGCGGCCGAATGCGGCCGGCGCGTCGATCATCACCTGCAGTGGGTAGGCGCTGGCAGCGAGGACTCGCCGGATATCCTGCATCAGGCTCACCCGGCTGTCGGCGATCATCAGCGCGATGGACAGCACGCAAACGACGATCAGCCGGAGGCCGTAGCCCGGATCGCGGAACCCTCTCTGGTCGTTTTCAGGTGTGCCGAGGGCCATGCATCAAGCGCCTTTGGGGCCTCACCGCCGCGGGGCCCGGCTGCCAGTGATGCAGGCCGTTGGCGGGCAGGGCTCAGTCGAGGCCGAACACCGATGGCCCATGCTCGTCCATGAGTTCGAGCACCCGGCCGCCGCCCCTGGCAACACAGGTCAGCGGGTCATCCGCTACCACGACGGGCAGGCCCGTCTCTTCCATCAGCAGTTTATCGAGGTCGCGCAGCAACGCGCCTCCGCCGGTGAGCACAATACCGCGTTCGGCCACGTCTGCGCCGAGTTCCGGTGGGGTCTGCTCCAGCGCGCCCTTGACCGCGCCGACTATGCCCTGCAGCGGTTCCTGCAGGGCTTCGAGAATTTCGTTGCTGTTCAGGCTGAAACTGCGCGGCACGCCCTCGGACAGGTTGCGGCCCTTGACCGACATTTCCTTGACCTCTTCACCCGGGTAGGCCGACCCAATCTCGTGCTTGATTCTCTCTGCCGTCGCCTCGCCGATCAGGATGCCGTAGTTGCGGCGCACGTAGTTGATGATGGCCTCGTCGAAGCGGTCCCCGCCCACGCGCACGGAGGCTGCGTAGACGATGCCGTTCAGGGAAATTACGGCCACCTCCGAGGTACCGCCGCCGATGTCCAGCACCATTGACCCTCTGGCTTCGTGCACCGGCATGCCTGCGCCGATGGCTGCAGCCATGGGCTCTTCGATCAGGAATACCTTGCGCGCGCCGGCGCCCTCTGCCGATTCGCGGATTGCGCGGCGTTCCACCTGGGTGGAGCCATAGGGCACGCAGATCAGCACCCGGGGGCTGGGCCGGAAGTAGCGGCCGGGGTGAGCCTTGCGAATGAAGTGCTGGAGCATCTTCTCCGTCACGGTGAAATCGGCGATCACGCCGTCTTTCAGCGGCCGGATTGCGGTGATATTACCGGGCGTGCGGCCCAGCATGCTCTTGGCCTCGGCGCCCACGGCCTCGACGCTCTTGCCGCCGCGCCCCGGTTCTTCCCGAATCGCGACCACAGAGGGCTCGTCGAGGACGATTCCGCTGCCCCGAAGATAAATTAATGTGTTGGCAGTCCCCAGATCGATAGACAGATCGTTGGAGAAATACCCGAGAACCCTTTTGAGCATCCGCCCGCCGGTGTTGCGCGCACAAGCACCCGTGAAAACGCGGGCAACTGTAGCAACGGGGGGACATTTGGGCAACAGCGTGTATGATTGGCCGCCTTCCCAAGCGGCCCCAACGGACCAGAAGCCGTGTCTCTTTCCCGACAGGACGTGGAACACATCGCGCACCTCGCGCGGCTCCAGGTGAGCGACGACGAACTCGATGAGTACGTGGCCAAGCTGTCGCGGATCCTCGACCTGGTCGCGCAGCTGGGCGCCGTGGACACCGCCGGGGTCCCGCCCATGGCTCACCCGCTGGAAATGGGGCAGCGCTTGCGGCCCGACGAGGCCACCGAGACAGACCGGCGCGAGCTGTACCAGGAAAACGCGCCAGACGTGGTGCACGGGCTGTATCGCGTGCCGAAGGTCATCGAGTAGCTGCGATGACCGCCCAGCGCCCAACACTGGTCGAACTGGCGCAGCAGCTCGAGGCTGGCAAAGTCAGCAGCCGCGAACTGACCGCCGCCGCGCTGGCGCGCATTCAGGCCGGCGGCGACGGCCTGAATGCATTTATTAATGTGTGTCCCGACAGCGCCCTGGCGGCGGCCGACGCCGCCGATGCCTGCCGGGCGCGAGGCGATGCCGGTCCGCTGACCGGCGTACCCTTCGCCCACAAGGACATTTTCTGCACGCGGGGCGTGACCACAACCTGCGGATCACGAATGCTCGAGAATTTCGTGCCACCCTACGACGCCACCGTGGTGGCGCGGCTGGAAGACGCCGGGCTGGTTACGGTGGGCAAGACCAACATGGACGAGTTCGCGATGGGCTCGTCCAACGAGACCAGCTATTTCGGTGCGGTGCGCAACCCGTGGGATACGGAGCGCACGCCGGGCGGGTCTTCCGGAGGCTCTGCCGCAGCGGTGGCCGCGGGCCTGGTGCCAGCCGCTACTGGCACCGATACCGGCGGTTCGATTCGCCAGCCGGCCGCGCTGACGGGCATTACCGGCCTGAAGCCCACCTATGGCCGGGTGTCGCGCTTTGGCATGATCGCCTTCGCGTCGAGCCTGGACCAGGCCGGCGTGCTCGCGCTGTCCGCAGCAGACGCAGCGCTGGTGCTCCAGGCCATGGCGGGCTTCGATCCTCATGACTCCACCAGCGCCGACTCACCGGTCCCGGACTACACGGCCGCTTTGAACGATGACTTGAGAGGCAAGCGCATTGGTGTGCCCAGCGAATTCTTCGACGCGGGGCTGGACTCCGGCTGCGAGCAGGCAATTCGCGCCGCGTTGTCTGAGCTCGAGCAACTGGGCGCGAGCATTGTTGAAGTCTCGTTGCCGCACCTGGGGTTGTCGGTACCCACTTACTACATTGTCGCGCCCGCTGAGGCTTCGTCGAACCTGTCGCGCTTCGACGGCGTGCGTTTCGGCCACCGCGCCGACGGCGCCGAAACGCTGGAAGAACTCTACAAAAAGACACGGCAGGAGGGATTCGGTGCGGAGGTGAAACGCCGCATCATGACCGGCACCTACGTGCTGTCCGCCGGCTACTACGATGCCTACTACCTGAAGGCCCAGCAGACACGCCAGTTGATTGCCGACGACTTCCGGAAGGCTTTCGAGACCGTGGACCTGATTGCCGGGCCGACCACGCCCACGCCCGCGTTCCGGCTCGGTGAAAAGACCGACGACCCGGTACAGATGTACCTGAACGATATCTACACCATCGGCGTGAATCTCGCCGGCCTGCCGGGCATTTCCGTTCCCTGCGGCTTTGTCGCCGGTCTGCCGGTGGGCCTGCAACTCATCGGCCCCCATTTCGGCGAATCGGTGGTGCTGAACTTCGCGCACCAATACCAGCAGGCGACGGACTGGCACCGGCAGGTGCCCGGGGCGGGGCAATGAGCTGGGAAACGGTCATCGGCCTGGAGATCCACGCCCAGCTCGCCACGCGCAGCAAGATTTTCTCCGCCTCGCCCACCGCCTACGGCGCAGAACCCAATACGCAGGCCAACCTGGTAGATCTTGGTTACCCGGGCGTGCTGCCGGTGCTGAACGCCGACGCCGTGCGCCTGGCCGTGAAGTTCGGCCTGGCCATTGGCGCCCGGATAGCGACCCGCTCGGTCTTTGCGCGGAAAAATTACTTCTACCCGGATTTGCCGAAGGGCTACCAGATCAGCCAGTACGAATTGCCCATCGTGGAGGCCGGCAGCCTGCAGATACGCTTGCCGGACGGCACCGGGAAAGTCGTTGGAATTACGCGTGCCCATCTCGAGGAAGATGCGGGCAAGTCGCTGCACGAGAACCTGCAGGACGCCACGGGCATCGACCTGAACCGCGCCGGCACGCCGCTGCTCGAAATCGTGTCGGAGCCTGACATGCGTTCGCCGCAGGAAGCCGTTACCTACATGCGGGCGATACACCAGCTGGTGCGTTATCTCGGGATTTGCGACGGCAACATGCAGGAAGGCTCTTTCCGTTGCGACGCGAACGTGTCGGTGCGCCCACTGGGCCAGGCGGAACTCGGCACGCGGGCGGAACTAAAAAATCTGAATTCCTTCCGCTTCATTGAGAAGGCCATCGAGTTCGAGGTAGAGCGGCAGATTGACCTCCTCGAGAGCGGCGGCAAAGTCGTGCAGGAAACGCGCCTGTATGACGCGGACCGCGACGAGACCAGGCCGATGCGCACCAAGGAAGAGGCCAACGACTACCGCTACTTCCCTGATCCCGACCTGTTGCCCGTGGTGCTGGACGAGGCCTTCATTGCGGAAGTGCATGACGAACTCCCGGAGCTGCCGGCAGCAAAACGCGCGCGCTTTCTCAGCGATTACGGTCTGCGCGACGATGATGTGGAAATCCTGGTTTCCAGCCGCGCGCTGGCCGATTATTTCGAAGCCGTGGCGGGCACGCTCAAGGATGACCCCAAATTGGCCGCCAACTGGGTGGTGGGTGAGCTATCCGGAGCCCTGAACCGCGACGGCATCGACATCGATGCCAGCCGCGTGGCGCCTCACGCGCTGGGCGAACTGTTGCTGCGAATCAAGGACGGCACCATCTCCGGCAAGTTGGCCAAAGAGGTGTTCGAAGCCATGTGGGCGGGCGAGGGCAGCGCCGACGAGATCATCGACAGCAAGGGCCTTAAGCAGATCACCGATACCGGCGCGATCGAGACGATCGTCGACGAAGTGCTGGCCGCCAATACCGGGCAGGTTCAGCAGTACAAGGACGGTAACCAGAAAGTGCTGGGCTTCTTTGTCGGCCAGGTAATGAAGGCCAGCCAGGGCAAGGCCAACCCGCAGCAGGTCAACCAGATCCTGCGCCAGAAACTGGGCTAGAAGCCGCCCGATACCTGCCCATTGCTTCGAATGGGTGGGAGCGGCTTTAGCCGCGACAGAGGGTCAAAATCCCCCGACTCACAGCTTCTCGGCCCAGATCCCTCACCAGCCACCCCCGTGAAGCACAAAGCGTATTGTGCAAGATCGGACCAAATCTCAGCGACTTGGCGACATTTACCTGCAATATCCCCCTTTTTTTGCGCTAGCTGTTCTGGCTCCCAAGGCGTGCTCCAGGCGCTGGAAAAAGTATAAAGATTTCTTTATATTTCTCCAATGCCCTTGGATCTCAGCGTCACGCGATTGAAGGCCGCCGCGGATCCGACCCGCGTGCGGTTGCTGCTGCTGCTGGCCCGGGGCGAGGCGACGGTGGGGGAATTACAGGCGATCCTGGCGCAGAGCCAGCCGCGTGTGTCGCGCCACTTGCGCCTGCTGGCCGAGGCCGATCTCGTCGAACGATTTCGCGACGGGCAGTCCACCTATTACCGGTTGGCCCGTGCGCCGTTCGCGCACAGCATCGCGAACCTGCTGGAACAAGAAGTCGGCCGGGACGACGCGCAGCTGCAGGCAGATGCGGACGCGCTGGAGCAGATGTTGCACGTGCGCCGCCGCGCGGCCTTCAGCGGTCCGGAGCGTCTTGCCGCAGCTCATTCCGGCGCGCGTCCCGCGCCTGCAGATATCGAAGCTGCACTGGAAGAACTATTGGGTGGATTCGAGCTTCGCGATGTACTCGACGTCGGCTGTGGTGGTGGCGCTTTGTTGCCGTGGCTCAGCGCCCGCGCAGACAGCGTGACCGGTGCGGATACCGCCCGGCGGATGCGCCTGCTTGCCCGCGCTCGCACCCAGTCTGAAGGACTCAGTAATTGCACGGTACGCAGCGCGGATCTGCAGGCATTGCCCTTCGCCGATGGGAGTTTTGACCTCGTCATACTGGATGAAGTCCTTGGCGCGAGCGTCGATCTTCCCGTTGCATTGAGCGAGGCTGTTCGCGTGTTGCGTCCGGATGCCCGACTGGTGATTCTCGATCGCGTACAACCGGCTGCGCGCCAACTTTCCGCTGAGCAAACGGGTCTGGTCGAGAACCAGCTGAATGCCTCGCTGGCGGCCGCGGGTATGCGTGTGACCGGCCGCGGCTGGCTGCCTGGCCGGGCGCCCGACTACGCTGCCGTTGCCGTCGTGCCGGTGGCTGCCGCATTGAGGACGGGCACCAATGGCTGAGCATCTGGCACCGCGCGTTTCTTTTGAGTTCTTTCCGCCGAAATCACCGGCGATGGAAGAGAAGTTGTGGCAATCGGTCAAGCGGCTGGAACCGTTGGCGCCGTCCTTCGTGTCGGTAACCTACGGCGCCGACGGCTCCACCCGCGATCGCACGCACAACATCGTCAGCCGGATCCGCCAGGAGACGCACCTGGCCGGTGCGCCACACCTCACCTGCGTGGGCGCATCCAAAGCCGAAGTGCAGGCCATTGCACAACAGTATTGGAAAGAGGGCATCCGACACATCGTCGCGTTGCGAGGCGATCCGCCGCAAGGCGCGGAGCACTTCGAGCCGCATCCCGACGGCTACCATTACGCCGCTGAGCTGGTAGCAGGCCTGCGTGACGTGGCGGACTTCGAGATTTCCGTGGCGGCTTACCCGGAGGTTCACCCGGAAGCCCGTGATGCCGGTTTTGATGTCGACAATCTAAAGCGCAAGCTAGATGCCGGTGCGACCCGGGCCATCAGCCAGTTCTTCTTCGACCCGGCCTGTTTCCTGCGCTTTCGCGATCGTTGCGCGGCGGTGGGTATCGTGGCACCCATCGTTCCCGGCGTGCTGCCCATCAACAAGTTCTCGCAGATGTTGCGCTTTGCCGGGATGTGCGGCGCGTCCGTTCCCGACTGGTTGCACGAGCGCTTCGCCGGGCTCGATGAAGATGACGAGACGCGCCGGTTGATCGCGGCCAACACCGCCATTGAAATGGTCACCACCTTGCAGCGTGAAGGTGTGGAAGACTTCCATTTTTATACGCTGAACCGCGCCGAACTGACCTACGCTATTTGCTATGCGCTGGGCCTGCGCCCGCAAGCATCCGCAGCGTGAGCGCGCGGGCCGAACGCTTCGCAGCCCTCGAGGCGCTGCTTGCCGAGCGCATCGTCATCCTGGACGGTGCCATGGGAACAATGGTGCAGGGCTACCAGCTCGAAGAGGCGGATTACCGCGGCGATCAGTTTCGCGACTGGCCGTCTGATCTGAAGGGCAACCACGACCTCCTGAGCCTGACCCGGGCCGATGTGATTCGCGAGATTCACGGGGCGTTTTTCGCCGCCGGCGCCGACATCATCGAGACCAACAGCTTCAATTCCACCGCACCGGCCCTCGCCGACTACGGGCTCGAAGATCACGTGCGGGAACTGAACCTCGCCGCGGCCCGCGTGGCGCGCGAGGTGGCCGACGACTACACGGCGCGAACCGGTCAGCCACGTTTCGTGGCCGGCGTGCTGGGCCCGACCAATCGCACCGCGTCGATCTCGCCGGCCGTGAACGATCCGGGTATGCGCAACATCAGCTTCGATGAGTTGGTGGCCACCTACGGTGAAGCGGCGCGCGCGCTGGTCGACGGTGGGGCTGATTTCATCCTGGTCGAAACTGTCTTCGACACGCTGAATGCGAAGGCAGCGCTGTATGCCATCGATGTGTTGGCCGAAGAGCTGGGCGAGCCGGCGCCGGTCATGATCTCAGGCACCATTACCGATGCGTCCGGGCGCACGCTGTCGGGCCAGACCACGGAGGCCCTGTGGAACTCGGTGCGCCATGCGCGCCCGTTCCTGGTGGGGTTGAACTGCGCCCTGGGTGCGGAAGACCTTCGACCCTACCTGCGCGAGCTGTCGCGCGTGGCGGATACCCGGGTCAGCGTGCACCCGAATGCCGGGCTGCCCAACGAGTTCGGTGAGTACGACGATACCCCCTCGCACATGGCCGGCGTGCTCGGCGACTTTGCGAAGGAGGGCCTGTTGAATGTGGTGGGTGGTTGCTGCGGCACGACGCCGGAGCACCTTCGCGCCATCGCCGAGGCGGTCAGCGCACAGGCGCCACGCGAGCCTGCTGATGTGAGTCCCGCACTGCGGCTCAGCGGGCTCGAACCCATGAATGTCGACGAGAACTCCCTGTTCGTGAACGTCGGCGAGCGGACCAACGTGGCCGGCTCGGCGAAGTTCCGTCGCCTGATCGCCGATGAAGATTACAACGCAGCGCTGCAGGTGGCCCGGCAGCAGGTCGAGAGCGGCGCGCAGATTATCGACGTGAACATGGATGAGGGCATGCTCGATTCCGTGGCGGCGATGGACCGGTTCCTGAAACTGGTCGCCGGAGAGCCGGATATCTCCCGTGTGCCGGTGATGGTGGACTCGTCCCGCTGGGAGGTCATCGAGACCGGGCTGAAGAACCTGCAGGGCAAGTCGGTCGTGAATTCCATCAGCCTGAAAGAGGGCGAAGCGCCGTTCCTGGAGCAGGCTCGCCTGGTGCGTCGCTACGGTGCCGCGTGCGTGGTCATGGCCTTCGACGAACAGGGCCAGGCCGACACGGTAGAGCGGCGCCTGGCCATCTGCGAGCGATCATACCGGCTGCTGACCGAAGAGGTGGGGATTGCGCCGGAAGACATCATCTTCGACCCGAACATCTTTGCCGTGGCCACGGGTATCGAGGAGCACAACGATTACGGCCGCGCGTTCATCGAGGCCACCGGTCGGATCAAGGCAACGCTGCCCCATGCGCGGGTCAGCGGCGGCGTCAGCAACGTGTCGTTCTCCTTTCGCGGCAACAATCCCGTGCGCGAGGCCATGCATTCGGTATTCCTGTACCACGCCATTCGAGGCGGGCTGGACATGGGCATCGTGAATGCCGGGCAGCTCACTATCTACGAAGACATCCCGGTGGAACTGCGCGACGCGGTAGAGGATGTGATCCTGAATCGTCGCGACGACGGCACGGATCGGCTGCTGGAAATGGCCGGTCGTTTCCGGGACGAGGGCGGCGAGGCGGCGGAAGAGCAGGTGGCCGAATGGCGCAGCCTGCCGCCTCGCGAGCGCTTGATTCATGCGCTGGTCAAGGGCATCGACGAGCATATCGTCGACGATACCGAAGCCACGCGGCTGGAGGTTCCTCAGCCCCTCGAAGTCATCGAGGGCCCGCTGATGGAAGGCATGAACGTGGTCGGGGATCTGTTCGGCGCCGGGAAGATGTTCCTGCCCCAGGTGGTGAAATCGGCCCGGGTCATGAAAAAGGCCGTGGCCCACCTGGTACCGTTCATCGAGGCCGCCCAGGGCGGGGAGTCGCGCAAGGTCGCCCGAATTGTGATGGCGACCGTGAAAGGCGACGTGCACGACATTGGCAAGAACATCGTCGGGGTCGTGCTCCAGTGCAACAACTTCGAAGTCATCGACCTGGGCGTCATGGTGCCTGCGGAGCGCATCCTGGAGACTGCGCGTCGGGAGCAGGCCGACATGATTGGCCTGTCCGGCCTGATCACGCCGTCGCTCGACGAGATGGTGCAGGTGGCGCGAGAGATGCAGCGCCAGGATTTTCGGGTTCCGCTGCTGATCGGTGGCGCGACGACCTCGCCGGCTCACACTGCGGTGAAGATCGACCCGGAATACGAGGGCCCGGTGGTCTACGTGAAGGACGCATCCCGTTCGGTGGGCGTGGCCCAAAAACTGGCCAGCGACAACGACAGGGTCACCTATATCGAGAACGTGCGCCAGGACAATGAACGGCGGCGGCGTTTGCACGCCGGCGGCAAGCGACAGGCGCCCCAGTTGAGCCTCGTTGAAGCCAGGCAAAACAAGGCCCGGCCGGACTGGAATGCCGCCGCACCCCGCCCCGCGCAACCGGGGGTGCAAACGATAGAGCTGGCTGTGGCCGACCTGGTGGAATACATCGACTGGATGCCGTTCTTCAACGCGTGGGAGTTCCGCGGCAAGTTCCCCGCCATTCTCCAGGATCCGGACACCGGTGATGCTGCCACGTCGCTCTACGAAGAAGCGCAATTAATGCTCGACCGGATTGTCGGCGAAGGCTGGCTCGAAGCCCGGGCCGTCGTGGGCTTGTTCCCTGCCAACAGCATCGACGATGACGATATCGTCGTTTACGCCGACGAGGAACGCCGCGCCGAACTCGCGCGACTGCACCAGCTGCGTCAGCAAAAAGCCCTGGCCGACGGTCGGCCGAATCTCTGCCTGGCAGACTTTGTCGCGCCGGTGGGCAGCGGAATCGCTGACTGGGTGGGGTCATTTGCGGTCACGACTGGTCTCGGGCTCGACAAGCGGGCAGCAGATTTCGAGCGCGCCCACGATGACTACAACTCGATCATGCTCAAGGCATTGGGCGATCGCCTGGCCGAGGCTGGCGCAGAATACCTGCACGCGCGGGCGCGACGGGAGTGGTGGGGCTACGCGCCCGACGAGGGCCTGTCCAACGACGAGCTGATTGGCGAAGCCTATCGCGGCATCCGGCCGGCGCCGGGCTATCCTGCCTGTCCGGACCACACCGAGAAGCAGACCTTGTGGCGGATGCTCGATGTGGAGCGCAACACCGGCATCCGCCTGACCGATTCGTACGCCATGTTCCCGGCAGCGTCCGTGAGCGGCTGGTATTTTGCGCACCCGGAATCCCGCTACTTCGCGGTGGGCAAAATCGGTCGCGACCAGGCAGAAGACTACGCACGCCGCAAGGGCTTGCCAGTCGCGACGGTGGAGCGCTGGCTGGCTGCCAATCTAGGCTACGACGAAGAAGCTGCCTGAGCTACGGCACCTCCTCGCAGGTTGCGACGAATTCAGTCGTCGAGGACCTCGAAAACGATCGAATGCAGGACGCCCGTCACTTCCACGGCCGTGCCATTAACGATTCTCGGCCGGTACTTGAACTTCAATGCCGCCTGCACGGCCGAACGTTCGAACAGCGCGTGAGACGATTCAACAACCACCACGTCGCGTACGGTGCCGGTGGTCGTGATGGTGAACTTCACGATCACCCAGCCACCCATGCCGCGAACCTGGGCCCGGCGCGGGTAGATT
Organism: uncultured Gammaproteobacteria bacterium; assembly: GCA_947258805.1. The sequence continues at coordinate 3,451 of CAMYJV010000010.1, read as the reverse complement.
GGCGCGACCTTCACCAGGGGCAGGTAGTCGCCGTCCTGCAAAGAAAATCCCGTGACGCCGGCTACTCGTAGATCGAGTCCAGCGTCAATACTGCGGCGATTGCTGAAGTCTATGCTGATACCTTCGGCTGCGTCAGACGTTTCCTGGACCATGGCCGTTTCGGGTTTTGCATCCGGTGGCGGCAACTTGTCCGGCTTGACGTCTTTTGTCTCCAGGGATTCGTCGCGCTTGATTCGAACGAAGTCGAGCATGGAAATGCTCATGTCGTCCGTCAGTGCCTGTTCCCCGGTCTCGATCAGCCGTTGCATGCCGTAGACCAGCAGCGTTGTGATAACGCAGGAGAGGACCAGGGCGATGGGCAGCCGTGAGGTCCAGCGCAAGGTTGGCAGTGGCCGAGCGGGCACGTCGAGTTCGATACTCTGGTTGTTATACAGGCCGCCGATACGTTTGGAGGCTTCGCGCGCCAGGAATGTCGCCGGGAACACGCCACTCAGCGCACCCACCATCCCCGCCATGGTGGTCATCGTGGCTTGCGCGACCCCACCGGCCACGGCTCGAGGCGAGCTGTTGCCCATGGCGGCCATTACATCGAAGATCACGATCATGCCGGTGACGGTGCCCAGCAGACCCAGCAGCGGGCAGATCGCGGCCAGGGTCTGAATCATTGGCAGGCCGGTCTGCAGGCGCTGGCCCAGGCGGGAAATCTCCGCCGACCGGATCGCTTCGAAAGACCATGAACCCTCGTCTGGTCGCGCGAGCAGCGCGGCGAAGGCTTGCCGGACCCGCTGTGGATGGGCGGTCTGCAGATACAGGAATCTCTCGATGATCATCGTCCACATCACGAAGATCACCCACGCGATGACGATAATGACCTGGCCACCCCTGTCCAGGAAACTGCGAATCGTTTCTAATACATCGTATAACGTGGCCTGGTCCCCCAACCGCAGCAGCCAAGTGTATCTATAGAGTATAAATAATTAAGTAGTCCTTGCGCGGCAAGTCGTAGAAATGCTGAGAAAGCAGGGGCATATCCCTATTCTGCATGCAGCTGCTGCTCATGTGCGCGCTGCAGGCCAGGATCACGAAGGCGCCAGGCGTCGTTGGCAATGAGGTGCATATTATGCGCAGAGAGCACTCCAAAGCATAAGTGGTCGGTATGTTGAACCTGCGTCACAAACTGGTTTGTTGCGTCATCGCCTGTCAGGTGCTGCTTGTTACGGGTTGTGCAACGAATCCCGTGACCGGCCAGCGCGAGTTGCAGCTGGTCAGCACCGCCCAGGAAATCCAGATTGGTGAACAGCAGTACGCGCCGTCGCGCCAGATGTTTGGTGGCGACTATGTCGTGGATCCTGATCTCATGCGCTATGTCCGTAACGTTGGCCAGCGGCTCGCGGCAACGAGTGACAAGCAACTGCCTTATGAATTTGCCGTGATCAACGACTCTACCCCGAATGCATGGGCCCTCCCGGGTGGCAAGATTGCGGTGCACCGAGGTCTGCTGACGGAACTGAACAGCGAAGCGGAGCTGGCCGCGGTGCTGGGCCACGAGATCGTTCACGCGGCGGCCCGGCACGGGGCGAAGACCATGGAACGCGGCATGCTGTTGCAGGGCGTGGCCGTCGCAGCTGCCGTCACGGCCAACGCCAGCGACTATGGGCCGCTGCTCATGACGGCAACGGGAATCGGCCTGCAGCTGATAACCCAGAAATACGGCCGTGACGCCGAACGCGAGGCCGACTACTACGGCATGGAGTACATGTCCCGGGCGGGCTACGATCCGGCTGCGGCGGTGTCGCTGCAGGAAACTTTTGTTCGATTGTCGGAGGGCCGGGACGCCGGTGGGCTGGCGGTGTTGTTTGCGAGTCACCCGCCATCACTGGAGCGGGTGCGGAACAACGAGGCGACGCTGGCGGAGTTGCCGCCCGGCGGTGAGACGGGGGCGGAGCGTTACCAGGCGGCCATCACCCGCGTGCAAAGGACCAAAGCCGCTTACGCGGCCCACGACCGTGGCCGCGAAGCCCTGGCGCAGCGGGACACTGCAACAGCCCTCGCCGAGGCTGAATTCGCGTTGCAGGTTGAGCCGGAAGAGGCACAGTTCCACGCACTGCGCGGCGATGTGCGTGCCGCACAGAATCGCTGGAGCGATTCCCTGGTCAATTACCGCCGCGCCGTCGACCGCAATCCCGGTTACTTTTACCCGCTGATGCGCCGTGGCCTGGCCTACCGCCAACTCGGCAACGGGTATGAAGCCGCGGCCGACCTGGAACGCAGCATCCAGCTCTTGCCCACGGCGCCGGCGATGAATGCACTGGGCGAGATACGCCTGGCCGAGGGCCAGCGCGAGCAGGCGCTGGAACTGTTCCGCGCAGCGGCCAAATCGGACTCGCCCGACGGCCGCGCGGCGGCAGAGTCTCTGTTGCGCCTGGAACTTCCCGGCAAACCCTATCGCTATATCAGGGCGGCAATTGGCCAGAACGCGGCGGGGCAGCTGGTGCTGGAGTTGCAGAACCCCACACCTGTCGCCGTGGAGATTCAGCAGCTCGCTTTCGAGTACCTGGACGACAACAACCAGGTTCGGCAGGTTCGACGAGATGTGCGCGGCGAGATACAGGCCAAGTCCACGTCACGCAACATCATTGATCCACGCTGGATCGGCGGCGTAGCCGACGTCCGTCGAGTTAGAGCGGCGGTGAGCCGGGCGCGGATCGTGGAATAAGCCGCGCGCTGCTGCATGAATCGGTTGTAGGCGGACAAGAAAAACCCGGCGCAGGGCCGGGTTTAACTTTGGGCGAGAAGCCAGTCCTGCGCAGGCTTGCGCAGCAACTGATTTCGAGATCGCTACCAGCGACCGCCACCACCGCCGCCACCGCGATTGTCCCGCGGCGCCTTCGGCTTGGCTTCGTTGACCCGGATCTCGCGGCCGTCCATGTTGAAACCGTTAAGTTCCTGGATGGCCTTCTGTGCCTCGCCATCGGTGGACATCTCGACAAAACCAAAGCCACGGCTCTGGCCAGTGTCGCGATCCGTGATCACGTTGGCGGAATCGACCGTGCCGCATTGGCTGAAGGCTTCCTCCAGGCTCTGCTGATTGGCCGAATAAGGCAAATTACCGACGTAAAGTTTCCTGCCCATGTTACCTCCTAAAGGTTCTGTAACCGCTCAAGAGGATGTAGGCACTATGCCCGCAGACTCGAAAGAAGCGATCGGAAAGGAGCCGGGATTTTACAGGTTTTCTGGCTATTGGGGCAGCCCGTTGGACGAGTCCTGATCCGGGCTTGACGGGTGTCTGGGGCCCGGCCGGCGGGACCGGCCCAAACGCCCGTCCGGGCAAGGTTTCAGACGGACGTGACCGGTAGAAGTGGAGCCTCGTGGCGGGTCCGGCCAGCCCGGTCGGGCCATCGTGTCGTGCACCGGACGGGTAGCGAGCCTGCGTACGTTTGTGGATGAGCGG
>CAMYJV010000009.1:34365-43137 GCA_947258805.1 uncultured Gammaproteobacteria bacterium | reverse complement strand
CGTTGGCGGGTTTTTCTATGGGTGGCTGGGGGACCAGGATTCGAACCTGGATTGACGGAGTCAGAGTCCGTAGTCCTACCATTAGACGATCCCCCAAGGGATCGTGTCGCGGCTCAGCGCTTGGAGTACTGGGTGGCGCGCCGGGCTTTGCGCAGGCCCACTTTTTTGCGCTCCACTTCCCGCGCATCACGGGTCACGTAGCCCGCCTTGCGCAGCGAGGACCGCAGGCCCTCGTCATAGGCGATCAGGGCGCGGGTCAGGCCATGCCGAATGGCGCCAGCCTGGCCGGTCATGCCACCGCCCTCCACGTTCACCTTGACGTCGAACTTGTCGACGTTATCCGTGAGTTCGAGGGGCTGGCGAACGATCATCCGCGCGGTCTTGCGACCAAAAAAGCGATCGAGCTCCTTGTCGTTGACCGTAATCTGGCCGTTGCCGGGACGGATAAACACCCGGGCCGTCGACGTCTTTCTCCGGCCGGTGCCGTAATACAACTGTGTGGACATGCCTGTCTGGGCCTCGATCAAATTTCCAGAGTTTGGGGTTGCTGGGCCGTATGCTGATGCTCGGCCCCCGGATAAACCTTAAGCTTCTTCAGCATTGCCGCGCCGAGCTTGTTCTTCGGCAGCATGCCTTTGACGGCATTGATCAACACCCGCTCCGGGTGCTGTTCAAGCATCGCGCCAAGGCTCTGCGACTTCAGATTGCCGATATAGCCGGTATGGCGATAATAAATCTTGTCTTTCAACTTGTTGCCGGTCACGCGAATCTGCTTCGCGTTCACCACGACGATGTAGTCACCCGTGTCTACATGTGGGGTGTACTCGGGCTTGTGCTTGCCCCGCAGACGGGTGGCGATCGCCGTTGCCAGCCTGCCGAGCGTGCGGCCGTTGGCGTCGACGACGTACCAGTCGCGGCGCACCTCATGGGGCTTTGCCGAAAACGTAGCCATTTCCAAATATGAACCTGATGGGGCCGGATGGGCCGACGACGAAAGGAGCGCGAGTTTAAGGGCCAACACCGGGTTTTTCAATGGATCAGGGTGCCCGGGGCAGGCGCAATGGCCCCTGGCCCGCCTATAATCCGGCCGTGGCTACTCCCGGATCAGACCTGCTGGACCGCCTGATTGGTGAGCTGGATACGGCGCTGCGCGTCGTCGCCGGCCCTGCCCGGGGCGCGACGCCCAACCCGGCGGAAGGCCTGCGGGAGCCAGAATTGAGCACCGGCGAGCGGCGTCAATCCGCGGCCCTGATGCGCGTCAATCATGCCGGGGAGATTGCAGCCCAGGCCCTGTATCGGGGCCAGGCTGCCGTCGCGCGGGATCCAGTCCAGCGCGATGCGCTGTTGCAAGCCGGCCAGGAGGAATATGAGCACCTGGCCTGGTGCGAGACCCGGGTCCGCCAGCTTGGGGGCCGCACCAGCCTGCTGGCGCCTGCCTGGTATGCGGGCTCTTTTGTCATCGGCGCCCTCGCCGGCATCGCCGGCGACCGGATTAGCCTCGGCTTTCTGGCAGAAACCGAGCGCCAGGTGTCGGACCACCTGGGCAATCATCTGCAGCGCCTGCCGCCCGCCGACACCCCCAGCCGCCAGATCGTCGCCGCGATGCAGGACGACGAAATCGCCCACGGCGAACAGGCGCGCGCGCGGGGGGGCGCGGAATTACCGGCCCCGGTGCGCGGCCTGATGCGCGCCATCGCCCGCGTCATGACCACATTGGCGCAGCGAATCTGAGCTCTACACGCCCTCGTTGGGACGCGTGTCACAAAACTGGCACAACGCGTTGAATCTTATGTTGAACGCGGGTTAAATCAGTTCCGGGTTATTGGGGAGAGACTTCATGACCACCAACGGCAAAGCGTTGAGTGACATTCCGGCGATTAACCGCTTTCTGACCTATTGTCGCGTGCGCACCGTGCCGGCGAAGACCGTGATGATTCATGCCGGGGACACCCCCGACAGCCTGTACTACATCATCAGCGGCTCCGTCGAAGTAATGATCGAAGACGAGGACGGCAATGAAATGGTGCTGTCCTACCTGAACAAGGGACAGTTTTTCGGCGAGATGGGCCTGTTTCATGAACAGCCCGCCCGCAGCGCCTGGGTTCGCACCCGGGTCGCGTCGGAGATCGCCGAAATGACCTACGCCCGGTTTCGGCAAATCGCCAGCGAAAGCCCCGGGCTCATATTCGAACTCGCGACCCAGCTGGCGACCCGACTGGATCGCACCAACCGCAAGCTTGGCGACCTCGCATTTGTCGATGTCACCGGACGCGTGGCCCACGCGATCATGGATCTGTGTAACGAACCCGATGCGATGACGCACCCGGACGGCATGCAGATCAAGGTCAGCCGCCAGGAACTGAGCCGACTGGTCGGCTGTTCAAGGGAAATGGCGGGACGCGTGCTGAAGGTCCTGGAAGAACAGGGCCTGGTATCGGCCAGCGGCAAGACCATCGTGGTCTATAACGCGCGGCCGGAACGCACCGTCAGCGCAACCGCCATCTGACGCCAGCAACTACAGGGCGGCGGCGGCAGTGGATGGCCCTGCTGCCGCCAGTTCCTTGCGCATGCTCGTAATCGTTGCCGCGTAGTCTGCGCTGCCGAAAATCGCCGAACCCGCCACGAAGGTGTCTGCCCCTGCTGCGGCGACAGCGCCAATGTTTGCCGGCTTGATGCCGCCGTCGACTTCCAGGCGCACGTCACGACCGCTGGCCGCAATCCGCTCGCGAACAGCGCGCAGCTTGACGAGGCTGGACGGGATGAAGGCCTGCCCACCGAATCCCGGGTTCACCGACATCACCAGTACCAGGTCAAGCTCGTCCAGGGTGTAGTCGAGACAGGACAGCGGCGTGGCCGGGTTCAGGGCCAGGCCGGGCCGGCAGCCCAGGTCACGTATCAGGCGAATGGTCCGGTCGACATGCTCCGTAGCTTCCGGATGAAAGCTGATCCAGCTGGCACCGGCCGCGGCAAAGTCTTCGACCAGGCGGTCCACCGGCTGCACCATCAGGTGCACGTCGATGGGAGCCTGCACTCCGTGCTTGCGGAGCGCGTCACAGACCAGCGGGCCGACGGTGAGATTCGGCACGTAATGGTTGTCCATCACGTCGAAGTGCACGACGTCGGCACCCGCTTCCAGCACCGCGTCCACCTCAGCGCCCAGACAAGCGAAATCGGCGGACAGGACAGATGGTGCGATCAGGAAATCGGCCACGTTAGAACCCTCATTGCGGACAGAAATGCTATCACTTCAGCCCGCGACGGGCCTTGATCACATCGTAGGCCTTGCCGATCTCGCTGGTCCGCTCCTTCGCGACCTCCAGCATGGAATCCGGCAGGCCGCGGGCCTGGAGCTTGTCGGGGTGGTGCTGATTCATCAGCCGACGATAGGCCAGCTTCACCTCGCGATCTGAAGCGCTGGCCTCCAGCCCCAAGGCCTTGTAAGCCTGGGCCAGCGCCTCATCACCGGTACCCCGGTGCACGCGCCCGCGAAAGCTACGCTGGGCATGCAACACTGCTTCCAGTTGCGCCAGTTCCACCCGGCTGACGCCGAGGCCCGCAGCGACGCGCCACAGCAATTCCCGCTCCCGCGGCTTGATGGCGCCTTTGCTGAGCCCGAGCTCCAACTGGATCTCGAGGAATGCCCGCACCAGGTCCGGCTGATGCCCGCAGGCGCGGCGCAACGCGCGCAACTGCTCGTCGACGTCAAAGCCGCTCTGCTTGCCCCGGGTAAACAGCCCAATGGCCTGGCGCACCGCTTCCGGGCTCAGGTGCATGCGGTGCATGACCGCGCGCGCTGCCTGAATCTCCTCCTCGGAGACGCGACCGTCAGCCTTCGCCAGGCGGCCCATCACCAGGAAGGTGGTCTCGAAGAACACCCGCCGGCGGTCCTGGTCATCCATGCCGCCGCCAGCGTCGCCCAGGCGCTGCCCCGCGAGCCCACGGTCAAACTGGTGGCCCAGCAGCGCCCCCACGAAGGCCCCGACGTAGCCGCCGGCCATGAAGCCGAGCAGACCGCCGCCGACCTTGCCGATCCAGCCGTTCAACGCACGCAGCGCCCATCGCGTGGCAGGCAGACAGCAGCTAATATGGCGGTTTTTTTCACGGCACTAGCGAGCAGATTAACCATGGCGGAAGCATTGTACGAGTCGAGAGTGTCCGGGCTGTCGAGAATCAGTCAAGGCAAGGTCAGGGATATTTACGCGGTGGACGAAGACCACCTGCTGATCGTCACCAGCGACCGGCTGTCGGCCTTCGACGTGGTCCTGCCCGACCCGATCCCGGGCAAAGGCGAGGTGCTGACGCGCCTGTCGGCGTTCTGGTTCGCCCGCACCGCCGGGATCGTCCGCAATCACGTGGCCGAGCTGAGCCTGGAACAGGTCGTGCCTGACAGTGCCGAGCGCAGCGAGCTGGGCGGCCGCGCAATGGTTTGCCGGCGCCTCCAGCCACTACCCATCGAGGCCGTGGTGCGCGGCTACCTGATCGGCTCGGGCTGGAAGGACTACCGGGCCACCGGGCAGGTCTGCGGCATTGAATTGCCAGCCGATCTGAAGCAGGCCCAGCAGCTGCCGGAGCCGATATTTACGCCGGCCACGAAGGCCGCGGTGGGTGATCACGACGAGAACATCAGCTTTGCCCAGGCAGCCGAACTGGTGGGCGAGGAACTCGCAGAGCGCGTGCGCGAGCTCAGCATCCGGATCTACCTGGAAGGCGCGGCCTATGCTGCCGAGCGCGGCATCATCATTGCCGACACCAAGTTCGAGTTCGGCCTGGATAAAGCCGGCGAGCTGTACCTGATCGACGAAGTGCTGACGCCGGACTCGTCCCGCTTCTGGCCGGCCACCGAGTACGCCACCGGCATCAGCCCACCCAGCTTCGACAAGCAATACGTGCGCGACTACCTGGAGACACTGGACTGGGACAAGACAGCGCCCGGTCCCCGGCTGCCCGCTGAGGTCATCCGGCGCACCAGCGAAAAGTACCGCCAGGCCCTGGAGCTGTTAACCAGTTCAGCCTGACTGCGGTAGCCCGGGGAGTAGAATGCGGCCTCAGGGCCCGCCGTGCCGGCCCGGGGAATATGCAGCCATCGCTACGCTGACGGACAAGATAGAGGCCCTGCTCTGGGCACCCTCTGTTGACGGGCTGCCCGTTATCGCGCGCGGGGGCGTGAAACTGGTGCGCTTCGTCTACGCGGTGCTGCGTGACTCAATTGCCGGCAACCTGCCAATGCGGGCCATGGGGCTCGTGTACATCACTATTCTGTCCGTCGTGCCCCTGCTCGCCATCAGCTTTTCGGTGCTGCGGGGTTTTGGTTTTCACAAGCAGATGGAGCCCGTGCTCTACCGGTTCCTGGCGCCCCTGGGAGACAAGGGCGTGGAGTTGACGAACCAGGTGATCAGCTTTGTCGACAACGTGCAGGGCTACGTCGGGGCAGCCGTCGGGGCCATGGTTCTGTTGCTATACACCACGCTGTCGATGGCAGAAAAGGTGGAAGACAGCCTGAATTATGTCTGGCGCGTGGAACGCTCACGCAATGTCGCCCGGCGGCTCAGCGAGTTCCTGAGCGTGATCCTGCTGGGTCCGGTGGTCATGGTCACGGCGATCAGCCTGATCGCAGCGGCAGAAAGCACGACGGTCGTGCAGGAACTGCGCGGTATCGAAGCCATCGGGCAGACGCTTTTGTTGGCGGGACAGTTGATGCCCTACCTGCTGGTCGTCATCGGCTTCAGCTTCGTGTACTGGTTCCTCCCGAACACGCGCGTGCGAGTGTTCGCCGCCCTCGTCGGCGGCCTGGCCGGGGGCGTGCTGTGGGCAACTTGCGGCACGCTGTTCGCCGTCTTCATCGTCAACTCCGTGCGCACCTTGAGCATCTACGCGACCTTCGCCATCGTCATCATCGCGCTGATCTGGCTGTATCTCTGCTGGCTGATCCTGCTGGTCGGCGCGCAGGTGGCTTTTTACATCCAGCATCCCGAACACCTGCGGCTGGGCTTCCGGCCGGTGACCCTCGGCGGTCGTCAGCGCGAAGAAATTGCGCTGAGCCTGATGAGCCTGATCGCGCAACGCTTTCGCGACGGTGCCGAACGTCTGCACATGCAGGAGGTGGCGGCAGAACTGTCGCTGCCCAGCCTTGCTATCAGTGCCATCGGCCAGCGGCTGGAGTCGGCTGGCCTGCTGACACGCACACAGAAAGACGAACTGTTACCGGGCCGCGACCCCGGGCAGATTCGCCTCAGCGAGGTCATGGACGCAGTCCGCGAACCGCAGATGATCGACGTCTTCCCGGAGGGCCATTGGCCCGCCAACGTCAAGCGCGTCGCCACCCGAATCAGCGGCGCCATCGAAAGCAGCCTCGGCACCCAGTCCCTGTACGACATCCTCGAGACACCGCGCACCGAGACCTAAAAAAAACCGAGTCGCATCGGGGTCCTTGAGATGACGCGGGATATCGTTCCTGAACCCGTGCTATCACTCACGTCGGGGTCCGGGACACGGGGCCATCCCTGGCCCCGGGTCCCGGAGCCGCGCATCCCTGCGCGGCCCCTTCGGGCTATTCCCTCGTTCGCTGCGCTGCTCGGCAAGCCGGCTGACTGTGACAGACAGACACCCCGACCCGCCGGCTAACGCTGGTGCTCAATTTAGGCGTGACAGGAAGACCTTGGTGGGCCAGGGAGATGGGCGCCAAAGATAGGCTGGAGGTCAAATCGCGACAGCGGCACGCGACTCAACGACCCACCATCGCCTCCCTCCCCCAATGACGGGTGAAGTCAGACTCACAACGACAAACGAGTTAAAGGCACGGACGTCGGCGTCAATACGCAATCGAAAGCCCACCAAGCTCCAGGGCCGTGCAGGGGAAAGCTTTTTCAGGCGACTACAAAACCGGAGCCAGAAAAAGCTTTCCCCTGCGCGGCCGGCGCCGGCCTTGACCTATCTTCGATCCACCCCAGCGACCCGACTGCCCGTCAGTTCCCCGCAATCGTCATCCCCCCAACCAGCACGGACCCCGTCCTGATTCCCCCCCGGACATCAATATCCGTCCCGATCGCCTCAATCTGCTTGTACATGTCGGCGAGATTACCGGCCACCGTGATCTCATTGACGGGATAGCAAAGTTCACCGTTCTCCACCCAGAAGCCGGCCGCGCCCCGCGAATAGTCGCCGGTCACCATATTGACGCCCTGCCCCATCAGCTCCGTCACCAGCAGACCGCGGTCCATGCCGGCCAGCAGCTCATCGTAGCTTTCGCCCGTAGTTTCAACGACGAGATTGTGGATACCACCCGCGTTGCCGGTGCTCTCGAGGCCAAGCTTGCGGGCGTAGTAACTTCCCAGCACGTAGCCGCACAGCACGCCCGCTTCTATCAGCGGTCGGTCCGCAGTGGCCACACCCTCGGCATCGAAGGGAGCGCTCGCCAGGCCGGCGGGAATGTGCGACTGCTCGGTCACATGAACCAATTCTGCGAATACGGGTTGGCCCAGCGCATCGGCCAGGAAGGTCGACTTGCGATAGAGGTTGCCGCCGCTGATAGCACCCACCAGGCTTCCGAACAGGCTGCGCGCCAGGCGGGCCGGGTACAGCACCGGCACGGTGGCCGTATTCAGCTTGCGGGCACCGAGCCGCCGGACCGCCCGGTCGGCCGCCTCGCGGCCAATTTGCGGGGCGCTTTCCAGGTTCTGCGGCGCACGCGCCACCGTGTACTCAAAGTCACGCTCCATTGCGCCGTTCTCACTTGCCAGCACGGCACAGGAAAGGCTGTGCTGACTGCTCGGGTAGCCGGCGAGGAAACCGTGCGAGTTGCCGTATACGCGGGCGCCCGCGTGTGTCGACAGGGTTGCTCCTTCCGAATTGGTAATTCGGGCATCGCGCGCCAGGCCGGCGGCCTCGCACTCCTGGGCAATTTCGATGGCGGACCCGGGCTCCAGCTCCCACGGGTAATACAAATCGAGATCCGGTATGTCGCGCGCCATTCGCTCGGGCGCCGCGAGACCGGCATATTCATCCTCAGCTGCATAGCGGGCCAGCACGCAGGCTTTCTGCACGGTTTCCGCGATCGCCTCCGGATCGAGGTCCGAAGTGCTGGCACTGCCCTTGCGGTGGCCAAAAAATACGGTGACGGCGAGGCCCTGGTCCCGGTGGTATTCCAGCGTTTCCACTTCACCCATTCGCACGGTCGCCGACAGCCCGGCCCCGCGGCTTGCGCTGGCCTCTGCCTGGCTGGCCCCGAGTTCGTCCGCTGTGGCCAGCGCCGCGCTCACGCGTTCCGTCAGCGCTGCAAGGTCGCGATCCGTCGTGGCATTCATAGCTTCAATCCGTTCTGGCTTTCAGCGCGAAGTGTACATCGCGCGTTTTGGCTCGCGGGCTGCCACTCGGATAGACTTCACCCATGAACACTTTGGTCGGCATTCTGATGGGATCTCCCAACGACTGGGAGGTCATCACCCACACCTCATCCACCCTCGATGGCTTCGGCATCGGTCACGAGGTTAGTGTGATCTCGGCCCACCGCAGCCCGCATCGGCTCACGGAATATTGCGAGAGCGCGAAAGATCGCGGCCTGGAGGTGCTGATCTGCGGCGCCGGCCTCGCCGCCGCCCTGCCGGGAGCCGTGGCGGCCCTGACGCCGCTGCCGGTACTGGGCGTCCCGCTGTACTCGAAGGCGACCGGGGGCATGGACGCGTTGCTGGCCATGTCACAAATGCCGGGCGGCGTGCCGGTTGGCACTTTGGCGATTGGCAAACCCGGTGCGGTGAACGCTGCCGTATTGACGGCCTC
>CAMYJV010000009.1:0-34349 GCA_947258805.1 uncultured Gammaproteobacteria bacterium | reverse complement strand
CAAACCCGGTGCGGTGAACGCTGCCGTATTGACGGCCTCAATACTGGCGCTGTCGCACCCCGAAATTGCCACCACCCTGGACGATTATCGGGCGCGCCAGACGCAGGCGGTGCTGGACCTCGGCGATCCGCGGGACGGTTGAGGCCTGCTCTATTCCAGGTCTTCGACGCCGGGCGGGCGCCGGTTCTGTCGAAAATCCCGGCGCTTAAGCCAGACCACCAGTCCCGCCATGACCAGCGTCACGCCCGCCACCAGGCAAAGCGTCGGCCAGTACCAGTAGTTGAGATACATCGACGCGCCGAGTGATGTGAGGCCGGCTGCCAGGTAAAAGTACGGCAGCAGCTCGTAGACGGGTTTAGACAGCCAGATGTACACGACTCTCGTCAGGCGCCGCCGCCGGTACCGCCAACCGTGAGGCCATCTACCCGCAGCGTGGGTTGACCGACGCCTACGGGCACTGACTGGCCTTCCTTGCCGCACACGCCCACGCCTTCGTCGAGCTGGAGATCGTTACCCACCATGGAGACCTTCTGCAGGACGGAGGGCCCGTCACCGATCAGCGTCGCGTCGCGGATCGGCGCCCCAAGTTTGCCGCCTTCGATCACGTAGGCCTCGCTGGCCGAAAACACAAACTTGCCGGACGTAATGTCGACCTGGCCACCGCCGAAGTTACGCGCGTAAATGCCGCGGTCTACTGACGCAATAATTTCGTCCGGGTCGTGAGGGCCCGGCAACATATAGGTGTTGGTCATTCGCGGCATCGGCAGATGCGCAAAAGATTCGCGGCGGCCGTTACCCGTTGGCTCGACGCCCATCAAACGTGCATTCATCTGGTCTTGCATGTAACCGACGAGCTGGCCTTTTTCAATGAGGGTAGTGCAGCGCGTTGGTGTGCCTTCGTCGTCCATATTGAGTGAACCGCGCCGCCCGGGTAGCGTGCCATCGTCCACCACGGTGCAAAGGTCTGACGCCACGCGTTCGCCCATGCGACCGGCGAAAGCGGAAGTTCCCTTGCGATTGAAATCGCCTTCCAGCCCGTGGCCGATGGCTTCGTGCAGCAGCACACCGGGCCAGCCGGGGCCCAGCACAACGACCGTCTCGCCGGCCGGCGCGGGCACCGCCTCCAGGTTCACCAGCGCCTGGCGAACGGCTTCCCGCCCGAAGCCCTGCGCGCGCTTGGCATCCAGGAAGTAGTCGTAGGCGTAGCGACCGCCGCCCCCACTGTAGCCCTGCTCGCGACGTTCGCCGTCCTCGACGATCACCGCCACATTCAGTCTCACCAGGGGCCGGACATCGGCGGCGTAGACGCCGTCGCTGGAGCAAACCAGCACGATTTCCTGCACACCGGCGATGCTGGCCATAACCTGCTTGACACGCGGATCAAGGGCCCGGGTTGCCCGGTCGACCTCCTGCAACAGCGCAACCTTGTCACTGTCAGGGAGCGAAATCGTGGGGTCGAGCGCTGAGTAGAGCCGCTGCTCGCCGGCGGGCGACCAGGCCTGCACCGCGCCATGCTGACCGTGCCGAACGATGGCACCCGCCGCCTGTGACGCCGACATCAGCGCCGGCGCGACAATCTCATCAGAGTAGGCAAAGCCCGTTTTCTCGCCGGCCACGGCACGCACGCCGACGCCCCGTTCGACGTTGTATGCACCTTCTTTGACAATGCCGTCTTCCAGGGACCATGACTCGTGGCGGGCGACCTGGAAGTACAGCTCGGCGGTATCTACACCGCCACGCAGCAGCGCGTTGAGCGCATCGCCGAGGTGCCTTTCATTGAGCTCTGCCGGCGCCAGCAGGCGCTCTTCGGCCAGCTGCAGCGGATTGGCTGTCGTGTCGCTCACGCGTCCTTGTCTCCACCTTTGATCGGTAGCTCGATGTTTGCGCGCCGGTGCTCCAGCACCGGGAATTCCGCCCGCAGGTGCGCCGGCCGACCCAAGTCTACGCCGACCAGGTGCACACCCGGCCGTTCATCGGCCATTAACAGCACTTCTCCCCAGGGTCCGGCAAGCATGGAATGGCCCCAGGTCCGGCGTCCTCCCGGGTGCGCACCGGTCTGCGCCGCGGCTGCCACATAGCCCAGCATATCGATGGCGCGAGCCCGGACCAGCACTTCCCAGTGAGCGCTGCCGGTGGGACGTGTAAACGCCGCAGGCACGGCCACCAGCTCTGCCCCTTCGTGGGCCAGGCGACTGAACAACTCGGGGAAGCGAAGATCGTAGCACACGGCCACACCCAGCCGGCCCCAAGGCATGTTCACCGTCAGCGGCCGGTGCCCGGGCGCCGTATGTGTCGATTCGCGATAGGCTTCGTCGGCGCCCGGAATCTGCACATCGAACAGGTGCATCTTGTCGTAACGGCCTCGCCGCACTCCGTCTGCATCGTAGATGAGGCAGGCGGCAGCAGGTCGCGGTTCACCAGGATCCTGGATCGGCACCGTACCGCCCACCAGCCACAACCCATGCCGCTCCGCCATGTCGGCCAGCGCTGTCTGAATGGGCCCGTTGCCGTCGGGCTCGGCAATCTCGCGACGATAGGCCTCGGCCGCGCCCATGCCGGCAAAATTCTCCGGCAGCACGGCGATGGACGCACCGCCGTCTGCCGCTTCCCGGAGCAGGCTGTCCGCGTTGGCAAGATTTGCTGCGACGTCATCCCCGCTTTGCATCTGCACCAGGGCCAGCACGAAATGCCGTGTAGCACTCATGACGTATCGGGCGCACCGTCGGCCGGCAACGGCTCGGGCGGAGCCCGCCTCGATTCGGGCAGGGGCACCAGTACGGCTTCCGGCAGCACTGCAGGCAGCAGCGCCTCGCAGTTGCTGAAGCGTGATGTGTCCACGTCGGCACGCTGGATCTTGTCGATGGCCGGCTGATCCCAGCTACCCTGGATTTCGTAGTACGACTCGCCGATCTGGCTCAGAGGCTTACGAAAAATCCGCGAGATCAGCAGCATTGCTGCGCCCACCCCGGGTCCGCCCACCACGGCGCCGCCGAGCGCCAGCACGTTCGAGACGTGCGGCCGCACCACGGCGAGCTGGTCATAGCTCTGGTCCCGCATGCTGGCGCGCCCAACGATACCGAGATCGGCCACCGCGCCCTGGAGACCGAGGTTGCAGGTGTACGCCTCGCCAGACTCCAGCGTGAAGTTGCCTTCCAGCACATTGAAGCTCAATCCTTCGTCAAAAACATCGCGAAAATCCAGCGCAAGCCGCCGGGGCAGCGACGCGACGCTAAGCATGCCAAGGACGCGGCCGCTCCCGGGCTCCACGTCGAGCAATGCCCCTTCCTTAACGCGCATTTGCACCTGCCCGGATGCGCTGCCAAGAAAGTCTGCCGCCGGCGGTCCGGGCCAGCTCACATCGGCCGTTACCCGTCCTGACTTGCCTTCAAGCAGCGGCTGGTAACCCAGCCTAACCAGGGCGTCCTTCACGTCGTCCGTGCGCAGCTCACCCCGCAGCCGCGTGCGCTGCTTTGCCAGGTCGCCGTCGAGCACCAGCCACGCACCGTCGCCGGTGACCGTGAAGCTCTCCGCGCTGGTCTCGATCGGACTCGCGACCAGGCCATCTGCATTGCTGTCCACGCGCGCATCCAGGCTGCCGAAATCCAGTTCGCCCAGGCGAAAGTCGGCCACCTTGATAGCGATGGGCGGCACCCCACGAGGATCCGCGGGTTCGCCGTCGCCCGCTTCCGTTTCGAGCAGCCACAGGCGGCTCATGTTCACCAGCAGCGGACGTTGGGGTGCCGGTACATCCGGCACGATCACGGTACCCAGGGCCCACGGTGAATCCAGGGAGATTCGCCAGGTACCAGGTTGTCGCGTCGCAAAAACTTNNGCGCTGACCGAAGATCACCAGGTCTTCCACCGAGAAGGCCGCTTCACGATACAGCTCCAGCCAGCGCTGTGTGGCACCACCCTCGGCCAGGGCAATCCAGTCGACAAGCCGCAACTGATCGAGGCTTCCCGACAACTCGACGCCCGGTAACACTGGCAACAGCGCAGGCCCATAGCCGGAGTGCACGGCTCCGCGCTCGATCACCCAGCCGGCCTCGCTTCGGTCCATCCGGAACACCCACGCCAGATTGTTGCGCAACTGGCCGTCTACGCCGAGCAAGTTGTCCTGAAAATCAAGCTGCAATGCTAACGGCGCCGGCTCTCCGGGAACCTTGGCGAAGGGTGGCGGCAAACGGCTTTCCACCGCCGTCAGATCGGCGCGCACCCGCATCTGCAGTGACCCACTGTCAGGCCCCCCGGCGGGCAATAGGACCATTGCGTTCCAGTCAGCGTCGCCGGAAATCCGTTCCTGTTGCGGCAGTTCCAGGGTTTCCATCCACCTCCGCAACGGTGTGCGACTGGACAGCAGTGCAAAGTGGCTGTGGCGCAGGCTGTCCGCACCGGCCGGCCGCAGCTTCACCTGCACCGGCTCGCCCAGCAGCGTGGCGTCCAGGCGGTCGGCCGACAGCCGCGTATTCTCGAGGTTGACCTTGCCGCGGATTCCGTCCAGCTGGAAAGCAAGGCCGTCGAAACCCAGGTTACACGTCTGCGCGTCGAAGCTTGCGCTCAGGCGGTAGTCCTGCGGACGCATGACCGGTAAGCGCAAGGCCAGCGTCGCGTCGAGGCCGCCTTCACCTCTCATTCGTGTCAACACCGAGCCCAGCGTGTCGGCGATCGGCATCGCCAGTAACAAATCCCGTAGCTCCATCACGGCCGTTGGTTGGACGATGTCAATGGCCAGCAGTCCCTTGCGAATATCGTCGAAGCGCACGTCCTGGTTTTCCAGTCCAAGGTTAGCGATACGACCCTGATTGCTCGTGGTGTATATGCTCACGCCGTCGAAGACCAGGTCGGCCGTCAACGCTTCTACCGGCGGCCAGCGATCGGCGAAATTCAGTTCCGCTTCTGCGAGAGCGAGGTCGGCCCGAAACAAGCCTTCACCCCGCTCGTAAGGAAAGGCCCGCAGCGGTCCCCGCCAGCGGAGGCTGCTGTCCTCTAACCGGCCGGCCACGAAGGCCTGCCGCAGCCAACGACTCACCTGGGGAGGAAAGCGCCTGAGGGGAAGAAAATCCAGCACCGCAGCTGCCGACGATGACCGAAACCGGGCATCGAGATCGAGGAAAGGACTTCGCCCGTCCGCCGGGAACAGCATTTCGAAACTCGAACTGCCGCTTAGCTGTTGCGTGCTCATCTGCACACCGTCGCTGAGCACGCGCAATCCGTCGTCCGTGATCCGCCAGACCAGCAATGCAGACAGCGAGTCCATTTGCAGGGGAGCCTCGAACACCGCCGGCCACTGCCACTGCGTCGCGCCGCTGGCAAGCTCGAGCCGGCCGCCCGCCTGGTCGGCCACCAGTTCGCCGGTGAGTCCGGCCGCCGTCACGTCACCCGGCAGATTGATGACACCCAGGCCAGCAAAGTTCAGGCTGAGCTCAAATGTCGGCGCCATTCCGGCGGGTTGCCGAAGCGCGATACGCATGTCGCGAACTTCGCCAAGCAAGTCCTCCGGCAGCAGCCGGGCTCGCGTCTCGCTGCCGGCCAGTCCCTTGACCAAGGCGTACGCGTCTTCAAGGCGCAGATAGCCCGCACTGCCGTCGCATTCACGGCTCCCGTCATCCCCGTTCAGACAACTGAGCGTGGCCTCCGTGCGAGGCCAGACCCGGCCGCCGCGGCCAACGCGCAGATCGGTAGCGCCGAACAGCCAGCCGGATCCGTTGTCTTCCCACTCGAAGCGCCCGGCGAGCAGGTCCACGCGCTCGATGAGTTCGCCGTCGTGGCGAAATTCCAGGCCACGCAAGTCGAGGTCGGCCGCCAGCGTCCGCGGTCGCCGCCCGATGAAACGAGCTACCAGCGTCAAGTCACCGGTTGCCGCCGCCAGGGGCGTCGGCATGCCCGCTACCAGCTGGGCAAGGGGCGGAATATCCAGGTCGCGGGTATCGATCGTGATTCGCCATTCGACCGCTGCAAGATCGGCATCCGGGCCGAGCAGGCGACCACTGGCATCAGCGGAGATCCTGACCCTGCCGGTCTGTGCTCCACTGATGTCTGCCTCGCCCGCCGCGGCGAGTTGATCGGCACGCAGTTCGACGTCCAGCTCCTGCAGCCGCGCGACCAGCGGTTCGCCGGGCGCCAGCACATCGCTGTAATTCAGATCGATGTTCTTCAGGCGCACCTTGAGTTTTTCGAGCTCGGGCTGATCGGGTTCCCTGCGAGGTAACCATTCATCCAGCGGCAGACCCTGCAGCGTGACGGTCCCATCAGCAGTCCGCTCGACGGCCAGTCGCGCACCCAACAGGCCCACGGATGCCGGCACCACCCGCCGGTCGAGCAACAGGCTCACGATGTCCACGCCGACGGATACCTCGTCCGCCCGCGCAATGGTGTCGCCAGTGTCCGGTGACAGGATGCGGACTTCATACAACACCAGCTCCGGACCGCGCAGCGGCCAGCTGGCGCTGAGCCGGGCAAACTGCACATCGAACCCGGTGGCCAGCGCGGCTGCGTCGCGAACCTCCTGCTGGTATTCGGACAACTGCGGCAGCAGCAAGCGAATGAGGCCGACCAGGAGCGCCAGCACGATGACGACACTGGCCGCGGTGTAAACCAGCGCGCGCAGCAGTTTGCCCATTACACCAACCATCTGCGGCAGCCTCAGACGAGCACGACGTCGAAGCGGTCCTGGGCAAACATGGACTCGCTTTGCAGCCGGATGGGCTTGCCGGTGAATTCTTCCAGCTCGGCCAGGCTGGCTGATTCTTCATCCAGCAACATCTCCACGACGTCCTGGTGGGCGAGGACGATCAACTCCTTGAAATTGAACTGGCGGTGCTGGCGCAGCACCTCGCGAAAGATCTCGTAACAAACGGTTTCCGCGGTCTTCACGTAACCGGTGTTGTGACAGGTCCGGCAAGGTTCGCACAGAATATGTTCCAGGCTTTCGCGAGTGCGCTTGCGGGTCATCTCCACCAGCCCCAGGGACGAAACCTGGGTCACCTGGGTGCGCGCGTGGTCGCCTGCCAGCGCCGCGTCCAGTGCTTCCAGCACCTGCTCCCGGTGGGCCGGTTCCTCCATATCGATAAAATCGATGATGATGATGCCGCCGAGGTTGCGCAGGCGCAGCTGGCGCGCAATGGCCACAGCGGCCTCGAGATTGGTGCGAAAGATCGTCTCCTCGAGGTTGCGATGCCCGACGTAGCCGCCCGTGTTGACGTCCACGGTCGTCATGGCTTCCGTCTGATCGATCACGATATGGCCCCCGGACTTCAGCGGCACAGACCTTTCCAGGGCACGCTGAATCTCGTCTTCGATACCGTACATGTCGAGAATCGGCCGACGGCCCGTATAGAGTTCTACAGAGTCCGCAATCTCGGGCATGAAACTCTCGGCGAAGCTGCGGATTCGTGCGTACGCCGTTGCAGAGTCCACGCGCACCCGCTGAATCCCGGAACTGACCAGGTCGCGCACCACCCGTAACTCCAGCGGCAGGTCCTGGTGGACGAGCTGCCCGGGGTTGGCCTGCGCGGACTGGCCCTGAACCGAATCCCAAAGGCGCCCCAGGAACAGCGTGTCGGCGCGCAGGGCCTCAGTAGCCGCACCTTCGGCGGCGGTGCGAATGATGTAGCCGCGGTCGTTATCCTCCGGCAGCAGCATTTCAACGATTTCGCGCAGGCGCGTGCGTTCCGTCTCGTCCTCGATGCGGGCCGATACGCCGACACTGCCGCTGCCGGGCAACAGCACCAGGTAACGGGATGGGATCGTGACCTGCGTGCTCAGGCGCGCTCCCTTGGTACCAAGGGGGTCCTTGAGCACCTGCACGAGCAGTTCGTCGCCTTCTCGCAGCAGATCGCGAATCGCCGGCTCCTCGTCGCCGTTGCGGCGGCCGGCGGACCCGATGTCCGACACGTGGAGGAAACCGGTTCGTTCCAGGCCTATGTCGATGAACGCAGCCTGCATGCCCGGCAATGCCCGCGATACCCGGCCCTTGTAAATGTTCCCGGCCAGGCCGCGGCGAGAGGCTCGCTCCACCAACAGTTCCTGGAGTACGCCGTTCTCGACGACAGCCGCCCGGAGTTCCCGGGGAGTCACATTGATCAGGACTTCTTCGCCCATCGTATTCACGTTTCGCCACCGAGCAAACGATACCCGAAAGATTCCAGCAACCGCGCCGTCTCGTACAGCGGCAAGCCCATCACACCTGAATAACTGCCGTGCAGCGATTCGATGAACACGGCACCCAGGCCTTGTATGGCATAGGCGCCGGCCTTGTCCGCCGGCTCGCCATGATCCCAGTAAGCGGCAGCCTCAGCATTGCCGATAGCGCGAAACCTGACCTCGGAGCGGCTCACGGCGTGCCGGCACGTCGAGTCGCCTACCAACGCCACCCCGGTATACACCTCGTGGCTGGAGCCGCTCAGAGCGGCCAGCATCCGCAAAGCGTCTGCCCGGTCCGAGGGCTTGCCGAAAATATTGCCGTCATGCACCACTGCGGTATCTGCTGCCAGCACCAGTTCGCTCGGCTCCGCGACCGATGCTGCCACGGCGCGCGCCTTGCCGACGGCTACACGGCGCACATATTCGTCCGGGGGTTCTCCGGGCCGGGTCGTCTCATCCGTATCGGCCGGGCGAACCACGCACGGGACGCCCAGCTGCTGCAGAAGCTCCAGGCGGCGAGGCGACGCCGAAGCCAGGTACACGCGGGGCTGCGTCACGCGCGGTGGTAGGGGTGGCCGGCAAGCAGGGTCCAGGCGCGGTAGAGCTGCTCTGCAACCAGCACCCGCACCATGCCGTGGGGCAGCGTGAGACGGGACAGGGACCAGAGCCGCTGGGCCCGGTTACGGCATTCGGCATCCAGACCGTCCGCCCCACCCACTGCCAGCGCGACGCGCGGATACCCGGCCAGCCACTTTTCCAGCTCGCCGGCCAGTTCCGCAGTGCTCCACTCCGAACCGCGTTCGTCCAGTGCAATCAGCAAATCACGGCCGTCGACGCGGCGCAGTATCCGTTCTCCTTCCCGGGCGCGCGCTTTCCCGGCACTGTCGCGGCCACCGCGGGCCCCGCTCGGAATCTCCTGCAGCTCGAGCTGAATGTGCCCCGGCATGCGTTTTCGGTAGGTTTCGAAACCCTCGCCGATCCAGGCAGGCAGGCGTGTGCCCACGGCGAGTAGTGAAATGCGCATACAGGCAACTCGTGGCGCCCGTCAGGCACCCGCCTCCGCCTTTGATCCCGCAGAGCCCGTCGAATCGTCGTTCAGCTCCCAAAGCTTTTCGAGTTTGTAGAAGTCCCTGACCTCAGGTTGCATCACATGCACGACGACATCCTGCAGGTCTACCAGCACCCATTCGGAAGCTTCAGTGCCCTCGACGCCGATGGGCGTATAGCCCTCGGCTTTCGCACGCTCGACAAGGCGCTCGGCAATGGACTTCACGTGCCGGCGCGAAGTCCCGCTGGCAATCACCATGTAATCCGTAATGGACGTGATGGCCGATACATCAAGCACGCGAACCTCCCGCGCCTTCATGTCGTCGAGCACGTCTTTTGTCATCGTTACCAGTGCGCTGCTATCGGTCACTCGACTCTCCTGCTCATACGGTCATGCTTCATCGCTTGTCTGTGCTCCGTCATGCGTAACAATTGCTCTGCGTTAACACCTCGCGTACCGATTCCGGAACGAGGAATCGTGGATCTCCACCGCCGGCAATCCGCTCACGAATCGCCGTGGATGAGATATCCAGTGCGGTCACCGGGTGCACATAGATGCGCCCGGCCCCGGTTGCCAGATCACTGGGGACGCGAGTCTGGCGACTCGCCAGCCAGCTGCCGAGCACCCCCGTTTCGGGCGGCTGCCAGCCCGGTCGATGCGCCACCATAAAGTGCGTGTAGTCGGCCAGTTCTTCTGCGCGGTGCCAGTCCGGCAGGCCGAGAAAAGCATCCATGCCAAGTATCAGCACGAAGCTCTGCCCGGGCAGTTCCTGGTGCAGCGAGATCAACGTGTCGATGGTGTAGGAAGGGCCGGTGCGCAGGAGTTCACGCCGATCGACGCTGAACTGACCGACATCCGCAACGGCGGCCTCGAGCATCTGCACGCGCAGGTCAGGCCCGGCGCGCGGCGCCTCTCGATGCGGGGGCAGGCGCGACGGCAGGAAGCGGACAGCCTCGAGATCCAGCAGTTCGCAAACCTCCAGCGCCGTGCGCAAGTGGCCAAAGTGCACCGGGTCGAAGCTGCCACCGCAGATGCCGATAGACCGACTTGACGCGTCTGTTGCCGGGCTCACGCAGTCTCCGCTTGCAGCGCAGCGCCACCCGCAAGGCCAAGGGTCAGTTCCAGCAGAGCGTTCCAGGGCAAGCCCGGCCGGGCACCTTTCACGATCCGGTCGGCAGCCGCCGCCTGCTGCAGCAGCCGTCGCGCGCCCGCCACGCCGACACGCCGTGCTGCCCTGCCTACCAGCGATTCCCGCTGGCTCCAGACACCGGCCGCAGACAGCGCGCGAGCCAGGGGCTCACCGTGCCCGGCGCGGAGGGTGACGGTGCTCAAAGTCATGAGCTCGCGCACCAGGCTCCACAGGACAAGCGTGGCTGCCACGCCTTCCTGCTCCAGGTGCCGGAGTATCCGGGTGGCACGTGGGCCGTCACCGGCCAGCGCGGCGTCGGCAAACTGGAAGACATCGTAACGGGCGCCGTCGGCTACCGCGGCGCGGACGGCGTCGACATCCACGCGTTCGCCGGCCGTGAGCAGCACGAGTTTATCGATCTCCTGTTTCGCGGCCAGCAGGTTGCCCTCAACTCGCGCGGCCAGCAGCTCCAGGGCAGGCGCATCGTATTCCAGCCCGGCGGCCCGCAGGCGCCCGGCGAGCCAGGCTGGCAGCTCACTTGCCTCGGGCGGGCGCAGGGGCACCCAAACACCGGCGCCAACGAGGCTCTTCACCCACTTGGCCTGCGCCGCGCGACCAGTCAGCGCCGGCGTCATCACGACAACGATTTTGTCCGGTGGCGGGTCAGCAGCCAGCGCGGTGAGATGCCTGGCACCAGCATCACCCGGCTTGCCCGTCGGCAGGCGGAGCTCAACCAGCTGTGATTCGGCAAACAGGGACAGGTTGTCGAGACTGCGCTGCAGCACGTCCCAGTCGAAGCCACGTTCGGCGACGTAACGCTCACGACCGGTGCAACCCGCTGTGCGAGCCGCGTCGCGAATGGTGTCCAGCGCTTCTTCCACGAGCAAGGGCTCGTCGCCCGACAAGAGATAGATGGGCGCCAGACCGGCACGAAGCTTTGCGGGCAATTGGCGGAGGTTCAGCCGCACGCGTTCAGCCGGCCACCTGGCTCCACTGGATGCTTTCTTCGGCCAGCAGGACCGGAATGCCGTCGCGAACTGGGTAGACCCGGTGGCCGTCGCGGCTGATCAGGGCCTCGCTGCAGGCCTCGGCAACGCGCTCGTCAGCTTCGTTCTGAACCGTGCCGTTGGTAATGGCGGCATTGAGCGTATCGAGCCGTGCTGCGTCCAGTATCTCCAGGGGAAGGCGGGTAACGGGGCAGCAAATAATGTCCAGCAGGTTTTTGTCCATTAGCGTGGTGGCGACGGTGGAAATCAATATAGCACAGGGCTTTCAGGGCTCATCCTGCCGCGTTGCGGCGGGCGCCTCGGGGACCGGATCGTAGCCGCCCGCGGTAAAGGGATGGCAGCGTCCGAGGCGCCGCAGGCTCAGCCAGCCGCCGCGAAGCAGCCCGAAGCGGTCGATGGCTTCGCGCGCGTAAGCGGAACAGGTGGGGTAGAACCGGCACCTTGGACCCAGCAGCGGCGACAGGTAGCGCTGGTAGGCACCAATCACGCTCCCGGCCAGGGCCGCCGCGCGACCCGCGGATGGCGCGGCCTCGGGCTGCTGTTCAGCCTGCTCCGGCAGCGGCCACCTCCTCGGCAGCGGACTTGATCGCCTGGATCATTGCGTTCAGCCCGTTGCTCCGAGTCGGGCTGAGGTGAGCGTCGAGCCCGATGGCCGTAATGAAAGCCGGTGGCGTTGTCACGATCTCCTGCGCATCACGGTCGTTATACACGCGCATCAGGATCGCGATCAGCCCCGATACAATGGCGGAGTCGCTGATCGCCTGAAAGTCCAGGCGGCCATCACTGGCTGCGGTGTGCAGCCACACCTGCGACTGACACCCGTGCAGAAGACTATCCTCGGTGCGCCACGCTTCCGGAAACTCCGGCAACTTGCGGCCCATGTCGATGATGTATTGATAACGATCGATCCAGTTGTCAAAGAAACTGAATTCCTCGATCAGCTCGCGCTGCGCCTGTTCGATGTCGCCCATGTCTTGCTCAGTCCCCCGCGGCGGCCCGGCGCCAGCGGGCACCGTCCGGACCGTCTTCAATCAGAATTCCGCGATCAGTCAGTTCATCGCGAATGCGGTCTGCTTCGCTGAAATCACGTCGTTCCCGCGCCGCCTGCCGGGCGGCAACCAGCGCATCGATCTCGGCATCATCAGGTGCATCTGCACTGCCACCCCGGCACCAGGCCTCCGGGTCAGCGCCCAGCAGGCCAAGCAATTCCGCGCTGGCCCGCAGCCGCGACGCGATGCTGGCGCGCTGGGCCGGGTCGCTGCAGCGGTTCAGGTCACGGGCGAGATCGAACAACGCGGCCAGCGCCCGTGGCGTATTCAGGTCGTCGTCCAGCGCGCTGAGAAAATTCGCATCGGGTTCCGTCTGCTGCCAGGTGTTCTGCCAGCCGTCGGCATCGCGCAGTGCGCGGTACAAACGGTCGAGCTTACGGCGCGCTTCCACCAGCACATCGCCGGTCCAGTCGAGAGGCTGGCGGTAGTGGGCACTCAGCAAGGCCAGGCGCACTGCCTCTCCGGGCGCCTGCTCCAGAAGGTCGCGAACTAGAATCACGTTGCCAAGGGACTTGGACATCTTGGTGTGATCCACATTGACGAAACCGTTGTGCATCCAGACGCGCGCAAATCTTTCCCCGTCGTGGGCACAGGTACTCTGCGCAATTTCGTTTTCATGATGCGGAAAAATGAGATCGTTGCCGCCACCGTGTATATCGATGGTGCGGCCGAGATGCATGGCGGCCATTACGGAGCATTCGATGTGCCAACCCGGCCGGCCCCGGCCCCACGGACTGTCCCAGCCTGGCAAGTCTCCGGTGGACGGCTTCCACAACACGAAATCGCCGGGCGCTTCTTTGTAAGGCGCCACCTCGACGCGGGCACCGGCCAGCAACTCTCGCTGCTCACGGCGCGACAGCCGTCCGTACTCGGGGAAGGACGCGACCCGGAACAGCACGTGTCCGTCGGCCGCATAGGCGTGCCCCGCGTCAATCAGCGCCTGAATCATTGCAAGGATGCCGGCGACGTGTTCCGTAGCCCGGGGCTCGACGTCCGGGGCCAGCACACCGAGCGCGGCCATGTCCTGGTGATAGGCCTCGGTGTAACGCGCGGAAATGACGTCGATGGGCACGCCTTCCGCCGCCGCGGCTGCATTGATCTTGTCGTCGATGTCCGTGATGTTGCGGGCGTAGGTCAGCCTGTAGCGGCGACGCAGCGCCCGGGCGAGCACGTCGAAGACCACCGCGGGGCGGGCATTGCCGATATGCGGGTAGCTGTAGACCGTCGGCCCGCAGACATACATCGTCACCCGGTCATCTGCAGCGGGTTCGAAGCTCTCTTTGCGCCGGGTTAACGTATTGTAAAGGGCTAGGCTCACTTGCGTATGGGGCATCGGGCCAGCCGGTTATAATAGCCTTTTGCCTTCGAGGCGTCCGGGCCCGCGGGGCGCGGACAGGAGATGCACAGTGGACTCCGGAAAAATCTTCGGCGCGCGGACCAGCGTCGAGCAAGTGGAGGAAGGCCGCGAGCTGGCGCCGAAATTCGACGCCGACGGCCTGATACCGGCCGTGACCACGGACTACGGGACCGGCGAGCTGCTGATGCACGGGTATATGAATGCCGAGGCCCTGGCACGCAGCATCGAGACGGGCGAGGCTCATTATTTCAGCCGCAGCCGCCAGGTCCTGTGGCACAAAGGTGCCACCAGCGGGCTGGTGCAGAAGATTCGCGAGCTGCTGATCGACGACGAGCAGGACTGCGTCTGGCTGCGCGTCGAGGTGGGCGGCAACGGTGCCAGCTGCCACGTCGGCTACCGTTCCTGTTTCTACCGGCGCGTGCCCAACGGTGTGCCGCAAGAAGAAGGCGTCCTGCAACTCGAGTTTACCGAGACCGAGAAGGTGTTCGATCCGCAAGAGCTTTACCCTGGCGCGGAGAACCCCACCAAGCTCTGAACGAATCAACTCAGTGGCGTCGACGCCGCCGCGGACGGTCCATTTCACGGGTCTGCGGCAAACGTGACCACGCATACATGAATTCGAGGCTGCCCACCAGGATCACCAGGTACGCGCCCAGGGATGCCAGTTCGGCAAACAGCCGCACGGCACTGCGCGTATAGCCCGCGCCCAGGATTGTCTTCCAGAGCGCCGGAGCAGCCAGTACCTGCACGAACAGGATCAGCAGCATCAGACCAGCCAGCAGGATGGCCAGCCCCGCAGAGGGCCAGCTGCGCTGCCAACCCGCTACCAGCCGTGCACTGTGCCGATACAGGTAGACGCTGGCTACGGTCAGCAGCAGGGCCGCCGATGCCTGCCAGAAGTTGTCCGTGACCAGCCGATCCAGAAGATCCTGCAGTTCGCGAATAAGTCCGAAACCAAACAGCGCGACAAAGGCCAGCGCGAGGGGCCTGCGCAGACGATCACGCAGCGCAACCCAGCCA
Source organism: uncultured Gammaproteobacteria bacterium (assembly GCA_947258805.1). The sequence goes on along the minus strand of CAMYJV010000009.1, from coordinate 19,597 downwards.
AAAATTCCCGCACAAATCACCAGCAGCGCGAGCTGGACCTCCGCGACCAGCTCGTTGGCGGTGACGCTGCCACCGGCAGGCACCATGACCGCGAGGCGCACTGTCAGTAGACTGACAGCGCCCACCAGCACCGCGTAGGCCAGAAACCGGAATATGCCCGCGCGCGTGCTCATCTGCCGCCGCGGTCAGTTCAGCGCGTTCAGGCGGCGCGCGACGAGCCCGGCCAGATCAGCAGCCAGCGCTTCGCGCAACACGGTTTCTTCGCGCGACTTGCCAAGCACCTCGGTCGCATCGTAGGTGTAGTCGCGGTTTAAAGTCAGTGTCTGCGGCGCGAAGACCACCGCGCCATTGACGGCGATGTCATAGCGAATAGAGTAGTACACGTCGTACTCAGTGGGCACATTGCGAGTCGACACGGCCAGCACCCGCTGGCCGGAATCGTCCCGACTGATGCGAATCACCGCATCGGCCTTGTCTGCATCGGCGGTGAGCGTCGCGCCCCGGCCACGGAGCGCAGTGGTCAGTTTCCGGTAGAACGGCGAATAGCGATCACCCGTGCTGATATGGACCGTCTGCACGGATGCCGGCAACTGGGCCTGCCCACGGGGCTGAAACCCGCACGCTGCCAGCAGCAGCGCGAGACACAGCGGCAGGTGGCTTCTACACAACCACGTTGACCAACTTACCCGGGACATAAATCACCTTGCGTATGGCCTGTTCGCCGATAAAGCGCTGTACATTGTCTTCGGCCAGCGCCGCCGCCTTCACTGAATCATCGTCCAGCCCCGCTGGCAACTCCAGCCTCGCCCGGAGCTTGCCGTTGACCTGCACGATGATCTGCACCGTGTCCGCTGCCAGGGCCGACTCGTCCACGCCGGGCCACGCCTCGTCCACCACCGCGATTGCTCGCCCGAGGTCACGCCAGAGCTGATGGCAGATGTGCGGAACGATGGGCGACAGCATCAGCACCGCGGCTTCCAGCGCCTCCTGCACGACGACCCGGTCGGCCTCCTGCCGCACTTCGAAACGGGTCACGTGGTTCAACAGCTCCATCACGGCGGCGATCGCCGTATTAAATGTATAGCGCCGGCCAACGTCGTCGCTGACCTTCGCAATGGTCTGGTGCACGGTCCGGCGAAGCTCGCGCTGCCGGTCGTCCAGTTGGTCAACTGCCGGCGCCTCGCCTTCTGTCACATGCTGCTGCACGGTGCGCCACAGTCGGCGCAAAAACCTGAACGCACCGTTTACACCCTCATCTGACCATTCCAGGGCCTGCTCCGGGGGCGCGGCGAACATCACGAAAAGTCTCACAGTATCAGCGCCGTACTCGTCTATCAGTGACTGCGGATCGACGGTGTTGCCCTTCGACTTGGACATCTTCGCGCCGTCTTTCAGCACCATGCCCTGCGTGAGCAACTTGGTGAACGGCTCGCTGCTCTCCACCAGGCCTTCGTCGCGCATCAGCTTGTGGAAAAAGCGTGCATACAACAGGTGCAGGATCGCGTGCTCGATACCACCAATGTACAGATCCACCGGTAACCAGTAGCCGGCCCGCTCATCCAGCATTGACTGGGTCTGATCCGGGCAGCAAAACCGTGCGTAGTACCAGGACGACTCCATGAAGGTGTCGAAGGTATCCGTCTCGCGGCGCGCCGCCTCCCCGGTGGCCGGATCCGTCACTTCATAGAAAGACGGCATGGACTTTATCGGCGAACCGCCCCCGGACAGGTCCACGTCTTCCGGCAATACCACCGGCAGGTCGGCATCGGGCACCCCAACGGCCACCTGGCCCGCCGTCTCGATGACGGGAATGGGCGCGCCCCAGTAACGCTGCCGAGACACCAGCCAGTCGCGCAGCCGGTAGTTCACCCGTCGCTGGCCACGCCCGGCAGCCTCGAGATCTTCGGCAATGGCGGTGAACGCCCCGGCAGAACTCAGTCCGTCGTACTTGCCAGAATTGATCAGGCGACCGGGCGCCACGAAGGCCCCGGCGCCGAGGTCGCAGCTTTCCTGGGCATCGTCCGGTGCGATGACCTGCTTGATCGGCAGCCCGTAACTCCGGGCGAATTCCCAGTCACGCTGGTCGTGGCCGGGCACCGCCATCACCGCCCCGGTCCCGTAGGCCATCAGCACGAAGTTGGCGGCCCATACCGGCACCGGTTCGCCGGTCACCGGGTGCACCGCGTCAATGCCGAGGGGCATGCCCTTCTTGTCGAGGGCCTCCATCGCCGCCTCTGACACCGCGCTTTGCCCACACTCGGCAAGGAAAGCCTCCAGCTCCGGATTGTCGGCGGCCGCGTGGCGCGCCAGCGGATGCTCGGCCGCTACGGCCATGTAACTGACACCCAGCAACGTGTCCGGGCGCGTCGTGTAAATTCGCAGCGGCGCCAGCCCCTCCGGCAGCGCGAAATCTATTTCCACGCCTTCGGAGCGCCCGATCCAGTTGCGCTGCATTGTCTTGACCCGCTCCGGCCAGTCGAGTTGGTCAAGTTCGGCCAGCAGCTCGTCGGCATAGTCGGTAATGCGCAGGAACCACTGCGGAATTTCCCGTCGTTCTACCGGCGCGCCGGACCGCCACCCGCGGCCGTCTACCACCTGTTCGTTGGCCAGCACGGTCTGGTCTACCGGATCCCAGTTCACGACAGCCCGGTCCTTGTAGGCAATGCCCTTGTCGAGCAAGCGCGTGAACAGCCACTGTTCCCAGCGGTAGTAGTCCGGGTCGCAGGTAGCCAGTTCGCGCTCCCAGTCGTAACCGAAGCCAAGCCGCTGCAGCTGACCGCGCATGTAGTCGATGTTTTCTCGCGTCCAGCGGGCAGGCGCCATGCCGTGCTTGATGGCCGCACCTTCGGCGGGCAGGCCGAAAGCATCCCAGCCCATTGGCTGCAGCACATTCTTTCCCTGCATGCGCTGGTAACGCGCTATCACGTCGCCGATGGTGTAATTGCGCACGTGCCCCATGTGCAGACGGCCGCTGGGATAGGGAAACATGCACAGACAGTAGAACTTCTCGCGCGCCGGATCTTCTACGGCCCGAAAACAGGAATTTTCGGCCCAGTAGTCCTGGGCGGTGCTCTCCACGGCGGCGGGATCGTAAGGCTGTTCGCTCACGGTTATTGGTTTTTTGGGCGGCGGGCTGGCAAGGATACAACAGCTACGACTGGCCGGTCGGGCGCCTGGGCGCCGCGATGCCCAGCCACAGGCACAGCAGAGAGACCAGCACCACCGGCAAGTTGCCGGCGCGAATGAAGGGCGTTGCGCCACCGCGTGGCTGAACCCGGCCCGCCAGCACTCCCGTTTCGAATTGCGGGAGCCGGCCTGCGATGGCGCCATCTGCGTCAATCAGGGCCGTGATGCCGGTATTTGTAGCTCGCAGCATCGCGCGGCCGGTTTCCAGCGATCGCATCCGCGCCATCTCCAGGTGCTGATGGGCCGCGATCGAGTCACCAAACCAGGCATCGTTGCTAACGTTAACGAGCAGGCCCGATTCCGGCAGAAAATCCAGCTGTTCTGCGCCGAACGCATCTTCGTAACAAATGCTGGGCGCGAGCCGGACATTGCCTGCAACGAGGGGTGGCTGATCCCGTCGCCCGGGCGCCACATCCCGGTAGGGAAGATTCATCATGCGCATCCATTGGCGCACGAAATCCGGCACCGGAAAAAACTCGCCGAATGGCACCAGGTGTCGCTTGTGATACACGCCGCTGCTTGCGCCGACAGACAACAGAGAATTATGAAATCGATCGCGTTCGAAATCGTTGACGATGATCCCGAGCAGAATTTGCATGCCGCGCTCGGCTGCGCTGGCCTGCAAGTCCTGCAGATAGTCCTCCACGCGATCCGCTGCGGTGGGAATTGCCACCTCGGGCCAGACCACCAGCTCCGCATCGGGCAGTGCCAGGGTCAGATCCCGGTACAAAGCCATGGTGGGCAAACGCTGCTCTGGCAGCCACTTTCGGTCCTGGGTAATGGAGCCCTGCACCAGGGCCACCGGAACGGATGGTCCTTCAGGGTCCGTCCAGCTCCGGCCCGTCAGCATCCACGTGCCGGCGGCCATCACGCCCGCCACGGCAACCACCAGCAGACGTTCGCGCGGTGTGCCGCGGAGCAGGGTCAGCAACAACCCGGCAATAATGGCGGTCAGCAAGGACACACCGTAGACCCCGAGCACCGGCGCCCAGGCGCTGAGCGGCCCGTCGATCTGCCCGTAGCCGAGGGTCAACCACGGAAACCCGGTAAATATCCAGCCCCGCAGCCATTCCGTCGCCACATAGGCAGCCGGCCAGCACAGGCACCAGCGCAGCGCGGCCGGCACCCGACAGCGGGCTGCCAGCCAGCCCGCAGCGGCCACGTGGGCGGCCGAGGCCAGGACCAGCGCGGCCGATAGCAGCAAGGCCAACCAGGCCGGTGAACCAGCGAAGCCGTGCACGCTGATGTAGGTCCAGTAGGTGCCCCCCGCAAAGGCCGCACTGCCGAATACCAGGCCGCGGATTGCGGCGACTCGCGGCGACTGCCCCTCCCACAGGGCAAACAGAACGGCCAGCAGCAGCGGCACGCTCCACCAGGCGCCGAACGGCGCAAAGCCCAGGGGCAGCAGCGCCCCCGCTACCGCGGCAAGACCATTGGCTCGATTGATGAATAAAGGCAGGCGCAACAGGAGCCGTTCTCAATCGCCCGTCGTGGCGCGGCTGACCTCGAGCAGGTGCACCCGCCGCCGATCTGCCTGCAGAACCTTGAACAGGAGGCCCTGCAAGCGCAAGGCTTCACCCCGCCGCGGCAACTGACCGAGCTCGTGAATGATCAGGCCACCCACGGTGTCATAGTTTTCGTCGCTGAATTCGCTGCCAAAGAATTCGTTGAACTCCTCGATGCGGGCCAGCGCTCGCACGTGAAACCGGCCGTCCGGCTGCGGCTGAATCGGATCAGCCTCGCGAGGGTCGTGCTCATCGCCGATATCACCGACGATCTCCTCCAGCACATCTTCGATGGTCAACAGGCCCGCGATGCCCCCGTATTCGTCCACGACGATCGCCATGTGGTTGCGGCTGACGCGGAATTCCTTCAGCAGGGTGTTAAGCCGCTTGCTCTCAGGAATGAACGTTGCCGGCCTGAGATAACGCTGTACATCGAACTCCCCGTTTGGCTCGGTCATGAAAAAGCGCAGCAGATCCTTGGCCAGCAGAATGCCGACTACCTCGTCACGCTCTTCACCGATCACCGGGAAGCGGGAGTGACCGCAGTCAATGATCGTGCTCAGGATGTCCTCCCGCGGCGCCGACCGTTCGAGCACCACCATCTGTGAACGCGGAATCATCACGTCACGCACCTGGGTCTCCGACACCTCGAGGACATCCTCGAGCATGGCGCGCTCTTCTGGCTCGAGCACGCCTTCCCAGCGCTCGTCACGCAGAAATTCCAGCAACGCCTCGCGAGAGGCCGGCTCCCCCAACAGACGCTCTTTCAGCCGGGCGTACCAGCCGTCGGCTCGATCTTCCTGTTTACGTTCTTCAGTCACCGGGCATGACCCTCAGAGGCGCTCCACGAGATACGGGTCGTCGAATCCGAGTTCCCGCATGATCTCGCTTTCCAAAGCTTCCATGTGCAGCGCCTCCGCATCGTTGCCGTGATCGAGCCCGGCCAGGTGCAGCGTGCCGTGTACGACCAGGTGGGCAAAATGCGCCAGCGGGGTCTTGCCCTGCGCAGCGGCTTCCTCCCGGAGCAGCGGCACACAGATCACCAGGTCGCCGAGCAGAGCACCTGCCTCCGGCGGCAGCCCGGGCGGCACCTCGGCGGGGAATGCCAGCACATTGGTCGGCGCGTCGCGGGCCCGGTAGCGATGATTCAGTTGCCGGCTCTCGTCGGCCGCCACCAGGCGCAAAGCGACGTCTCCAGCGCGCACCTCCGGCACCCGCGCCAGAGCTGCGATCACCCATTCGTCGGTCCGGGCGCCTGCAGGCGCCGATACGCCGTCCGCGCACTGCAGATCGACACCAGGTGAGACCGCGGCACTCATGACCCCGCTGGCGGGGCCTCGGAACCGTTCTTCTCATAATCTTCATAGGCCTCATAGGCCTCGACAATACGCTGCACCAGCGCGTGGCGAATGACGTCGCGCGGCGAGAAGCGGGTAAAGCTGATGCCTGGCTCGCCATCCAGGATCCGACTGACATGGCGCAGACCCGAGAGCTGGTTGCGCGGCAGGTCTACCTGAGTGACATCCCCGGTCACCACCGCCTTGGAACCAAAGCCCATGCGGGTCAGAAACATTTTCATCTGCTCGACGGTGGTGTTCTGGGCCTCGTCCAGGATAATGAAACTCTCGTTCAGCGACCGACCCCGCATGAAGGCCAGCGGCGCGATCTCAATAATGTTGCGGTCGATGAGTTTCGACACACGCTCAAAGCCGAGCATCTCATACAACGCGTCGTACATAGGCCGGAGGTACGGATCGACTTTCTGCGACATGTCGCCCGGCAGAAAGCCCAGGCGTTCGCCGGCCTCTACGGCCGGGCGAACCAGCACGATGCGTCGAACGCGCTGCTCTTCCAGTGCCTCAACGGCGCTGGCCACGGCCAGGAAGGTCTTGCCTGTGCCCGCGGGCCCGATACCAAAACTCAGATCATGGTCGCGGATGCCGGCCAGGTAGTGTCGCTGGTTGCTGCCGCGCGGCCGGATCTGCAAGCGCCGCGTGCGCACCGTCATCTCTCCTTCGCCCGGCTCGGCCTCGCCCTCTGCCGGCGACTCGCCGGCCGCCGCCTGTTGTAGACAGACATGCACGCGGCCCGGGTCCAGGGCCTCTTGTCCTGCCAGCTCGTACAGCTCCTGCAGCACCTCGACTGCCGCGCGGGATGAATCGTCCGGACCCGTGACGCGAAAATGGTTGCCGCGATTGCTGATCTGGATGCCCAGCCGCCGTTCTATCTGCCTGAGATGTTCGTCGAACTGGCCGCAGAGGTTGGCCAGCGTTTCGTTGTCGGCGGGTTCGAGAACGATCTCGCGGGTTGCGGTAGCAGTGTTCAAGCGGCCTCGGCAGCCCCTGCCAGCCGCCCTCGCAACGAGTTGGGGAGCGCCTCGGTGATCGTCACATCGACGAATGAGCCCAGCAAGACCGGATCGCCGTCGAAATTGACCCAGCGATTGTTTTCGGTGCGCCCCGCCAGCTGCCGTGGGTCTTTCTTTGCCGGCCTTTCCACCAGCACACGCTGGCGTGTGCCCACCATGCTGCGGCTGATGTCGGCAGCCTGCGCATTCAGCTGCTCCTGCAGGCGGGCAAGCCGGGCGAATTTCTCTTCGCGCGGCACGGGATCCGGCAAGGCAGCGGCTGGCGTGCCGGGACGCGGGCTGTAGACAAAGCTGAAAGACTGGTCAAAACCCACGTCTGTGACCAGCTGCATCGTCGCTGCGAAATCGTTGTCGCTTTCGCCGGGAAAACCAACGATCAGGTCCGTTGCAATGCTGATACCCGGGCGGACTTCACGCAGCCGGCGAAGTTTGTCCTTGTACTCCAGCACCGTGTGACCTCGCTTCATGGCCGCCAGCACGCGGTCGGAACCGCTCTGCACGGGCAGGTGGAGGTAATTGACCAGTTTGTCCACGTCAGCGTAGGCCGCAATCAGGCGATCGTTGAACTCCACCGGATGCGACGTAGTGAAGCGGATGCGCTCGATCTCGGGCACTGCCGCGACAAAGCGAATCAGCGTGGCCAGGTCCGCGATCTTGCCGTCATGGGTCGGGCCGCGGTAGGCGTTCACGTTCTGGCCCAGCAGGGTGACTTCCTTCACCCCCTGTTGCGCAAGCCGGATGAGTTCCGTCATCACCGCGTCAAGCGGCCGGCTGATTTCCTCGCCGCGCGTGTAGGGCACGACGCAGAAACTACAGTACTTGCTGCAGCCTTCCATGATGGACACAAAGGCAGTCGGGCCGTCGGCGCGCGGCGCCGGCAACGCGTCGAATTTCTCGATTTCTGGAAAACTGACGTCGATCACCGGGCCGCCATGATTGCGCACCCGGTCCAGCATCACCGGCAGGCGGTGCAGCGTCTGAGGCCCGAAAACGATATCCACACACGGCGCCCGGCTGGCCAGGGCCGCGCCTTCCTGGCTGGCCACGCAACCACCCACGCCGATCACGACGCCGGGACGAGCCTGCTTCAACACGCGCCAGCGGCCCAGCAGCGAGAACACCTTTTCCTGCGCCTTCTCGCGCACGGAACAGGTATTCAGCAGCAGGACATCCGCCTCGGCAGGATCTCCGGTTGTTTCGAGACCGTGGCTGTCACCGAGCACGTCCGCCATCTTGGCAGCGTCGTACTCATTCATCTGGCAGCCAAAGGTCTGTACGTAGACTTTCCCTGGCATTAACAGGTCGCTATGCGCCTCCTCCTGAAGCCTGGGCCAGCGGGGGCGGGAACGGCCCCGGATGGACCAATTCAGCCTAGCGTATGAACCCCATGCTTTCCAGCTTCACAAGGATCCTGTGCGCGGCCAGATCCGGGTGCAGACCCACCGTATCGATGTGTACCTCCGGATTTTCGGGCTCCTCGTACGGGTCCGAGATGCCGGTGAATTCCTTGATGATGCCGGCCCGGGCCTTGGCATAGAGACCCTTGCGGTCACGCTGCTCGCACACCTCGATGGGCGTGGCCACGTGCACTTCCAGGAAGCCGCCCAGGGGATCGATGAGCTCGCGAACCTGGCGACGGGTGCTGGTGTAGGGCGCAATGGGCGCGCAAATGGCAACTCCGCCGTTCTTCGTGATCTCGGACGCCACGTAGCCGATACGCAGGATGTTCAGATCCCGGTGCTCCTTCGTAAAGCCGAGTTCGCTCGACAGGTTCTTGCGCACCACGTCGCCGTCCAGCAGCGTCACATTGCGATCGCCGTTCTCCAGCAGCTTGACCAGCAGCGCGTTGGCGATGGTGGACTTGCCGGACCCCGACAGGCCAGTGAAGAACACGGTGAAGCCCTGCTTGTGCCGGGGCGGGTAGGAGCGCCGGAGTTCCTCCACCACTTTCGGATAGGAGAACCAGTCCGGGATCTCCAGGCCTTCGGCCAGCCGCCGGCGGAACTCCGTGCCCGAAATGTTCAGCACGTGTTCAGTCGGCTTGGTCTCGTTCACCGGCACGTACTCGGCCCGGTCTTCGACGTAGACCATGAGCTGGAACGGCACCATCGTGATGTCGAGTTCGTCCTCGTATTCCTTGAACAGCTCCTGGGCATCGTAGGGGCCGTAGAAAGGCTGGTCGTTGGAGTCATGGCCGGGGCCCGCGTGGTCGCGGCCGACAATGAAGTGCGTGCAGCCGTAGTTCTTGCGGATGATGGCGTGCCAGATCGCTTCGCGGGGGCCGGCCATGCGCATCGCCAGCGGCAACAGGCTCAGGGCCGTGGTCTGCTCCGGGTACTGCTCGAGCACATGCTCGTAACAGCGCACCCGGGTGTAGTGGTCCACGTCACCTGGCTTGGTCATGCCAACGACCGGCTGGATCAGCAGGTTGGCTTCGTGCTCCCGGGCCGCGCGGAAAGTCAGCTCCTGGTGGGCACGGTGAAGAGGGTTGCGCGTCTGGAACGCTACCACTTTGCGCCAGCCCAGCTTGCGGAAGCGGCCGCGAAGTTCGGCGGGCGTGTCGCGCAGCAGTTTGAAATCGTAGTGCATCGGCGGCTCGACGCCCTGCACCTTGCCGCCGAGGTAAACGGGCCCGGCGACGTTCACCAGGTAATTGACAGCCGGGTGCTTCTGATCTTCGGAGCCGAAAGCAAGCTTGGCCTCACGCGCCTTGTCCGGTTGCCACTTGTCGGTAACTTCCAGCGTGGCCACCAAAACGCCCTCGCGGTCGCGAAGCGCAATGGTCTGGCCCGGCTCCACCTGCTCGGCAAAGTCAGCAGACACGTCCAAATTGATGGGCATGGGCCACAGCGTGCCGTCGGGCAGGCGCATGTTTTCCAGCACGCCGTCGTATTCGGCTTCCGTGAGGAAACCTTCCAGCGGCGAGAACGCGCCGTTGAGCAACAGTTCCAGGTCACAGATCTGGCGCTCGGTCAGGTCCCAGGACGCGTAGTCGAGGGCCTTGGCCTTCACTTTGTCTGCCGCCGTCTCGCCGAGGTACAAATCCTTCAGCACACCGCCGTGCGGCTCCTTGAATGCTCCCATCTTTCCTTACCTCAAACAGGGCAGCTTTATGTTTACTGCCCGAATCAACAAAAACGAAGGCGCACCCGGGGGTGCGCCAGACTCAGTGCGTGCGGGCTCCAGCGCCCGCGTGCGAACAATTAGAACGGGATCTCGTCGTCTTCGAACTCGGAGGCCGGCTGGGGTTTTGCGGCCGGCTGGCTGCTGCCGCCCCGTTCCATGGGCGGCGCCGATGCGCCGCCGCCGCGGCCACCGAGCATCTGCATATTGTCGGCCACGATCTCGGTGGTATAGCGATCGTTGCCGTCCCGGTCCTGCCACTTGCGGGTCTGCAGGCGGCCCTCGACGTAGACCTGCGAACCCTTGCGCAGGTACTCCGATACGATCTCGGCCAGGCGGCTGAAGAACACGATGTTGTGCCATTCGGTCCGGTCGATCTGCTCGCCGGTTTCCTTGTCCCGCCGGCTGTCCGTCGTGGCGAGCCGCACGTTGGCAATGGCCGTGCCGCTCGGCGCATAGCGGGTTTCCGGGTCCGCGCCGAGGTTGCCGATCAGGATGACTTTGTTTACGCCGCGAGCCATGGGCGACCCCTGTCATAAATGACTGTTTTTAATGGATTTTCCGGAGCGAGCCTGAAGGCAATTGCCCGGGGGGTCCGTATTGTATGCGCCGGCCTGCCAAAAAACACGCCCAAAAGGGCCATAAGCATATGAAAACGGGTCAGCATCGGTTTGGGCCGCGCCCGGCGAACTCAGTATAGTTAATGGTTTTCCCAGGTCAGCGACCCGGCATGCAGCAAATCAGCATTCGCGGCGCCCGCACGCACAATCTCGCCAACGTGGACCTCGACCTGCCGAGGGACCGGCTGATTGTCATTACCGGCCTGTCGGGCTCCGGCAAATCTTCCCTGGCCTTCGACACGATCTACGCCGAGGGCCAGCGCCGCTATGTGGAGTCTCTGTCCGCCTACGCGCGCCAGTTCCTGTCGATGATGGAAAAGCCGGATGTCGATCATATCGAAGGCCTGTCGCCAGCCATTTCCATCGAGCAGAAATCCACGTCGCACAACCCCCGTTCCACCGTGGGCACGGTGACGGAGATCTACGACTACTTGCGACTGCTCTACGCGCGCGCCGGCCGCCCCCGCTGCCCGGATCATCACCGCGACCTCGAGGCGCAAACCGTCAGCCAGATGGTGGACCAGGTCATGGGATTCGAGGTCGGCACCCCGCTGATGCTGCTGGCCCCGGTGGTGCAGTCGCGCAAGGGCGAGCACCTGCAGTTGCTGGCGGACCTGCGCAGCCAGGGCTTCGTGCGGGCGCGAATCGACGGTGAGGTCTGTGAACTGGACGACCCGCCGAAGCTGGACCTGCGGCGCAAACACAGCATTGACGTGGTCGTAGACCGCTTCAAGGTCCGCGACGATCTTGCGCAGCGACTCGCAGAGTCATTCGAGACCGCACTGAAGCTGGCCGACGGGGTGGCGAAAATCGCCTGGATGGACGACGCCGGGCGCGACGAATTGCTGTTCTCGGACCGCTTCGCGTGCCCGGTCTGCAACTACAGCATCGTCGAACTGGAGCCGCGCCTGTTTTCTTTCAATAACCCGGTGGGCGCATGCCCGAGTTGCGACGGGCTCGGCGTGCGGCAGTTCTTCGACCCCCAGCGGGTAGTTCGCAACCACGAACTCAGCCTGGCCGGCGGCGCGATACGCGGCTGGGACCGCCGCAATCTCTGGTACTTCCAGATGGTGCAGTGCCTGGCCGGTCACTATGACTTCGATATCGAGGCCCCGTTCGGCGAACTGGAGCCCGACATACAGCAGACACTGCTGTACGGCAGTGGCGAGGAAGAAATCGATTTCGAATACCTGACCGGGCGCGGAGCCACGGTGAGTCGAACCCATGCCTTTGAAGGCATCCTGCCAAACCTGGACCGCCGCTACCGGGAAACGGAGTCGAGCACGGTGCGCGAGGAACTCGCCAAGTACCTGAGCGTGCAACCTTGCCCGGAATGCAAAGGCACGCGGCTGAATACCGCCGCACGCAACGTATTCGTGCAGGAACGCTCGATACCGGAGATCACCCACCTGGCCGTCGGCGGTGCGCTGGATTTTTTTGCCACGCTGGAACTGGAAGGCTGGCGCGGTGAGATAGCGACCAAGATCGTTAAGGAAATTCGCGACCGTCTTCGGTTCCTTTCGGACGTGGGCCTCGGCTACCTGAGCCTGGACCGGAGCGCCGAGACCCTGTCGGGCGGAGAAGCCCAGCGCATCCGCCTGGCCAGCCAGATTGGCTCTGGACTGGTGGGCGTGATGTACATACTCGATGAGCCATCAATCGGCTTGCACCAGCGCGACAATCGCCGGCTGCTGAACACGCTGGAGCATCTGCGTGACCTCGGCAATACGGTGATCGTGGTGGAGCACGACGAGGAAGCCATCCTCGCGAGCGACCATGTCGTTGATCTCGGCCCCGGCGCGGGCGTCCACGGCGGACGCGTGATCGCCCAGGGCACCCCGGAAGACATATTGCGCCACCCCGATTCGCTGACTGGTGCCTACCTGTCGGGCCGCCTGCGCATCGAGTTGCCGGCCAAGCGCAACCAGGCGGATCCGAAACGGCAGCTGGTCGTGCGCGGCGCCAGTGGCAATAACCTGAAATCACTGGACGCTGCGATTCCGCTGGGTCTCATGACCTGTATCACCGGCGTGTCGGGCTCGGGTAAGTCCACGCTGATTAACGACACCCTCTACCGCGCTGTGGCGGGCGCGATCAACAAGCGCAACTATGACCCGGCGCCGCACCAGAAAGTGACGGGCCTCAAGCACATCGACCGCGTGATCGACATCAGCCAGAGCCCCATCGGGCGCACGCCGCGGTCAAACCCGGCCACCTATACGGGTTTGTTCACCCCGATGCGCGAACTGTATGCCGGTACACAGGAAGCGCGGTCGCGCGGTTACCGCCCCGGACGTTTCAGCTTCAACGTCAAGGGCGGCCGCTGCGAAGCCTGCCAGGGTGACGGCATGATTCGCGTGGAGATGCACTTTCTGCCCGACGTCTACGTAGCGTGCGACGTGTGTAACGGGCAGCGCTACAACCGGGAGACGCTCGAGATTCGCTACAAGGGTCGGACCATTCATGAGGCCCTGGATATGACGGTGGAAGATGCACTGGATTTCTTCGCCCCGGTACCCGTGATCGCCCGCAAACTGCAGACGCTGATGGACGTGGGCCTGTCTTACCTGCGGCTGGGGCAGAGTGCGACGACGCTGTCGGGGGGCGAAGCGCAACGCGTGAAGCTGGCCAAGGAACTCTCCAAGCGGGCCACTGGGCGCACGCTCTACATACTCGACGAGCCCACCACCGGCCTGCACTTTGCAGACATCTCCCACCTGCTCGACGTGTTGCACCAGCTGCGCGACCAGGGCAACACGGTAGTCGTCATCGAACACAACCTGGACGTGATCAAGACGGCGGACTGGATCATCGACCTGGGCCCGGAGGGCGGTGACGGCGGCGGCACGCTGGTGGCCGAGGGCACGCCAGAGGAAGTGGCTGCCAACCCGGGGTCTTATACCGGCCAGTACCTGGCGCCACTGCTGGCGACGGACGAGGACGCCCGGGCGGCGCGCACGGCCTAGACCAACAGGCTAGCCGAGGGGCCGGAGCCCGACCGCATCGCGCACCTTCGCCATGAACGGTGTGGCAATGGCCCGCGCTTTGCCGGCACCCTCGAGCAAGACCTTTTCGATGTAACCCGGGTCGGCGATGAGTCGTTCGTACCTTGCCCTGGGTTCACGCAGCATGTCGTTAAGAAACTCAAACAGGATCTGTTTCGCTTCTCCCCAGGCGATGCCGTCGGCATAGCGTTGCGCGAATTCCGCCGTCTGGTCCGGCGTGGAGAAGGCCCGGTAGATCTCGAAGATCGTGGAGCCATGGGTGTCTTTAGGCTCGCCGGGTTCCAGCGAGTTGGTCTTGATTTTCATCACCAGCTTGCGCAGCCGTTTCTCCGGCACGAACAGCGGAATGGTGTTGTCGTAACTCTTACTCATCTTGCGCCCGTCCAGGCCAGACAGCACGGCGGTGTTGTCGTCGATGATGGCCTCGGGCAGCACAAACAGTTCCCGGTACACGTGGTTGAAACGCTGCGCAATGTCGCGGGCCATTTCCACGTGCTGCTTCTGATCGCGGCCCACCGGAACGTGATGGCTCCCAAACATCAGGATATCGGCGGCCATCAGCACCGGGTAGGAAAACAGCGCCATCGTGATGCCCTGGTCGGGATCCCGATCGCCGCGGTCCTGGTTCGCCTGCACAGCGGCCTTATACGCATGCGCCCGGTTCATCAGGCCCTTGGCGGTGACGCTGCCGAGTATCCAGGTGAGTTCCGGGATTTCCGGGATGTCGGACTGGCGATAGAACACCACCTTGTCGGGATCCAGGCCCATGGCCAGCCAGGCAGCGGCGATTTCCAGCTGCGACTGATGCACGGCGTTGGCGTCCTGGTTCTTGACCAGCGCGTGGTAGTTGGCCAGGAAGTAAAAGGAGTTCGCATCGCCCTGGCGGCTGGCCTCAATGGCGGGTCGAATGGCCCCGGCATAGTTACCGAGGTGCGGCGTACCGGTGGTGGTAATTCCGGTCAGAACAGTCAGCTTTGACATGCGCGGGCCCGCGGCGGGGCTCTCCTTCCTTCGGGGGCGGCCAATGATGCCGCAAGGGGCTGGCTGTTTGTAGCTTAGGGGCTGGCGGCGCAGACCCAGGGCAGGCCCACCGGGTGAAGCCTTCCGGGCGTCGTCCGTGAGGAGCGGGTCATGGATGACAGGAGCGACGAACGGCCGATCCGAGGGAGCACAGGGATGTGCGAGTGAGGTTTAGCCCGGAAGGCTTCACCCGGTGGGCCTGCCCGTGATATGCCTGCGGGCGCTCCCCCGGCAACCGGGTTGGCCCGCAACGGGCCGAAAACTCTAAGATGGCCGCCATGGACAAGCAGGTTTTGGCCGCTACCTACCCGCCGCACCTGGACACCGTGCGGGCGCGCTACGACGATGCGCTCGCGGCCTGCGACTACGACGCGGTGGTTGTCGGCGCCGGCGTCGCGACGCTGCGCTTCATGGACGACCAGCACACGCCGTTTCGCGCTAACCCGCAACTGACCCAGTGGCTGCCGCTGACGAACCATCCGGGATCCTGCCTGGTGTACCGGCCCGGGGAACGTCCGGTGGCTATCGTGGTCCGGCCTGACAGCTACTGGGAGGAGCCCCCGGAAGCGCCCGGACCGCCTTGGGCGGACGCGATCGACATCCGGATCGCACCGTCACCGGATAGCGCGACCGAAGCCGTTGGCAAGTTGCCGTCCCGGACAGCGCTGCTCGGCCCGGAGGAACACTGGGACTCAGTGCAGCTGGCCGGTGACCGGAACCCCGAGGCGCTCGTGAACCATGTTCATTATCACCGGGCGTGGAAAACAGACTTCGAGACCGCGTGCCTCAGGGCGGCGACCGCTGCAGCCGTTGAGGGGCACCGGGCGGCGGCAGAAGCCTTTCAGTCGGGCGACAGCGAGTTCGAGATCCTGCTCGCGTTTCAGCGCGCCAGCGGCCAGGCTGCGGCCGCGTTGCCGTACCCGCCCATCGTTGGGGCCGGGCGCCATGCTGCAGTGTTGCACTACCAGCACTACCGTGAAGAACGAAACCCGGCGGGCAGCCTGTTGATCGACGCGGGTTGCAATACGCTCGGCTACGCGTCGGATATTACACGCACCCATGTCTTGCCCGGCCACGATGCTTTTGCGGAACTGCGTGATGCGCTCAACGATCGCCAGCAGGCCATCTGCGCGCGCGTGCAGCCCGGTGTGCCCTTCACCGAGCTGCACCACGCGGCGCACGAAGAAATTGCCGGCGTGCTTTGCCGTCTCGGCCTGCTGCGCTGCACCCCGGAGTCGGCCCTGGAACGCCAGCTGACGCACAGTTTCTTTCCCCACGGCCTGGGGCACCTGCTGGGCTTGCAGGTGCACGATGTGGGTGGGTGGCAAGCCGACGCGGCCGGCACCCAACTCGACGCTCCGGCCGCCTACCCGCGCCTCAGGCTGCTGCGGACGCTGGCACCCGGTTTTACGCTGACGATCGAACCCGGCATTTACTTCATCGATTCGTTGCTGGCGGAATTGCGCCAGGGGGAAGCGAGCGCCGACGTGAACTGGGATCGTGTCGCCGACTTGAGCGTCTTCGGCGGCATCCGGATCGAAGACAACCTGCTCGTCACGGACAGCGGCAGTGAAAACCTGACTCGCAAAGCTTTCAAGCGGGACTTTGGTGACAAGCACTCAAGACGGCACAGCGGGCCAGTTGGTCTCCAGCCTGCCGGCTGGTGGCGAGCCGGTCTTACGTTCCGCTCAGCGGTCCCCGCCACCCCGCTCACGTCGGTGGTGGTTCTGGGGCGTTTACCCGGTTTCCGTGAACTGCACCAGGGCGCCGAAGGTGCGCGCGACGTCCAGGTCCCGGATGTGCCAGTCGTCCAGCCCTGCCCGGACCGGGCCGTCGAACCAGGCTTCGCCGAGCCGCTCGCGTTCTGCGTCGAGGCTGTCGACGCCGAAAGACACCAGGAAAAAGCCCTCACCGTGTTCTTCGAGGTGCCGCGCAGGCGCGGTGCCGGGGCGCACGGGCTGGACCAGCACCAGCCATGCGGAACCTAGGCGGAAGCGCGCGATGTCGACGCCGCGCCCTTCCAGGTGGTCACGTGATGACACCGGCATACCGAGTAACTGTTCCCAGGCCGGCACGGCGGCGGCCAGGTCCCGGACGATAAAGTTGAGGTGGTGAATGCGGTCCTGCATCAGAGCCCCTTTTTTGCACGTGGTCACATCAGCAACTGCCTGACCCTATGATCCTAACCTTCTGCTAGATTAGTAGTTTTTGCCAGTTCCGGCACATGTCTGAACCTGAATCACAACGCAGCAGTGGACTCGGGCGCGCGCTTCCCGGGCTGCTGGCTGCCTGCCTGCTGCTCTGCAGCTGCGGTGCAGCGGAACCGGAAGGCGCCGGGGCCGGCATGGGCGGCAGGGGTCCTGCGCAGCCGGTGTCCGTGATGGCAGTGCGCGTAGAGCCACAGAACTTCATCGATCAATTTACCGGTCTCGGCACGGCACGAGCCAATGAATCCATCGAGGTGACGTCGCGCATCTCCAACATCGTCGCAAAGATCGGTTTCGAAGAAGGCCAGCAGGTAAAAGCCGGGCATTTGCTGCTGGAGCTGGATCATGCCGAACTGGAAGCCGAACTGGCCATGGCCGAGGCCTCCCTGCAAAAGGCGCGCAGCCAGTTCGAGCGGCGCCGGGGGCTCGCCGCCACCCGGGTGATCTCGGAACTGGAGCTCGAAGAACTGGAAGCTGAAGTGCTGATCGCCGAGGCCGAAGTCCGGGCCGCTGGTGCCAGGCTGGATAAAGCCTTCATTCGGGCACCTTTCGCCGGCACCGTCGGTTTGCGGCACGTCAGCCTGGGTGACCTGGTCGGGCCGGAAACCCTCATCACCAGCCTGGACGATACGGCCAACATCAAGCTGGAGTTCACGGTCCCGGAAACCTTCCTCGCCACCCTGCAGACCGGCACGCCGATCGAGGCACAGACCGAGGTCTACCCGGAGCGTCCCTTCTATGGCGAAGTGAGCATCGTCGACCCGCGGGTAGACCAGGCCACTCGCAGCGTCACGGTAATTGCCCGGCTGCCGAACGACGACGGTCTGATCAAACCGGGCATGTTTCTGACGGTGGACCTGCAGCGCGAGCGCGCCAACGTGCTCCTGGTGCCGGAACAAGCCCTCGCGCCACGCCAGGGACGCCAGTATCTGTTCACGGTGGAGGGCGGAACGGCCGTGGAGAGGGAAGTTATCCTGGGGGCCAGGGCGCCCGGCCTGGCAGAGATCCGCGAGGGCCTGGCGCCCGGCACCATGATCATTACGGAAGGCACCCAGAAGGTCCGCAATGGCGCCCCCGTGCAGGTGAGCCAGGGAGGCTAAGGAATGGTCCTGTCCGAAATTTCCGTCCGCCGGCCCGTCTTTGCCGCCGTGATCAGCCTTGTGCTCATCATCGTCGGGCTGCTCGCGCTGAGCCGGCTGGGAGTCCGCGAATTCCCGGCTATAGACCCGCCGATTATCTCTATCCAGACCGACTATCGCGGCGCGTCCGCCGAGGTCGTAGAGCGCCGCATCACGCAGGTTATCGAGAACGAGATCGCCGGCATTTCCGGCGTCCAGAAACTCACATCCAGCAGCAAGGATGAACGGTCGTCCATCGTCGTGGAGTTCGCGCTGTCTCGCGACTCGGACAATGCGGCCAACGATGTGCGCGAGCGCATTTCTCGCATTCAGCGCGTCCTGCCAGACGAAGCCGAAGCGCCGAGCATCACCAAGCAGGATACGGGCATGGACGCCACGATGTACGTCGACGTGTCGAGCGAGGCCCGTTCCCTGATGGAAATCACGGACTTCGTGGATCGCAGCCTGGTAGACCGCTTATCGGTAATCGACGGCGTCGCGACGATACGCGTCAGCGGTGCCCGGGTTCCTGCGATGCGCATCTGGGTCGACCGCGAGGCCCTGGCGGCGCGGCAGCTGACCGTCGCGGACATCGAAGACAAGCTGCGCGCGGAAAACGTGGAGCTGCCCGCGGGCCGGATCGAATCCACGGAGCGGGAATTCACCCTGCGCACGGAGACCGGGCTGCACGCGCCCGAGGACTTCGAGAAACTCATTCTCAAGCGCACTGATAACTTTGTGGTGCGATTGGGCGACGTCGCTGACGTGCGCCTGGAACCCGAGAGTACGCGGCGCATTGCACGCTCCGACGGTCGGCCCGGTGTCAGCATGGGCGTGATCCCGCAGTCCCAGGCCAACGTGCTGTCGGTCAACACGGCGGTGCTCGAAGAGCTCGACCGTCTCAAGGATTCGATTCCGGGAGACATCAAGATCGACGTCAACGTGGACTTCTCGGTATTTATTCGCGAGTCCATGAAAGAGGTGCTCAAAGCCCTGGCGCTGGCCCTGTTGATGGTGCTGGCGGTGATCTACTCTTTCCTCGGCTCCCTGCGAGCCACGCTGATCCCGGCCCTGACGATTCCCGTGGCGATCATCTCGGCCTTCAGCGTGATGGCCGCCATGGGCTACACGGTGAATACGCTGACGCTGCTGGGCCTGGTGCTCGCCATCGGGCTGGTGGTGGACGACGCCATCGTTGTCCTGGAAAACATCGTCCGGCGCATGGAGCAGAAACTACCCCCGCTGCTGGCAGCCATCGACGGCAGCCGCGAGATCGGCTTCGCGGTGGTGGCTACCACGGTCGTGCTGATCGCCGTCTTCGTGCCCATTTCATTCATGCCCGGCAAGCTCGGGCGCCTGTTCGGTGAGTTCGGAATCTCCCTCGCGGCAGCGGTCGCCTTTTCCAGCCTGATTGCGCTGACGTTGGTACCCATGCTGGCCTCGAA
>CAMYJV010000008.1 GCA_947258805.1 uncultured Gammaproteobacteria bacterium | reverse complement strand
TAATGCTTAGCCTTTTTACTGTCAAGCAACAAAAATTCTCGCTAAGAAGAACGAGATCAAACAGCTTCTTTTAGTAAACATATTTCTCGGTGCGTTATAGTGAGTTACGGCTCCAAGCTCGAAAGCGCCTCTTTTTTCGGGCCAGCTTATGACAAATTACAACAGCCGCCAGTCCCGCACCGCGCGCGCAAAAACAACCCGCGGGTGCCGGTGACGAGGGCGGGCAGCCGCAGCGATGATTGACAAGACACAGTTCTACATAGCCGGCGCGTGGCGCGCTGCCCGCGATCGTGACGAGAGGGACGTCATCAATCCGGCGACGGAAGCGCCCATTGCGCGCATCGCGCTGGCCAGTCGTGCCGACCTGGATCAGGCCGTGGCCGCCGCCCGCGAAGCTTTCGACGATTACTCGATGACCCGCGTCACGGAACGCCTGGAATACCTGCAGGCGTTGCGGCGAATCTACAGGCAGCGCCAGGCCGAGATGGCCGCGACACTGTCCATGGAGATGGGCGCGCCCATCCGGCTGGCAAAACGCTCGCAGACCGGCGCGGGCCGCTCGCACATACGCACGACCATCCGCACGCTGCGCAAGTTCCGGTGGGCACGCCCGAATCGCGATGGCAAGACGCTCATTGCCTACGAACCTGTTGGCGTCTGTGGGCTGATCACGCCTTGGAACTGGCCCATGAACCAGATCACGGCCAAGGTCGTGCCCGCACTCGCTGCCGGCTGCACCGTCGTGCTGAAGCCCAGCGAGCTGGCCCCGCTATCGGCCATGCTCTTTGCCGAGATGATCGACGCAGCCGGATTTCCGGCCGGGGTGTTTAATCTCATTAACGGCGAGGGCGACGTTGGCGCCGCGCTGGCGGCGCATCCCGGTGTCGACATGGTTTCTGTCACGGGTTCCACGCAGACCGGCCGCGCCGTTTCCATTGCAGGGGCCGACACGATCAAGCGCGTGAGTGTTTTGTCAACTCCGGCCAATCCTGCAACGCCGCAACGCGGATGCTGGTAGAAGCGACCGTGTACGACCGGGCCGTCAAGCTGGCAAAGGCGCGCGCCGATGCCACGAAACTGGGCGATCCGGCCACTGAGGGCTCGCATCTCGGCCCCCTTGCCAGCGCCGCCCAATATGCGAAAGTTCAGTCTCTGATCGAGTCGGGCATTGCCGAGGGCGCTACGCTGCTGGCGGGTGGCCCGGGCAAGCCCGACGGCTTCGAACGGGGCTACTATGTTCGTCCAACTATCTTCACCGACGTTAGGCCCGACATGCGCATCTGTCGCGAAGAAATTTTCGGCCCGGTCCTGTGCCTGATGCCCTTCAGCGATGAAGACGAGGCTCTCAAGCTGGCGAACGACACGCCCTATGGATTGTGCGCGTACCTGTACACGGCAGACGCGGACCGCGCGCAGCGATTGGCCAGGGGGCTGCGGGCCGGTATGGTGCGAATCAACGGCGCATCGCACAGTTCCGATGCGCCCTTTGGTGGCTTCAAACAGTCCGGCAATGGCCGCGAGCTCGGTGAGCACGGGCTACTGGAGTTTTTGGAGGTGAAGTCGATCAGCGGATTAAAGGGCTAGACATTATTTCGGCTGATCGCCAAGCAACCTGATCGTCATGACTAGAAAAAGAAAAGGAATCATTCGATGGCGGTTCAACAACAAGCCTATGTAACTGACGACCACGCACTGCAATGGGCAAAGGCGCGCCTGGAGTTCAGTTCCAGTGAACTGGTCAGCGTGGCGCCGTGGGCCCGGGTGCACAAGCTGAACGGCAAGAGCGAGAGAGCCTATCGCAAGCAGCTGTCGCCGCACCTCACCCCGTCACTGGAAACGACGGTGGCACTCGCGCAGCGATTCGCCGGCGAGATACCGGATGTCATATCCACGAATGCCGACCTGGGCCTGCTCATCCTGAAGGATCCGCGGGGTCGGAGGCTGGAAAGCGATGCCGACTATAAATCCCACCGCAAACTGCTGGAAGCCTACGCGGAAATGCAGGGCCGCGCCCGGCGCCTCCCGGAACTCCTGGAACTGTTCCCCACCATCGATCTCGGGCAGCTCGTGCCAGCCCTGCTGGAGTTTTTGGATGACCCCGGCGAAGGGGCCGGTGACAAGGCCACGGCGGCCTATTTCATCGGGCGCGGCAAGGCAAAAAATTATCACGCCGCGTTGTCGGTGCGCGCCGATCTGCTGCAGTCATTCGTCAACCTGGCCGCCGAAGTCCCGCCAACGGTGAATCACTGCGACCTTCGCCTGAAGAACGCGTCGGAAACCCCCGAGAGGCGCATCGTTCTCAGTAACTGGGAGCACGCGACGGTGGGTCCTGCCGGTTTGTCCCTGCAGGCACTGTTCTCCGGTTGCGCGACGGTGGCAACGCTTTACATGGATCCCGGGGCAGCCAGCAAAATTGAGAACACGGGGCCGATGAAGTATGCCCTCGATTTATACATGCATGCGCTGGCCGGCGCTGGTTATGCCGCGCCGGAAGACCTGCATCGGGCCCTGCCGGCGGCGGTGTGCGCCGGTCTCATCCAGCACCTGGTCTGGTATGCAGATTACCCGTCGGACAGTCGCAGCTATCGCCGCCGGGTGCGGCGCATGCTGCTGTCGCGGCTCAGCGACCTGCTGGACCTGTGCGACCTGCTTGCCCTGGGGAATCGTAATGCGCTGTTGCGCTGCGCGCTGGACTACCGACTCAAGGGGCGACCCTACCGCGCCGAAGCCCTGCTGCGACGGTACCTGGCGACGAGCCCTAACGATCCGGCTGCCAACGCCCAACTGGCGCGCACGCTGCAACAGCGCGGGAAGCGCTCGGAGGCCCTCGCGGTGTACGGCGATGCGCTGGAGCTAAACCCGGACGATGCGAGTCTGCACCACGACTACGGCCAGGCGTTGCTGGAAGAACTGCGTATCGACGAAGCCATTTCGTCAATTCGCCGGTCGATTCATCTAGGGGCGTCGTCGAAGATGGCCGCAGAGGATCTCGATCGCGCCACTCGGATGAGACGCTGCGTGCAAGAGGCCCGCCGCCCGGAAGTGGCGCCGACGCTGCCCGTTTCGGCGGCCGAACTGGAGGCGGGACGGCTGCGGCCCGAGTCCGTTGAGCTGGCCCGTAAACTGTTTTTCGAATACGGCGTGCTGGTAATCGAGAATGTGTTCGATGCGGAGCTGATCAACACCTGCAGAGAGCATTTCGTTCGTGAGTATGCCGATTATTTTCGCCCCGGCAGTCAGCCGGATGCGTTATCGATTGGCAACAAGCGTTACCAGATCACCTTTGCCATCGAGGGCCCCTTCAACAACCCGGGAATTTACGCCAACCCCTTCATCATGAACCTGATGCAGCGTCTGCTCGGATCGAAGTTCCAGCTGGGCTGCACCGTGTGTGCCGCATCCCTGCCGGGCGCCAAGGACCAGCATCTGCACAAGGACCATCGCGCCCTGTTCACGAAAGACGTGGATGACCCACCGATGGCGTTGCCACCGTTTGCGATCACCACGATGGTGCCGCTGGTGCCGCTGGACGAAATGACCGGCACGACGACCGTGCGCAAAGGCAGTCACCAGTTGTCCCGGCCTGATTCCGCCGACCTGCCGCGCCAGCTGCCGATCGTAGATGTCGGTTCCTGTTTCCTGATGGACATGCGGCTGTCGCACGCGGGTCTCGGCAACAAGACAGACCAGGTACGGCCGATCCTGAACATGGTGTATCAGCAGCGCTGGTTTGCTGACAACAAGAACTTCTCTAAACAGCCTGCCCTGACGATCCCTGCCGGCGAGTACGACAAAATTCCGGAAGAACACCGGAAACTGTTCGCATGGGCAGTGCAACCGGGCCCGGACATCAGCCGGTAGTTGCAGCAGCGTGAGCGGAACCGGGGCCTGCTTACCGGTTCCGGGCGTTCCGAGCCTGGCAGGCTAGCGACTGTCTCCAGTGCGCTTTCTTTGGCGGCGGCGTTCTATTCGTATGCAGGCAATCGAACGGTCGGTGCCGCCCAGGGAATGCTTGTACCGCTCGTCGCCTCGCAGCAGGTGATATTCCTGCATTCCCTGCTCGATGGCCCAGCGGATATTGTAAGCGTGCAGCGCGAGACCGGCAGGAAGTCGCTGCCACGACATGTCCCGGCTGGTCACGTAGAACAACATGCACCGCTTTTCCCTGTCAACGAAGCTCGCGTTCACCGCAACGGGACGATCCTGGTCCAGTAACAGCGACATGTGAATGATGCCGGCCTCCAGACCCTGCTCGAGAATCCGGTGGTACTTCTGCGCCATTACCTCGACCTGGTCACCTTTGCGCTCGGCCCACCGGAGCTGCCAGAACTGCGTCAGCGCGTCGATATCACGCTGGCGTGTTGCGGGGCCCGATTCCACGATCCGCAGGTCGTCGGCAGCGTCGATCTGCCGAATAAAACGGCGAATTTTCTGGCGTGTATTGGGGCTCACGCGCAGTTGAAGGTACTCGTCGAAAGTCGCTGGTAGCGCCACCGTAGGGCAGATAAGGAGGTTGATGCCGTCGGTCTTGCTGGTCCGGTTGCGATAGGTGGTGCGGAACTCGGCGGCCGGAAACTGGCTTTTCAAGAGCTCGAGACGCCGGTCGGACGCGCGAATATTCTCAAGGTGGAGCCTTTCCCACGACATCTCGTCCTTCAGGTGCCGGGCGAGGGCCGGGATCGCGTCTTCTTCATGGTCGGGATGACAAATGACACCGGTGTAATCGGCCCAGAAATTGCCGGCCATGTAGATCTCGCGAACCTCGCGCTGGCGGGATTTACTGAAACGTTTCTTCAAACGAAGTGGCAGGAACCCAGCGTAGTTCGAATCACCTGCGCCCGGGTCCGCGGCGAGGACGCACCACTTCCGGGGCCTGCGGGTGAATAACTGCGAGAGCCAGATCCACGACAGGAAAAACTGTGCTTCAGGATCGACCGAATACACAGATTCCCAGTTCGCACGAAGATTATCGAACTCTGCATGGGTGTTGATGGTGTCGATACGCATCCAGCGCAAAAGTATACTGCGGCTGCCAAGATCCCAAGAAGACCAAAAAAAACTCGATGCTGCTTTTCTGACCGCATATAGGGTTGGTCCCCGTATTTAGACCTCTGGCTAACTGATCGGACATACTGGGCGGCATGACTGTCGACGCCTTCATTCCCCCTGCACTGTCGGCTGCAGAGACCATCGAAATGGGCAAGCTGGCCGAAAGCGCAGGCATTCGGGAAGCCGCGCGTTTCGATCGCATGTTTTCCGATGCCTGCCTGATCCGCCTCGGCTAGACTCAGGACCCTGTAGCCTTTTCTGAGAAGCCTGGGTCCAAATGGATCACTCCATTATTCTGCTGCTCGCCGGCATCGGCATCCTGTCGCTGCTGTCGCAGTGGCTGGCCTGGTGGACGAATCTGCCAGCGATTCTGTTCCTGCTGATATCCGGCATCGTGATGGGCCCGGGGCTGGGCCTGCTGTCGCCGGATGCGCTGTTCGGTGACCTGCTGTTCCCGTTCGTGTCGCTGGCCGTGGCCGTCATTCTGTTCGAAGGCAGCCTGACCTTGCGCCGGGACGAGATTCGCGGCCACGGAACCGTGGTGCGCAACATGGTGTCGGTGGGTTTCTTCGTAACCTGGGTGGTAACGGCACTTACAGCGCGCTTTCTCGTCGGCATGAGCTGGCCAATTGCTTGCCTGTTCGGGGCAATCATGGTCGTCACCGGACCCACCGTCATCGTGCCGATCGTGCGAGCCGTGCGCCCCAATCACCGGATTGCCAATATTCTGCGGTGGGAGGGAATCCTGATCGACCCGATCGGTGCGATTCTCGCAGTGCTGACTTTCGAGGTCATCCTCGCCACCAGCGTGGCCGATGCGACGGGTGAAGCGTTAATAGGCCTGCTCAAGGTTGTGCTGG
Source organism: uncultured Gammaproteobacteria bacterium (assembly GCA_947258805.1). The sequence goes on along the minus strand of CAMYJV010000008.1, from coordinate 33,695 downwards.
CAGGCCTGCTCACGGGTGCTGCCTTCGGATACCTGTGGGGTTACGCCCTGCGCGCGATGTGGGTACCAGACTACCTGCAAAACATTGCCACCCTGCTCCTGGTGTTCGCCTGTTTCGCAATTGCCGACACCGCCGAGTCGGAGTCAGGCCTCCTCTCCGTAACGATCATGGGCATGTGGCTCGCCAATATGCGTGGTGTGCACCTCGAGGAGATCCTCGACTTCAAAGAGAGCCTGAGTCTGCTGCTGATTTCCGGGCTGTTCATCCTGCTGGCGGCGCGACTCAAATTCGACCAGGTACTGGGGCTGGGCTGGGCCGGTCTGGGCGTGCTGATGGTTATCCAGTTTGTGGCCCGGCCGCTGAAGATCCTGCTCTGTGCCCGGGGCAGCGATCTGAACCGCGGCGAACGCATTGCGCTGAGCTGGATAGCGCCGCGCGGGATAGTCGCAGCGGCCATCTCCGCACTGTTTGCCATTCGCCTCGAGTCTGCGGGGTACCAGGACGCGGCCCTATTGGTGCCGCTGACCTTCGTCATTATCGTGGGAACCGTCGTGTTCCAGAGCCTGACCGCGGGCCCACTCGTGCGCTGGCTCGGCGTGGCTGCGCCCCCCGCGGAGGGGGTCCTGATTGCTGGCAGCGGGCCCGTGCCGCGGACCATCGCAGAAGTCCTGCAATCGAACAAACTGCCCGTGCTCGTTGCGGACTCCTCATGGGAGGGCATCAGCAGCGCGCGCATGGCGGGTTTGCGTACCTACTTCGGCAACCCGGCATCCGATCATGCCGAACGGGAGATGGATCTGACGGGCATCGGCAAGCTGCTTGCCCTGTCCCGGCGGCCGGATCTGAACGATCTGCTGTGCACGCACTTCGCCGCCGAGTTCGGGAGGGATGCCGTCTACACTATCCCGCAGACCCTGGACGACACCGATGAGCGCGCCGAGAAGTACTCCGTCGCGTCGTCGCGACGCGGCCGACGCGCATTTGCCACAGACCTGAGCCTCACAAAATTCACCAGCCTGCTGGCGCAGGGCCACGAAATTCGCGTGACCCGTCTGTCGAATGAGTTCAGCTTTGCCGACTACCAGCAACAGCATGCGGGCCGCGCCATCCCGCTGCTTGCATGGAACGACAAGGGCCGCATCCGCATCCTCGGACCAGATATCGATTGGGAACCTGGCGCCGACTGGAGCGTCGCCAGCTTGTTCCCGGCCGAGTAGACCGCCAGAAAAATAACGCGTTAGCAGCGATGATCGGGCATACTTTCCGGCATGTATGTTGATGTCTTTATTCCCCCCGCACTGTCGGCTGCAGAGACCATCGAACTGGGAAAGCTGGCCGAAAGCGTAGGCATTCGGGAAGTCTGGACCTACAACTACATCGCCGATCCCGATCCCTTCGTCAACCTGAGCTGGCTCGCCCGCGAGACCTCGACAATCCGCATGGGGCCGGTTGCCGTCAGCCCGTTTCAGCTGCATCCGCTGATGATGGCGAACTCGGTGCTGACGCTGAACGAACTTTCGAAAGGCCGTGCCGATATCATTGTCGGCGGCGGCGGCGCGGTGATGGCTGCGATGGGCATGAAGCCCCAGCGGAAGATCAGGGCGGTTCGCGAATGCATAGAGTTCCTGCGCCTGGCGGCCGATTCGAAAGACAAGGTCGTTAATTACAAGGGTGAGCTTTACACCGCCTACGGTTACCAGGCCGAGTGGCTCACCCAGCCGCCGCCCGGCATCTACGTGGGCGCCAACGGGCCGCAGATGGCCGGCCTGGCCGGGCGCCTTGCAGACGGCATGATGATGAGCGACTTCACAGTGCCGATGGTCGAAAATATCGTAGGCATCGCAAACGAAGCGCGCTCCAAGACCACGCCCGCCGCCGACGAGTTCCGCATCAACAACTTTTTTGCCTGGCACATCAAGGATGATGAACAGGACGCCATCAGCGAAGCGAAACGCTACCTCGTGCTGCGCGGGATATTGCGCCCGCAATACCTGCGCTCATTCATGGATGAGGACGAAATCGATTTCGTACAGAACCACATGGGCGTTTTCTGGGAAGCCTGGCGCAAACAAACGGGCGAATTCCCAGGGATACCGGAAGACATGATCGACCGGCTCCTGGAGGAACTGACACTGACCGGCGATCCCGGCAGCATGGACCGCCAGCTGGAAGAACTGGAACGTTTTCGCGCCGCCGGTCTGACCGAGATCGCCCTCGGGCTGCACGAGGATCCGGCTGAAGGGATCCGTCAAATCGGCAAGTACGTGATTCCCGCGCTGCAGTAATCTCCGGACCCGTTCGGGGAGTAATAGCCGAGACATGAACTATTACCGCTCTTTTGCCAACCTGATCGGCGCCATCGGCGTGATCACGCTGGGCCTCATTCTGGCCGTAGTGCTCTACGCGTGGCAAGCGCCTCAACCCGACGTTGAAGTGCCAGCGCAGCCCGCAGCAGACTTCGATCCGCCGTGGGCCAGCAAAGATGCGTCGGTGGCTGACGAACTGGATCCTGACATACTGGCACCGCTGAAAGAACCGGTGCCGCCGGCGCCAGCCCGCATGGACGGGAGTGACTGGCTGCCAGAGGCACAGCCGATGGAAGAAACTGCACCGGAATTCGATGTCCATGTCAGCGGCACGAAGCGAAATGCCGACGCCGCGCCCGTCTCCCGTGAAAATTTCCTGCCACCCAACCCGCTGACAGGGCCGCAAGATCCTTGATCCGGAAACTATAAGGACTGACGGGCTGCACCCAGCGGACCGGAGCCAGCGAAAATCGGCGGCAGGACCGGCTGTTGCGCCGGCCTTGCAGCAGACATTAACCTTCCTCCATACGTTCAAAACAAATGGGGGAACTCCTGATGTCAACGAAAGCAAACACCGCGCGTCGGTCCCTCAGTGTCTTTGCGGGCATCGGTTGCCTGATGCTGCTTGCAGCGCCGGCAAGCTTTGCGGGAGCGCATAAGACGGTCCTGCCCCTGGTCGACATCGAAGTTGATCCGGATGTCAAAGCCGGCGTCACGGCTGTGGTCATGGCAACGGCCGAGCGGTGGAATTCCCAGGATTACGCCACGGTGCTGGAACTGTGGGACCCGAACGAGGCCTACCCCACTTACCTGGCTGAGGAACAGGCGCAGTGGTTCGTGGGCTGGGACCGGCTGAACAATTATCTCGACCCGCCGCGGCCGAATCCTATTGTCGAGGCGATCCGCGAGGATATGTTCAATGTTCAGGTCAAGCAGATCGGGCCTGATCTGGCTATTGCCATCTGGGAAATGCGCTTTCACATGAAGCGCGTGATGTCGAACGCAATCGGCGAATCGGTGCGGGTCAGCGCCGTGTTGCGTAACACCGATGACGGCTGGAAATACATTCATTGGGCCGAGTCACCGAAGACGGCCATGGTCTATATAGAAGACCTGTTCGAGCAGGACGTGGACGACGCCTGGGACGAGTTCTACGAAGAAGCGAAAGAGCGCCGTAAGGAAGTGGTGCGGAAGAAGCGCGCGTCGATGCGCAGCCAGGCGCAGAAATAGCGAACACAGTGGGAGCGGCTTTTGCCGCGCCTCTGCTCCCTGGCAGGAGCGGCTTCAGCCGCGATTCTGCCTTCCTGAGCAGCCCATCGGCGCAATCCGGGAATCGCGGCTGAAGCCGCTCCCACCAGGAAGTTTTGTATGGCACCAGTGGCGGGACACCGCCACGCTTCTACCGAAGATAGCGGGCCAGGAAGGCCAGGCTGCGCTTCTCCGACGACCGGGAAGCTTCTGGATGGAAGCTATCGCGATCGTCGCAGTTGAAACCGTGGCCGGCGCCTTCGTAAACGTAGAACTCGCCGCTGGGGTCGGCCGACCGGATCTGTTCGATCACATCCCGCGGGATGAAGCCGTCGTCGGCACCGAAATGATATTGCACCGGCACCTTCGGCTGCATGCGTTCCAGTAACCGGCCGATGCCGCCGCCGTAGTAGGACACCGCGCAGTCGACAAGCTGGCCGCTGGCTGCCATGTACGCAACGGTACCGCCCCAGCAGTAGCCGATGATGCCTGTCTGCCCGGCGGGCTTTACGGCTTCGCGAGCCGCAGCCACGTCCATCAGCATCTGCGGCGGAGGGACGGATGCGGCCGCTTTACCACCCCGCTGAAATTCCGCGTAGCCCAGGACCAGGCCTGGCTCGACGCGATCGAACAACGCCGGCAACACCACGTGATAGCCGGCCTGCGCATATCGGTCCGCGCAGCGCTGCATCTGGTCAGTCAGCCCAAAAATTTCCTGGATCATTACCAGCCCACCCTGCGCATCGCCGTCGGGTCGGGCCTCGTAAGCCGCCAAGTTGTGGCCATCGTCTGCGGTCAGTTCAATCCATGTACCCACAGACGGTCCCCTACCACCCGCCGGTGCCAGGCTCACCTTTGCAAGGCCCGACAATCTCGTTGGTCACCCAGCCGCCGTAAAAGCCGCCGGGTTGCGGGCGCACCCGTTCGTTGTCCACATAGCACTCTGCCCGTGACGGGTAGAAACTGAAGTGCCCGGCAATGTTAGCGAAGGCCTCGCTCGGCGACAGATAGGACCAGCCGATGTCTTCGCCGCGCAGCTTGCCGTGCACGAAACTCCAGTAGGTGGCGGCGCCCTTCCACTCGCAATAGGTGTGATGCCGCGACGGCTTCAGCCATTCCTGGCGGACATCTTCAGGCGGAATGTAGAAGGTCGGTGGGCTGGCGGTTTCGAGTATGCGCACCGCCCCCGTGGTATCGGCAATCACCTGGTCACGGAAACGCACCGTAACTCGCCGCGGATCCGGCACCAGCGCCGGCGGACGCGGATAGTCCCACACCGACTCCTGGCCGGGCCCCGGCTCCAGCGCAAACGCGGGGCGCCCCTGGCCCCGGAACTGCCACATGTCAGAGTCCGACCAGCTGTCGGCCGACTGCCAGCGCCTCGTCGATGGTAGGCCCATAGCCGTCGGCGCCCACCTTTCGCCAGATCTCCTGCGCGTCGTCGAAGGCGGCCCCGCCGACCAGGATCTTCACGTCGCGCGCAGTGCGGTCGCGAACAGCGCTGATGGTATATCGAACTCGCGGCAGCTGGGTGCTTAATGCAGCTGTCAGAATCAGCAGATCAGCGTCAAAAAAAGTCAGCGTTGGCGGCAAGTCCTGCATCGGTACGTCGGCGCCGAGGAAAATTGTGCGCCAGCCGGCCAGCTGAAAGACGTCACTCACCGCGCGAAGGCCGATGTCGTGAACGTTACCCGCCACCGCTGCCGCAACCAGTGTCTTGCCGTTGAACTTCTCGGGCGGAATCGACTGCACCAGCGCCGCCATGGCTCGCTGGGTTGCAAAAGTTACGAGGTGCTCTTCGGCAATAGTCATGTCACCGAGGTGCCAGAGCCGGCCGACTTCGCGCTGCGCCGGCAGCAGCACCTTCAGGTAAATATCCATGGGCGTCATTTCGCCCTCCGCCGCCGCGAGGACATCGTTGATCGCTTCAGCGCAATTGCCTTCCAGGACTCCCTGCAGATAACGCAGTGCGAGACGGTCATGGGGTCGCTGCGGGTCGAGTTCCGTCTCTTCCAGCTCAGGCCGGGCGGTCGACAATGTGTCGAGGGCCTGCTCGACGTATTCCACGGCCTCCGTGCCGGCGGGCCCAGGCAGGTTGTCGGCCAGAACGTCCTTCAGCGCACTAAGGCTGACCGCGAGATCGTCTTCGTGCTGATTGCGAGCCAGGAATGCTTTACGTGACCACATCACCCGTGAGGAAAACAGCAGGGGCTCCCCGGTGCCGACCGCCGCTGCCAGCTCGAGGATGCGCTGGGTCATGTAGGTCTTCCACGTGGCGAAAGCGTCGGGTTCATAGCGCTGCTTCGCGTCTGGAATTTTTTCCAGCATCAGGTTGGTGGCAAAGCCGGCATAACCGGACGCACCCCGCTCGAGCAGCTCGGCCGCGAAACGGTTGCCCTCTGTGGATTTGTCGCTCGCCTGTTCCATGCTAATCCCGGTTGCCTGACCCCGATTCTACCCCAGTTTTCGTCCACCGCTTGGCCACAGATTCATACTTCCCATGGCCGGCGTGGCAAAATGCCTCCTTCGTCTCAGGCCCATGAAACTCGGGGAAAGGTGACTGACATGCTCGATCTGTTGAAGGCAGCGGCCTGCGCCGCTTTGCTGGTGCTCGGTGCACCATCGTGGGCGGGCTTGAATCCCGACCGGCCCACGGTCCTGATCACGGGTGCCAACCGCGGCATCGGCCTGGAGTTCGTGCGCCAGTTTGCCGCGCGAGACTACAACGTCATCGCGACAGCACGAAAGCCCGAGGCCGCTGAAGAACTGAACGCAGTGGCAAAAGAGTATGAGCAGGTTGTGGTGGAGCAGCTGGACGTCACGGATCACGCCCGCATTGACGCCCTCGCCGAGGCCTACGCAGACCAGCCCATCGACATCCTGCTGAGCAATGCCGCGATTACGCCGCGCTACAAGACAGCTTTTCAGCGCGTGAAAGGCATCGATTTCGACATGGCAAGGCAGAGCTTCGAGGTTAACGCACTGGCACCGCTGAAGCTTGCGCAGGCCTTCATGCCGAATGTCGCGGCCTCGCAGCAGAAGAAAATCATCATGATGTCCAGCAAGGCCGGCTCGTTTGCCGAAGGCCCGAAGATGCCGATGATGTACAGCTATCGCGGCAGCAAGGCCGCCCTGGACATGTACATGTACACCCTGTCTTTTGAAACAACAAAGAAAGGCATCACCACGGTACTGCTGTCACCCGGCACGGTGAACACCACGCCGGGGATGAAGATGCCGAACGCGATAGAGCCGGAGGAGTCCGTCGCCAAGATGATCAAGGTTATCGATGGCCTGACCCTGGACAACAACGGCCAGTTCCTGAATTACGAGGACGGCCGACTGATCGGCTGGTGATTCCCGGCTGGCGAAGCCCTGCAAAGCAAAACCCGGCGGTCACGATAGTGACCGCCGGGTCATATTTGCATCTCAGTGGCCGACGATCTTCGGCAGGCTCTTCGCCTGGGCAACCCATGCGCTGACCTGCGACTCCGACGGCAGCGCGCGAACCAGCTTTTTGTCCGCGTTGATTTCCGCCAGTTTCGCGGTGAGATTTCCCGGACTGCGCTGACCAAGCTCGGGCACCGTATCCACGCCGGCGCATTCCAGCAGTTCCGCGTACTCGCCGCCAACGCCCTTGATGCGCATCAGGTCGGCTGCGTTCACGAACTTCAGGACCTGGGATTCCGAAACACCGGCCTTTGCGGCAATTTCTGCCCGGCCAGCTTTGCTGGCGCCAGCCTTCAGCAGGCTGTCACAGGTTTTGATGCCGGCCGCCGCAAACTTCTCGCTGAGCGCGGGCCCAATACCCTCAATGGTGTCTAGCTTGGACATTGGCTCTTCTCCTCCGTTTGTTCCTGTTGAGTCAGCCTTTCAGCACGAAGGTCACTTTCATGCGGACCCGGTATTCCTTGATGTTCCCTTTGTCGATGACGAGCTCCTGATCCTGGATCCAGGCGCCGGACACATTGTCCAGCGTCTTCGTCGCCCGGGCGATACCGGCCTTGATGGCGGCCTTGAAGCCATCGGGCGAGCTCGCCACGATCTCGGTGGTTCTTGCAACAGACATTGATAATCTCCCTGTTATGAACAGCTATTATTGTTGGCGAAACGAAGTCTAGCAGAACCACAACGGCGCGCGGACGACCGAGTCTCAGATAATATAGGTTTTAACATCATGCACTTGGAACTGTTCGGGGCTGCCGGCGAAGTCACCGGCTCCTGCCACATCCTGCACGTGGGGGGCCGGCGCGTGCTGCTCGACTGCGGAATGATCCAGGGCGGGCGCAAGGCGGAGGCCCGCAATCGCGACCCCTTTCCATTCACCCCGTCGGAAGTCGATGCGGTGGTCCTGAGCCACGCCCACATTGACCACTCGGGCCGGCTGCCCCTGCTCGTGAAGCGCGGTTTCACCGGCCCGATTTACGCGCACCCGGCCACCCGCGACTTCGGGTGGATCATGCTGAAAGACTCGGCCAGCCTGGGCGAGCGCGATGTCGAGAACGAAAACCGGAAACGCGCCCGAAAGGGATTGAAGCCTATCGAAGCCCTGTACAGCGAGGCAGATGCAGAGCAGGCCTGTATGCAGATGCAAGCCGTACCCTACGGCCAGCCACAGCAGGTCGCACCGGGCGTCGAAATCACTTTTCGCGATGCCGGGCACATCATGGGTTCGTGCACCGTCGAGGTCTCGATCGAGGAAAAGGGCACCCGGCGCAAGCTGGTCTTCAGCGGCGACCTGGGCCAGTACGGCACCCCGATACTGAACGATCCCGAGTCGATTGCCGAGGCTGACCTCGTGATGATGGAGAGCACCTACGGCGGCCGCCAGCATCGCGACCGCGCGGAAACCATCGCCGAAATCGCCGAGATCATTGCCGAGGCGGATCATCACCGGGGCAACGTGCTGATTCCGGCCTTCGCCGTCGGCCGCAGCCAGGAGCTGCTTTACCAGTTCAGCAAGCACTACGACGAATGGCAACTTGGGCGGTGGCAGATTTACCTGGACAGCCCGATGGCCATCGAAGCCACCGACGTGTACCGACGCTATCCGCAGCTCTACGACAGCGAGGCCACGCGCCTGCACGAACGCAGCCAGCAGGCCAGGCTGCTGCCCAACCTCGGCATGTCGCGCAGCGCCGACGAGTCGCGGCGAATCAACCAGATGAAGAGCGGCGCCATTGTCATTGCCGGCAGCGGCATGTGCACCGGCGGACGCATCCTCCACCACTTCAAGCACAACCTGTGGCGGCCGGAATGCCAGGTCATTATCGTCGGCTACCAGGCGCGCGGGTCGCTGGGCCGGCGCCTGGTAGACGGTCACGATTACGTGCGCATTCACCACGAGACGATCAAGGTGCGCGCGAAGATTCACACGGTTGGCGGGCTGTCAGCCCATGGCGACCAGGACGATATGATTCGCTGGTACGAGGGCTTCGCCAACAGGCCCCCGGTCTGCCTGGTACATGGCGAACCCGATGCGGCCGAAGCTTTCAGCGAGCGCCTGGCGCGGTCTGATGCGGCGTGGGTGCAGCTGTCGCGGCCTGGACTGAAAATCGATCTGGACAATCTCAAGAAGGCGCCCGTGGATTGATGGTTAAGATGCAATTTTTTATCGGAGTCCCTGCTGCAGAATGCTGGTGACCTCACTCTGCGAAGGCGTTATCGGACTGCTGGCTGCACCGTGCTGGTGATCCTGGTGGAGACAAAGACCTTATCGGACTGCTAGCTGCACCGTGCTAGTGACTCCGGTGGAGACGTAAAATGCAAGACTACGAAAAACTTGGTGCGTTCTATCTCGGTCGGCGGGTCGACGCGGATTCTGGCGAGACGACGGCAGAAACTGTCCTGTACGACTCGAAGGACCTGACGACCCACGCGGCAATCATCGGCATGACCGGCAGCGGCAAGACCGGTCTCGGCGTTGCCATAATCGAAGAAGCGGCCCTGGATCACGTACCCGTCATTGCCATCGACCCGAAGGGCGACATGGGCAACCTGCTGCTGACCTTCCCGCAGCTGAGAGCCAAGGATTTCGAGCCGTGGGTAGATCCCCGGGCCGCCGCCGATCGCGGCGAGGCGCCCGCGGAATACGCGGCCACGCTGGCCAAGCTCTGGAAAGACGGCCTCGCGTCGTGGGGACAGACGCCAGCGCGCATCAAGGCGCTGCGCCAGGCCGCCGATTTTGCGATCTATACCCCCGGCAGCGCGATGGGCACACCGATCTCCGTTCTGCGTGAATTCAGCCCGCCGCCGCCCGAACTGCGCGACGACCGGGACCTGCAGCGCGAACGGGTACAGAGCGCGGCCACGGGTCTGCTGACGCTGCTCGACATCAAGGCCGACCCGATTACCAGCCCGGAGCACATTCTGCTGTCGACGGTCCTGGATCGCGCGTGGCAGGAAGGCCGCAGCCTCGATCTGCCAGCCCTGATCGGCGCCATTCAGCAACCCGGCTTCGACCGCGTTGGGGTCATGGACCTCGACAGCTTTTTCCCGCCCAGAGATCGTTTTGCGCTGGCGATGCGGCTGAACAACCTGCTCGCTGCGCCGGGTTTCGAAGCCTGGCTGGAAGGTCCGCCCCTGGACATCGACGGGCTGTTGTACACCGCCAGCGGCAAGCCGCGCGTATCGGTCATGTCCATTGCCCACCTCAGCGACGCCGAACGCATGTTCTTCGTCACCATGCTGCTCGCGGAACTGGTGGCGTGGATGCGCCGGCAACCTGGCAGCGGCTCGCTGCGCGCGATCCTGTACATGGATGAGTTGTTCGGCTACCTGCCGCCGGTGGCGAACCCGCCGTCGAAGACGCTGTTCCTGACTCTGCTCAAACAGGCCCGCGCTTTCGGCCTGGGCCTGGTGCTGTCAACCCAGAACCCGGTAGACCTGGACTACAAGGCCTTGTCCAACACGGGCACCTGGTGCATCGGCCGCCTGCAAACCGAACGCGACAAGGCGCGGGTGCGGGAGGGCCTGGAAGGTGCCGCCGGCAGCGAGCACCTGCCCCTGGACCGCCTCGACGGCGTGCTGTCCGGTCTCGGCAAACGGCGTTTCCTGCTGCACAACGTGCACGAGCGCGAGCCGGTCCTGATGGAAACGCGGTGGGTCATGTCCTACCTGGCCGGTCCGCTGACCCGCGACCAGCTGCAGCGGCTGCGAGGTCCCGAATCTGCAGCGGCTTCGGCACCCTCCGAACCCGTCGCAGCCACCCCGCCGGCACGCCCGGCCGCCCAGCAACGCCCGGTCCTCGACCCGTCGGTGAAGCAATTATTCGCCGACCCGGCCGAACACCCGGAGCACGGCGAGCGGCTGGTCTACTACCCGCGCATCCTGGGTGCGTGGGAGGCCGGCTACCAGAACGCCAGGCTGAACGTTCACGAGAAGCGCGACGGCGTATTTGTCGCCGAAGCAGATGACGCCATCGGCGACATAGACTGGGACCTGGCGGAAGAATCTGAACTGGAACTCAGCACACTGGACCAGCGGCCCGATCCGGACGCGTCCTTCGCCGAGATCAGCGGTGCAGCGGGCGATGCCAAGGCCCACCGGGACTGGGAAAAATCTCTGCAGCGCTGGGTGCGGGCCAACCGTCCGCTGATTCTCTACAAGAGCCCGGCGTTGAAAGTCAGTTCCGAACCCGCCGAGACCGAGCGTGATTTCCGAATTCGTTTGCAACAGCTGGGCAATGAGCAGCGCGATTTGAAGGTCGCCAAACTGCGTAAACGATACGAAAAAAAGGTTGCCACGCTGGAGGACCGCTTGCAGCGTGCCCAGCAGGCGATGGAGCGCCAGGCCGAACAGGCCAAGACGCAGAAGCTGGACACGGCCCTGTCTTTCGGCGCGGCGATTCTTGGTGCGGTCCTCGGCCGCAAGCGGATCTCCACCACGTCGGCGACACGGGTCGGTACTGCCGTGCGCAAGGCCGGGCGAATTGGCAGCGAGACGGCAGACGTGAAGCGCGCGGAACAGACCGTGCAGCGCGTGCAGGCCCGGCTCGCCGAACTGGAAGCGGCTTTCGAAGATGATGTTGCCGATCTCGAGGATGCCTACGATGCACAAACCGAGGAGCTGAAAGAGCAGCGCATCAACCCGCGTGCTGCGGATACGCGAGTGCGCGCTTTCGCGCTGCTCTGGGTGCCCTACATTGAAGCGACGGACGGCAGTCTGCGGCCTGCCTGAGACGAGTCCACGGCGCCAACCCCGGGGATATTCTGCATTTTCTGTCCCAGCCTCAGACCTGGCCGATCCGAGTCCATCGGCCGCGGGGACATTCTGCATTTTCCGCGCCAGCCTCAGGCCTGGCCGATCCATCAAGGGAAAATGCAGAGTGTCCCCTGGTAAGACTGCCATGAATTCCACAGGCGTCACGTTCCGGACAGCCTCAGCCCGCTAGGCTTGAGCCCATGGCCAGAGGCAACGCATTGAGGGTTCTGCGCCAGGTAAGTCTCGGCATCGTGGCCCTTGCGCTGCTTGGAGGCACCTGGCTCGGGCGGGCTCGCACCACGAGCTGGGACGAGACCCTGTGGGTCACGGTGTACCCCGTGGTCGCCGGCGATGCCGCCGGCACCGCGAAGTACGTCGACAGCCTGACCAGCAAGAGTTTCAGCCCGCTGGCCGATTTCGTCGCGCGCGAGGCCGCACGTTACGGCGTTGGCATCGAACGGCCAATTCGCGTGGACCTCGGCGAGCCCACCGGTATGCCACCGCTACCTCCCGAAGCGGCCAACCCGCTCAGCGTCATGGCGTGGAGCCTGAAGTTGCGGTGGTGGACCTGGCGAGCGCTGGCTGATCAGCCAGGTCCGGCGCCGGACATTCGCATCTTTGCCGTCTACCACGATCCGGTAGACGGCATCGCCCTGCCCCACTCACTGGGCATGAAGGAAGGTCGCATCGGCATCGTGCACCTGTTCGGCAGCCGGCGCATGCGCGGCAGCAACCGCGTGATCATGACGCACGAGTTACTGCATACCCTGGGCGCTACCGACAAGTACGACCCGGCGAACAACCTGCCGATATTTCCCGAAGGTTACGCAGAAGCCGAAAGGCAACCGCGCTACCCGCAACGCTACGCGGAAGTGATGGGCGGCAGAGTGCCGATCTCGCCCGATACGGCGGAGATTCCGGCCAGCTTGAAGACCACGCGGGTCGGGCCGGCAACCGCTGCAGAACTGCGTTGGACTGACGCGGAGGGATAGCAGGGCCAGGCTGGATTGGGTGGTGGTTGTGCCACTCTCGGCGAATGCTCCCCTTCGGTCTTCGGTCTTCGGTCTTCGGTGGGAGCGGCTTCAGCCGCGATCGTGGTTGCGATGCCGCTATACCACTTGTTTGGTTCATCGCGGCTAAAGCCGCGCCCACCAGGTGGGTCAGCCCATCGCGGCTAAAGCCGCTCCCACCAGGCAGATTGGTCATCACAGCGGTGCTGCCCAGGCGCGATCAGGGAGTGGGGCGATGGGAAAAAAAAGGCCCGCTTGCGCGGGCCAATGGTTTGCGGGGGTGGATTGTTGGCTGTCTTTTCGTTGAGTGGAGTCTGTGGGGAGACTACGAGTTCAGGATAGGCCCACGGCGGGCTCATGACGTGACCCCGCCGCGAGCTTTATGCGGCTAGCCCAACTGGAAGCGTTGGACGAAGCGCCGGTCGATCCAGTCTTTCCATCGCCAGGCCCAGGCGCCTTCGGCGGTCCAGCGGCCCCGGGCAGCAACCGCGTAGCGCTCGCCGGTGGAAATCAGCATCAGGTAGCGGCGCTGGGGCCGATAGTCGCGCAGCGGCTGACCTTTGGCCGCGCGCAGCAGATTGTCCGCGAGCAGCGGGCCCTGGCGCACTGCATAGACCCCGGCCTTGGGCAAATCGATGGTGGCGAAGCTCGCGATATCGCCGGTGGCGAACACGTTGGGGTGAGACAGGCTGCGCAGCGCGGCATCGACACGGACAAACCCGCGGCGATCCGCGGCCAGGCCGGCCTCGCGCGGCCAGGGCTGCGCCCCGGCATCGATCACCCAGAGGACCTCATCGGCGGCGATGGTCTCGCCCGCCTCCGTGAGCAGCCCGTCTTTACTCGCCCCCGCAATCCGGGTCGCGCCGCGGAAGGCGATGCCGCGACGGCCGAGAATCGCCGCGATTCGCCGGGCCAGCTGTGGCGCGTGGCCGGGCAGCACCGAGTCGGCCGCATCGACCACACTGACCTGCACGCCGCGGCAAGCTTCCAGCGCCCGAAGTCGGTACTCCAGCGCGAGGGCCATTTCCACGCCACCCGCACCCGCCCCTACAACGGCCAGCCGGAACGCGTCGCCGCGCCGCTGGCTCAGCTCCCCCAGCAAGCTGTCCCAGCCGGTCAAGAATCCGCTGATGGGTTTGACCGGCAAACCGACATCGCCCGCGCCCGCGATGGATCCGAGTCCCGGTGCGGAACCGCAGTTGATCGACAGCAAGTCGTAGTCCACAGAATTCCCGTCCCGGGTGCCCACGGCGCAGCTGGCGGGATCGAGACGGCTGACTTCTCCCTGGATCAGTTCTGCACCCGCGGCGGCGCAAAGGGGCGCGAGATCGATCAGCGCGTCCGCCGGCTGGTAATGGCCGGCGACCACGCCCGGCAGCATCCCGGAATAGGGCGTCAGCACATCCTTGCTAATCATCGTGATCTCGAGCTCGCCGGGCCGACGGCCGGCAAGCGCCAGCAGCACCTGCACATGGCTGTGACCGCCGCCCACGAGGACAAGCCGGGTCATCTGCCACAGCCCGCAAGCCGCCGGATCTGCCCTCGCCGGCGGGGCGAAAGCTTGTTTGGAGTTGCCACAGTTGCCCTGCTCGTCATATTGTTATACTTATATGACCTTTACTATCTGCCGACTGACCCGGCCGACGGAGAATAACCGCCATGGCGCAGCCACAAGCCGCTGACAACGCATCCCAGCTCGACATCCGGCCCCTCACGGGCGCCCTCGGGTGCGAGATCTTCGGGGTCGACCTCGCCAACCTGGACGAGACGACCTGGACCGCAATCTACCAGGCCTTCCTGGATTACTCCGTGGTGGTCTTTCGCGACCAGGAACTGGACGAGAAGAGCTTCCAGCAGTTGGGCCTGCGCTTCGGCAAGCTGGAAGAGGAGCCTTTCGTCCCGAACAAGACCGATACGCCCGGCGTGTATTACTTCAAGGGCGCCGGTGGCACGAAGAAGCTGTCGTCCCAGAACCTGGGCTGGCACATGGACCACAGCTACCAGAAGAACCCGAGCCTCGGTGCCATCTTGTACGCGCTGGATGTGCCCCGCACCGGCGGCGACACGCTGTTCTCCAGCCACTACGTGTCCTACGAGTACCTGTCGGAACCTATGAAGGCGTTCCTGGCAGACAAGATCGCGATCCATGACGTGCTCCAGTACGGGATCGACTCCGGCCATTTCGCCATCGCCAAGGTCGCGGCGCTGGAAGGCCTGGTCAAGATGCGCGAGAAATTCCCGCAGGTCGAGCATCCGCTGATCTGCACGCACCCGGAAACCGGGCGCAAGATGTTGTATATCAACAAGGCCTGGGCCACGGCTATCAAGGGACTGAACCCGCGGGAAAGCAAAGCGATCCTGGGCATGCTGAAAGAACACTCCCTGGACGATCGCTTTCAGTGTCGCGTGCGCTGGTACAACAAGTCCGTGCTGATCTGGGACAATCGCTGCGTGCAGCACAGTCCGAACGTGGACTACGAAGAGCCGCGCTCGATGCTGCGCGTTGCAATGCACAGCGACTGGATTCCATCCTGAAGCCTGGCCAGGGCAAGGCCCGGCGGCTCCCGGGAGGGGATCAACGCGCCGGCGACCACGAGCCGGACGGCCCTGTTGCCGGGGTGGGCTTGTCAACTAAGTGGTTGGAGAATCAATCACTTAAGAGGTAATCCCGTGGTCCGGGGCCGCCAGACTGCGCCTGCGGCCGGCGCCCCCGGGTCGGCTGGTAAATTAAAAAGACGCAAAAAACTCGAAACCGTCCTGCCTGATATGACGAATTCACCTACGAGAAGTGCCGCAGCTAATGACGGCATCAATGTCATTCAGGGCAGACAGGGAGCGGGGATGGAAACTGCCAACGAAAGGGCCGCCGAGCGCTCATTCCACAATCCACGGGTAGCTCGGCTGGCTGCGAAGTTGCCGCCGGTCGAAGACGCGCGCTTCAGCCTGTACAAGACGCCCGACGGCTACCGGGCCATCATGGACTGGTACGACAACGCGCTGGAGCTCATCGACTGCGAGTTCGAGTCGCAGTTCGTGCCGACCCGCTTCGGCCACACCCACATGCTGGTGGCCGGACCGGCCGACGCGGAACCCCTGCTGCTGCTGCCGGGCGTGGCAGGCTGCGCCCCGCTCTGGCACCGCCAGATACCGGCCTTCGCCGAACATTTTCGTGTGTATGCGCTGGACATCGTTGGCCAACCCGGTCGCAGTGACCCTTACCCGCCGTCCTTCCTGAACGACGACTACTCTCAGTGGCTGTGCGACGTGCTCGACGGCCTGCACATTGAGAAAGCGCACTTCGCCGGTACCAGCGTTGGCGGCTGGATCGTGATGAAAATGGCCATCGATGCGCCGGAGCGTGTTCGCAAGCTGGTGATGCTGAGCCCCACGGGGATATCACGGGCCAAGCTGCCGGTGAAGATCTGGCTCACCAAGGTGCTGAACAAGAAGAAAGACGCTAACGAGCTGGAGCACGACCTGACGGCGAAGTCCGTGTCATCGCGCAGCCCTGGCGACGGCAGGACCTTCGACCGGCAGCTGGCGCGCCTGATGGCACTTTGCACTCGCCATTATCGGGTGGATCGCTCCGTCGGCGTCTACAACGCAGACACCCACAAGGTCGACATAGGCAAGGGGTTGCGCGTATTGCGCAAGTTCTTCCTGGCCGAACCGAAAAGCGTCATCAAGCAGTTGAAAGTGCCCGCCCTGCTGATATTTGGCGAACAGGAAACGCTGTACAAGCCGGAGCCCATCGTCAAGCGGGCAAAACGGCTGATTCCTCACCTGGAGGCGAACATCATCGAGGGCGCAGGTCACGCCGCCATCTACGACCGGCCCAATGCGGCCAACAAGGCCGTTCTGGATTTTCTGCGCAAGCCCAGCGCCTGAACGCGCTCAGCCGGAGATACATACTGATGGAGACTCACTTCAGGTCGAGCGCCTGGATCACTGCACTCATACTCGGCCTGCTGCCGGGACTCGTTCTGGCCCACGAAGGGGCGAGCCTGCCCTACGGCTCTTTCCTGGCCGGACTCACCCATCCGGTCCTGGGCGCGGATCATTTCCTTGCCATGGTCAGCGTCGGCATCGTCAGTGCGCAGATCGGCGGCCGCGCCATCTGGACAGTTCCCGCCACCTTTGTCTGCGTGATGGCCTTCGGCGGACTGCTGGGCTGGCTGGACGTCGGTCTCACTGCCATCGAGGCAGGCATCGCCATCTCCGTGCTGGCTCTGGGTCTGGCCATCGCGGCCGATAAACGTTTGCCGATCTCCCTCGTGATGACGGTCGTCGGCTTCTTCGCCATCTTCCACGGTTATGCCCACGGTGCGGAAATGCCCACGGTGGCCAATCCGGTGACCTACGCGCTGGGCTTCATGAGCGGCACGGCCGCCCTGCATGTTGCCGGCGTGATCATCGGTGATATTTCCCAGCACTACGCTGCGGGCAAGGTGATGCTGCGCGTGGGTGGCGCGGCCATCGCCGCTTTAGGCGCTTATTTCCTGGCCGGCGTCGCGGCCTGAACCCTCAGGAGATAAAGAGTGAATCACAAACTCAAACTCGGTCTATGGGAAGTGGGCTGCGTTATCTGGATTGTCGTCGCCGGCTCCCTGCTGCACTTTGCCTTCGAGCTGAGCGACTTCTGGAAACCCCTGGCGCTGATCGCGGCGGTCAATGAAAGCGCGTGGGAACATTCGAAGATGTACTTCTGGCCGGGTGTCCTGTACGCCCTGATCCAATACACGTATACGTGCAATATTGCTAATAACTACTGGCTCGGCAAAGCGCTGGCACTGGCCGTAACGCCTGTGACTATCTTTGCCACCTACTACAGCTACATGGCCCTGATCGACATCACCGGCGACAAAGCTTCGCTGCCGGTCATGCTGAGCATCATGGGCTTCGGCATCAGCTTCGGCCAGTGGATCAGCTACAGGATTCTGACTTCACCACCGTTCAGGCCGGCGTTGCGCCGCTACGCGCTGCCGGCCTACGCAGCGCTGATCGGCATGTACTCCAGCTTCACCTTCTTCCCGCCGAAAGTGTTCCTGTTCGAAAACTTCTACTGCTACCAGTACACCGGTGATTACGGCATCCTGCCGGACTACGAGCCCTACCGCGTGTTCACGCGGCCTGGGGACGGCACATCGGGCGGTGGCGTCAACTACTGTGAAGGCGTAGTCGTCAGCAACAATGACGTTGAATCTGTAGCGGCGCTGCGCTAACGCGGCAGAGACCGTCCATGTGTCATCGCTGACTGAGGTGGTGGCGCAGGAAGAATCCGCTCACCAGCGTGCCGAGACCAATACATAAGGTATCGGCCGTTGCTGCTCCCATCAGCGGCACCCAGTTCACGTTGCCCCAGCCGGACAGAAACGTGTAGGTCGCGTAGAACGCCGGCACACAAACCAGCAACGTCGCCACAATCGCACGGACCGGCCACGACGACGGCTGCGGCAGAACGATCAATAGTGACACCGACACCAGCAGGTGGGGCAGAAAGCCCAGGGTCATTTTCGCGATGTTGATGCCCGACGCACCGTCGTCACCCATGCGCATGAAGCCATCGAACAGTGGGGTTGCCCACGGGTTCAGTACGAAGGCGGCGATGGCCCAGTTCAGATTGCTGGCGATCAGAAAGCCGAGCACGGTCGCCAGCAGGATCCGTGGCCAGCGCAGATTGGCTGCCATGGGGCGTCAGGCCGAGCGCACGCCGGTCAATTCTTCCGAGACTTCCCAGAGCTGCGACGCCAGCGCCGCATCTTCCATGCGCGGGTCCGGCACCACGGGGTTGCAGTCGGCAAAATAAAAACCACTCATGCCTTCCACCAGCGGATTCGCCGCCACATAGGAACTCGTGGCCGCGCCTTCAGGCACGTTCTTCATGAAAGTCCAGCCGAACAATTTCGCGAAGGCCAACTGCCATTTCGGGAAATGCCGGCCCAGATTCGTGTTGATGATACCGGGATGGACCGCGTTAGCCGTTGCGTCGGTACCTTCCAGGCGCCGCGCCAGTTCGAAGGCAAACAACCCGTTGGCCAACTTCGATTGCCCGTAAGCCTTCATCGGCTCGTAATCGCGCTCGCCGCTCAGGTTGTCGAACTGGATACCGCCATCGGGCGCCCACATGTGGCCGCTGCTGCTGAGTACCACGATACGACCCGCAGGGGCGGCTTTCACGCGATCCAGCAGCTCGACGGCAAACGCGAAGTGGCCGAGATGGTTCACAAATAACTGCCGCTCGATACCGTTCACCTGCTCGAGTTCCGGCAGGGCCATGATGCCCGCGTTCAGAATCAGCATGTCGATGGGCGTATCCATCGCAAGAACCTGGCTCGCACAGGACGCCACCGAGTTGAGATCGGACAACTCGAGCACGGCCGGCGTGGCCCTGCCGCCGCCGATGCTCTCGCAGGCGATTTCGGCCTTCTCCAGTGTGCGGCCAGTGCCAATCACCTGCGCGCCGCGCATGGCCAGCACACGCATCGTCTCGTAGCCGAGACCCGAGTTGGCCCCGGTGATCAGCGCGGTTTTCCCTGTCAGATCAACACCCTCGGTGACTTCTTCGGCCGTGGACTTCGGCCCGAAGGGGCCCAGCGGGACGCCCGGAGGGTTCACAAAATTATCGGAGCCCGGCTCCGCGCAACCCCCGAGTGCTGCGCCGGCAGCAACCGTGGACGCTCCGCGGAGAAACTGGCGGCGGTCTATGGAATCGTTCATCTTCTTCGTCCCTGGATATGTCGGCTAATGATGAGTTTAGCGCGGAGGCGCGAACATGGCATTCGCCCACCGACGCCGTCAGGCGGGCGGCTAACGGGTAGCCCATTAGCGTTCGTTGCCCTTGGTCACCCGGATGACCCTCGTTAGCATAGCCCCATGCATCTAGTGCGCCTCAGCGACGTCTGCCTCGACTTCGGCGACCAGGTCATCCTGCGCGATGCCGAGCTCGTGCTGGAGCCCGGCGAGCGGGTCTGCCTGGTGGGCCGCAACGGGGCTGGCAAGACCACGCTGCTGAAGCTGATCGCCGGGCGGCTTGCGCCGGATCAGGGCGAGATCGAATGCCGCAGTGACCTGCGGATCAGCCAGCTCGAACAGACACTGCCCGCCCAGCTGGAACTCACGGCGAGCCAGTACGTGGCGGAGGCGATGGCGCCGGTTCAGGCCCTGGTGGCCGACTACGAGAAGCGGGCGGCGGAGCACCCGCAGGGTCGTGCACTGCGGGAACTCGAGGAATTGCAGCAACAGATCGACGCGCTCGACGGCTGGCGGATCGAGCAGCGGGTGGCCACTACGCTCAGCGAACTCGGGCTGCCTGCCGAGCGGCCGCTGCGGGAGTTGTCCGGCGGCTGGCGCCGCCGGGTGAGCCTCGCCCGCGCGCTGGTGACAAAGCCGGACCTGCTGCTGCTGGACGAACCCACCAACCACCTGGACCTGGCGACGATCGGCTGGCTGGAGAACCGCATTCGCGGCTGGTCCGGCGGCGTGCTGTTCGTCACCCATGACCGGGCCTTTCTGCAGCGGCTGGCCACCCGCATCGTCGAACTGGACCGGGGCCACCTGAGCAGCTGGCCGGGCACTTACCACCAGTACCTGGAGCGCAGGGCCAGCTCGCTGCAGGCCGAAGCGCGCGCGAACCGCGAATTCGACAAGAAGCTGGCCACCGAAGAAGCCTGGATCCGCGAAGGAATCAAGGCTCGCCGCACGCGCAATGAGGGCCGCGTTCGCGCCCTGCAGGCCATGCGCAAAACCCGCGCCGCGCGGCTGGACCAGCCTCACCAGGCCCGCATCAACATCGATGAAGCGGAACGCTCCGGGCGCAAGGTGATTACGGCCCGCAACGTGAGCTATGGCTACGGCGACGAGGTGCTGATCCGCGACTTCTCCATGAAGATCATGCGCGGCGACCGCATCGGACTCATCGGCAACAACGGGGTCGGCAAGAGCACCCTGCTCCGGCTACTGCTGGGCGATCTGCAGCCGCAGACCGGGACGGTCAAACACGGCACCGGGCTGGAGATCGGCTACTTCGACCAGCTGCGCGTTGCGCTGGATCTCGACAAGAGCGTGGCGGAGAACGTCGGCGAGGGCCGGGACTACATTTACCTCAACGGCAAGGAACGCCATGTGATCGGCTACCTGCGCGGTTTCTTGTTCGATGCCAAGCGCGCGCTGATGCCGGTCAGCGCGCTGTCCGGCGGTGAACGCAATCGCGTGATCCTCGCCAAGCTGTTCACCCGCGCCACCAACCTGCTGGTGCTGGACGAGCCCACTAACGATCTCGATATCGAAACACTGGAGGCACTGGAAGCCCGGCTCACCGAATACGACGGCACGCTCATCGTGGTCAGTCACGACCGCGAGTTCCTCGACAACGTGGTAACCAGCATCCTGGTCTTCGAGGCGAACGGCGAGCTGCGCGAATACGTGGGCGGTTACAGCGACTGGGCGCGCCGCGGCCACCAATTGGCGGAGATGGATGATCCCGCCGGCGCTGCCGGCCAGGGCGAGGCCGGCAAGAGCCGGCCGGCAAAGCGCCGGAACAAGCTCAGCTACAAGGACCAGCGGGAACTTGACCAGCTGCCCGGCCGGATCGAAACCCTGGAGGCACGGGTCGCCGCCTTGCAGGCCCAGGTCAACGCAACGGATTTCTATGCTGGTGCGCACGAACAAACTCGAAGCGTGCTCGATCAAGTGAATAGCGCCGAAGCCGAACTGGAATCCGCGGTAGAGCGTTGGGCAGAACTGGAGGAGCTGCGCGCCAGCCTGGCGCGACCTGGTCAGGGCTGATCGGGTTCCAGGGCCGTCAGTTTGGCGCGCCAGTCGCCGGGCGCCAGGGTGGGATCATTGGCGATTTCGAAAGTGGCATTGCGTGCACCGGGGTTCTGCAAGGACTCGATCAGCACGTCTGCAAGATCATCCCGCGACAGCGTGCTGCGCACCAGCGGGCGCCAGTTGTCACCCTGCTCGATCAGCAGCCCCTGTTCGCCGGCAGGCCGGTTCACCAATCCGGCCGGGCGCACGATGGTGTAGCTGAGGCCACTATCGCGCAAGTGCTCCTCGCCCTTCAGGCGCCACTGCAGCGCGCCCTTGGTCGCCTTGTTGAAGGGATGCTCCGGATCGGTGACACCGATGGCCGTGAGCAGCACAAAGTGCTCGACCCCCGCAACTTTGGCTGCATCGACCAGGTTCACGACGCCGCCATAGTCCACGAACTCTGCGCTGTTTGGCCCGCTGACTTCGCGCGTGCCAACCACGCTGATCACAGCCGTCGCACCCGCCATGATCTCCTGCATGCGCGCCGCATCCCGAACGTCGCCTTCGACCCAGTTCATATCCGTATAGGCTTTGCCCCAGCGCTCTATGGCCGTCGCCCGGCTGCGCGTCAGGGAGCGAAAGTTCCTGCCTCCGTCCTTGAGATGGCCGATTACGTAACGGCCGACGCGGCCGGACGCACCGGCAACCAGGATCAACTCCTGGTCCTTGGCCGTGGTGGCGGCCGACGATCCCTGCCCGCCACCCTGGCTGGCGCACGCCGCAAGGGCCAGGGTCAGCAGCCCGCAAGCGAGACCGGTGAAAAGCCTGCTCAAGATTCCTTCCTGTTCGGATCCAGACCGTGATGATACCGGCTGCAAAAAACCAAGGGCGGCCTGCGGGCCGCCCTCGATCGTTGGCACGTGCCCCCGGCTGTCAGGCCGCTTGCTGATCATTCTTGCTCTGCTTGCGGGCCTCGCGGCTCGGCAGCAGCGGGACGGGCTCCAGCACCCAGTTACCAGCCGTGCGCCGGGCCGGGCCTGGAATCGCGAAGGCCGTCGTCTTGCCGTTGCGGGCCTGGAAGGCTTCCCAGTCGATCCGCCAGCCCCTCTCGTCGAAGCGCGCCAGCCAGTCCCGATAGGCCACAATGGCTTTATCCGCCGGCATCAGCACTTCCTTTGTATTGCTGATGGGCGTCACGGTGGGATACAGATCCATCAGGATATCGATGTCCTGTCTCGCGATGGCCTTGTTCCGCGCGTGGATGGGGCCGTCCTGTGCAGGCTCCATCATGAAGTTCCGCATGTTCAGAAAGAAGATACGCGTGTGAGTGGGGCTCACCGGCTGTTCGAAGAAGTACTGGCGAAATCCAACACCGGGCTGAATGTTGATGTTGGTGATCACCGTATTCGGGCCATAGGTGCCACCGCCGGCATACAGGTCACCGCTGTCCTCGCGTACCTTGCCCCAGGTCTTGCCTTTCAGCGGCGGCGCATTGAACTTGTGCATGAACCACATGCCGTAGCCCTGCTCGTGATCTTCGACGTCATAGTCGTTCACCTTGTAGGTGTCGCGATTGATGCCCGCGAAACCGTGGGTGGGATGCACAAACTCATTGTGGGCAGGATCCAGCGCGTTCTCTATGGACCGCTCGTAGTAGTAGTCCACATCCAGCAACAGGATCGAGTTGGCGCGCCAGCCTTCCCGGCCGTATTCCTCCACTTCGAGCAGCGGCGGCCGTTCTTCTGCCGGCAGGTCACCCATGAAGGCGAACACGATGCCGTATTCCTCCTGCACCGGGTAAGAGTCGATCTTGGCCCGGGCGGGCGGCTTTTTGCCGTAGCCGATAGATGGAATGTTCTTGCACTCGCCGTCGCCACCGAACTCCCAGCCGTGATACGGACAAACGATGCAGCCGTTGATCAGGCGCGGTGCACTCTCCGGGCCGGACCACGCGCCGCCGAGGGACCCTCCCCGGTGGACGCAGGTATCACTGAGTACGTGCGCCGTGCCTTCATCATCACGAAATGCCACAAGGTTTACGCCCAACAGGCTGACCTTCTGCGGCGCGTCTGGCCCGAGGTCTTCGCTGCGAATGATGGGATACCAGAAATTGATATACATCGACGCCTCCTGTCTTCTTCTTCACAATTTCTACCGGGCAGGCCGGTCCGGCAACATACGGAAAATTACCTACGGGGCGGCCGCGAGGGCACTGCGACCGGGAATCTGACAAGCGCCGGCAGACAGGCCGTAGAGCAGCGGGTAGGCTAGCCTGTACATGAGCGAGCAGGATCTGAAACGCGCGGTGCGCCGCACCCTGGCGCTGCGACTGGGCGGTGTGGCGCTGGTCCTGTGCGCGGTGTTCGCCGCGGTGGCGTGGATAAATGGCAATGCCCGCCTGGAGCGAGCGGTCTCGGAACTCGCGCGCCTTGAAGGTGCCCGGTTCAGCCGCATTGCCATGCCATTGCTCAGCGACCCCGAGACGAATCCGGCAAGCTGGCAGCGCGCACTGGAGGCGTTGGCACGCAAAGGCGCCGCGACGGAGCTGACCGGGGGCCGCTTCGTGCTGGCCAAGATCTTCGACACGGGTGGACAGGAACTCGCTGCCCTGGATGACCCCACCTTTCCCGGAATCGACGAACTGCGCACCGCCGCGGCCAACCTGGATTTCGACCCGCCCGATACCGCCGCCTATCGGGCTGTGAGCCGCCGCGTCGGCGACCGCACCTACGTCGCCACGGCCATCGCCGTGCGCGATGCCGATGGCACTGTCCGCGGGTGGCTGGGCGGCGCCTTCGCGGTATCGACTGCGGCGATGGCTGAATTGCGCGGCAACATCGGCCGAACGCTGATGTATGTCATCGCGATCGTGCTGGTCACTTCCATCGCCCTGTTCCCGGTCATCAGCACACTAGTTAATCGGCTCGCGGCGGCCAGCGTTGACCTGCTGGATGCGAACCTGGAAACCATCCAGGTGCTGGGCAGCGCAATCGCCAAGCGGGACAGCGACACCGATGCCCACAATTACCGTGTCGCGGTGTATTCCGTGCGCCTGGGCGAAGCCGCCGGGCTCCCGGAAGCAGACATGCCGGCACTGATCAAAGGGGCGCTGCTGCACGACGTGGGCAAACTCGGCATTCGCGACAGTGTGTTGCTGAAGCCCGGCAAGCTCACGGAGGACGAGTTTGCAACGATGCAGGGCCACGTGGAACACGGCCTCGACATCACCAGCCGCGCGCGCTGGTTGAGCGACGCGGGGGACGTGGTCGGTGGCCACCACGAAAAGTTTGGCGGCGCCGGTTACCCGGCCGGCCTGGCCGGCGAAGAGATCCCGATCGGGGCCAGAATATTTGCCATTGCCGATGTCTTCGACGCGCTGACTTCAGAGCGCCCCTACAAGCAGCCCTTGTCGCTGCAGGAAACCCTGGCCACGCTGTCCCGCGGCCGAGGCAACCATTTCGAGCCGGCCCTGCTTGACTGCTTCAACGGCATCGCCGCTGACCTTTATGAAGAATACGGCGATGCGGACGGGAACGCGGCGCGCTGCGAACTGCAGCGCCTGCTGGACCGTTACTTCCGCCGCAGCCTGCCGGGTCTGGCCGACCGGCGCTAACTCGGTCGGGCTGGAAAGCTCCCTGGTAGTCGGGCGCGGGCGGCAGTTAAGCCGCCCGCGCATCGAGCAGGGTTACTCCGGGAAGGAGAAGAGCACGTACATGGCCTGCAGAACCGGGGTGGGACGCAGCCCAATGCGGCCGAGCCACTGATCGTAAATCGGCTTGAACTGGCCCGTCCGGTAAGTCCTGACCAGGGCACGGTTGGCCACCATCAGAAACTCCGTGTCGCCCCGGGCAACGGCCAGCCCGTAGGGTTCGTAGGAATAGAGGTCTTCGGCAATCTTGTAGGCCCGCGGGTCCTCGCTGACCACGATCTGGCCGATCAGCCCGATCTGGTCGCCGGCAACCGCGTCCACCTTGCCGGCATCGAGCATGCGCTGGCCAGCCTCAATGCTGTCCGCCTTGACGATGGTCGCCTCGATGAAATTTGCCTCCAGGAAGTCGGCAAAAGCCTTTTCCGACGTCGAACCGGCCACCACGGCAACTTTCTTTCCCGTGAGTTCAGTCGACATCTGAATTGGCGCACTGGCGCGCGACATGATGCCGCCACCCGTCACGAATGTCATCACCGTGAAATCTACCTTCTCCATGCGGCCGAGCGTGATCGTGGAGGCTGCGCACAGGATATCGATCTTGCCCGAGGCCACCGCGTCAAAGCGATCTTTCACCGTCACGGGTACATAGGTGGTCTTGAGTTCCTTCAGGCCAAGCTTGGTTTGGACCGCGGTCGCAACGCGGCCGCACAGGTCGATGGAATAGCCGGCTGCGCGGCCGTCGTCCGCCTTGAACGAAAACGGCTCGCTGGCTTCCCTGTAGCCGATGCGCATCTCGCCGCTTTCCTTGATTCGCTTCAGTGTATCCGGCGCCGCCTGGACAGTGCTGGCCAGGCCAAGCATCAGCAACACGATTATCAATGAGCGCATAGTTGTCTTCTCCCTCGTTGTCTACGGGCCGAAACGGCCTGTTTATTAGTCGGCAATGGTGATGCGGGTCACGCTGTCACCCTGTTCGATAGCGTCCACCACATCCAGTCCGGATACGACTTTGCCGAACACCGTGTGCCGGCCGTCGAGATGCGGCTGCGGACCGTGCGTAATAAAAAACTGGCTGCCGTTGGTGCCCGGTCCGGCATTTGCCATGGAAATCACGCCACGTTCGTGCCGCAGCGGGTTGTTGTCGAATTCGTCCTGGAAGCGATAGCCCGGCCCACCGCGACCCGTGCCGGTGGGATCACCACCCTGCACCATGAAGTCGTTAATCACACGGTGAAAGCTCGTGCCGTCGTAGAAGTTCTCGCCAGCGAGAAACACGAAGTTGTTGACCGTGACCGGGGCGTGCTCCGGATAGAGTTCCAGGGCGATGGTGCCGCGGTCTGTTTCAATCTTGCACTGGTAGGTGCGGTCGGTATCGATACTCATCTCCGGGGGGCTGTCCCACTGCTGCTCGCTCATCCGTTGCTCCTGATACGCAAAAGGCCCCGCCGTCGGGGCCGCACACTATGCCACATAATTGCCCGAGCACTTATCGTGACACGCCGGATCCCAGCGCCGGCCGGCGTGGGCAGGGCTCGTGTATATTCTGGAAGTCTCGACGGCCAGCCTGGAAGGTGCCGGCAGATGCTTTTCACAAACGTCTGGTATGTGGCGGAATTCAGTGACAACGTGGCTGAGAAGCCGGTGGCAGCGCGCATGCTGGGCCGCGATTTCGTACTGTTTCGAGACCCGGCCGGCCAGGCCCACTGCCTGAGCGGGGTGTGCCCGCACCGCGGTGCGCGCCTGGCCCGGGGCCGCTGTCATGATGACGGCACCGTGGCCTGCCCGTTTCACGGCTGGCGCTTTGGCGGCGACGGGCGCTGCGTGCAGATCCCTTCGCAGGCCGACCCCAGCGGTGATATTCCTGCCGCTGCACAGGTCGACAGCTACCCGGTGCAGGAGAAATACGGCCTGGTCTGGGTATTTCTGGGCGACGATCCGGCGGCGGCGACCCCTATTTACCCGATGCCGGAATTCGAGAACCCCGACTGGCGGCAGGTGCGCTTTGCCGACACCTGGGCCTGCAACGTGCACTGGTCGAAGATGACCGACCTGGACCACGTACACCTGCCCATCGTTCACGGCATCAACTTCGGCGGCGAGAATCCCGTGCGCCCGCCCGACCACCAGGTCGAGACTACGGAATACGGCTTTCGCACCAAGATCGTGTCGACGCCCAGCGTCACCAAGGGCAAGTGGAAAGAAATGCGCAGTGAGCGCACGCAGGTGGTGTCGCGGCTCGCATTCATGGTGCCCGGCTTCACGCTGCGCGGCGAGGTGGACATCGGCGGCATGGGTTCAGGCTTCAAGAACGTGTTCTACGAGATATCGACACCCATCGATGAAGAGAACACGATGATGCGCTGGTTCTTCTTCCGCAGCTTCATGCTGGAGCCGGAGAACGACCAGGAACACCTGAAGCGCAATTTGCGCAATATTTTCCAGGACAAGGCGAACGGCGAGTCCATCCTGCCGCGACGGGCGCCGGACGTGGAAGACTGGCCCGTGGTGCGCGCCGACCGGGAAGACCGTGTGATGGCGGCTTACTGGCAAACAATGCGCGACATGCGGCGAACGGGCTGGCAGATCGACCGTGTGCGCCTCGAAGCCCTGGAACAGGACGGCGACTACCGCATCATCCCGTCACCGGGGCGCCGGGATAACTCTGCAAGCTGGGTGTTCGAAGAGGTGCCGAGGTTTGCGGCCGATCCGGCGGCCGCAAAGCCGGCGACTCGCGGCGCCGCCTGACCACGGGCTTCAGTTGGACTTGCTGCTGGTCAGGTGCACACGACCGCGCCGGCCGGTGCGACGTTCATTCAGGTCCGCGACGATCACCTTGGCAGCCTTGGTCACGGCGGTACGCGAGCCTTTCCTGTAGCCGGTAATAATGTTGTGGCCTTGGGTGATCTGGTAACGGCACCACACCCCGGTATCACCTTCCGCGGGCGCGTCGGTCTTGTCCACGGACAACAATTCGTAGGGCTCCGTCAGTTCCGGTGCATCGACAATCTTGGCGGGGCGGCGAGCCATTCTCTTCTCCTTCAGGCGAGGTGCTTGCATAACCGGCGTGCTGGCGCGGAGCCAGGACCGGAATCCCTACGGTTGCCGGAAAGCCGTTGAAGTCAGCTGATTGGCGTATTTTGAGGGCGCCGGCCCCTTTTTATTTTGCAATGCAGCGGGCGGTCACGAGTTACCGCCGAGGGATTGTGTTTAGCTTTGTTAGTTTATCATCCGGAACGGTTTCAGGCAATGTCCGGCGCCACCGGTACCACGTCAAATGCAATGCTGGTGCGGGTTTCAGCCGATTGGAATGGCAGCGTCCGATGCCAGAAGTAGGACGGAAACACCACGAGCCGGGCCGGTCGCGGCTCAATGGAGCGGGTCGGCACCGCGTTGCGGCAAGTCAGCCGCGCCGGCGGCTGACCAAATTCCAGCCACCCGGCCCGCGGCTCCTGCGCGGTCATGTCAGCAGGTAACTGCACGTAGAACACACCACTCAGGAAGCCCAGCGGGTGCTGGTGCGGAGCCTGGCAGCCGCCCGCGTCCAGCACCGTCCCCCACGTGCGCAGCAACCAGCGGCCGCTTTCGTAGGCCAGCGCGGGATGGTCGGCGCCGCAGGTCTCATGTAACGCCGCAGTGGCATCGCCCACAGCCCGGTCGAAGATCTGGCCCAGCGCCCGCAATGCCGGGTCAGCACCGAGGTCCAGTTCGCCGGTCTGCCGGCCACCCCGCGTCGCCTTGCTCGCCGGCTCGCTCAGCAGGGATTCATCATTATTTATCGCGTCTGCAAGAGCGGCAAGAAACGTGGGCTGATCCGGGAACCCCGCCGGCAGATCTTCGTCGCTCACCTGGATCATGTGTTGCAGATCTACCAGGGCCTCTGCAGCCTTTGCCTGGCCGGCATCCCGCAACGCGATGGCCTGCGACGCGAGCACCAGGCGCTCGCCGGGGTGGCGCTGCAAAAACTCATCCGCGAGGCTCAACGCGCGTTCGCCATCACCGGCCGCCGAATACAGATTGACGACATCCGCCACCGCCCGCGCATTGTCCGGATTGCGTTCGCGGGCCTGCTCCAGGGCCCGAATCGCGGCCGGAGTGTCACCCTGCAGGCGCCACGCCTGGCCGAGGTTGGTCCAGGCCATGTCGTCTTCCGGATGCCTGCCGGTTGCCAGGCGCAGACATTCCAGCGCTTCCGGCGCGCGTTCCAAAGTCACCAGCACCGCGCCTTTGGCAGCGAGCAACAACGGGTGGCCGGGCGCCCGCGCCAACGCCTCATTGCACTCGGCCAGCGCCTCGTCGCTGCGGCCCGCGTCGAGCAGCGTGTTGGCCAGGTTGCAACGGACCTCGAGGTCTTCCGGGTGCAGGGCCAGAACTTTCCGGTGACAGTCCGCCGCAGCATGCAGTCGACCACGATACTGCAGCAACGCCCCGAGATTGGCCCAGGCCCGCACCGACTCCGCGTCGCGGGCGAGCGCATCGCGCAGGGCCGTTTCAGCTGCAGTCAAATCGCCGGCAGCCAGACAGGTCAGGGCCAGTTCGTTGAAAGGCGCTGCATCGTCCGGCGCCGCTGCACATGCACGGTGCAGCAACTCCCGGGACCGCGGCAATTCCCCCTGCTCCCGCGCCAGCGCACCGGCCAGCCGCAAGGCCTGTGCGTGCCCGGGCACCTGCTCGAGGAACTGCGTGTACAAGGCTTGCGCGTCGGCACCGTCACCCTGCCGGTGAAGTGCCATGGCCGCATCGAGCAGCGGCTGAGCGACGGGGTCGGGAGAATCGCTGGAGGTCAATGCGATTTATCAACGGCGCGCTTTGGCGGGCTGGCTATTCTAGAGCTCAAGACACCGGGCGCCTATCTCCGGCAAAATGGTGCCGCCAGCCGTCCTGTCTATACCCGCCGAGGAGAACAGCAGCGTGGAAGTCGACCTGATTCTTGAACCCGACCTGACCCCCGACCAGATCACGGAACTCGGTCAGGCTGCCGAGGGCTACGGCATCCGCGGCATCTGGACGTCGAATTACTTCGCTCACTGGGACCCCTTTCTGAGCCTGGTGCCGCTGGCCCGAGCGACGAACCGGGTGCTGATGGGCGGGCTGGCGGTGAGCCCGTTCGAGATGCACCCGCTGAAAATCGCCAACGCGTTGCTGACGCTGAATGAGATGAGCAAAGGCCGCGCGATGGTGGCCGTGGGTGCCGGCGAGGGCAATCTCGACGCGATGGACCTGAAAAAGCCGAAGAAAGTGGTCCTGGCGATTCGTGAGGCCATCGAGATCGTGCAGGCGGCCGGGCGCGGCGGGCTGAAGACTGGTTACGACGGCGAGATCTACAACGTGAACCTGCCGTGTGCCTACGACTGGCTGCAAGCACCGCCGCCTCTTATATATGGCACCGCTTACCGCGCGATGATGATGCGCATGGAGGGCCGGATTGCCGACGGCTGTTTCGTCGGCTGCACGCCGCCGGAAATTGTCGAGCCGGCCATGGAGCAGGTGCGCACTGGTATCGCACGCCGCGACGAGCCGCCTGAAGACTTTCGGGTGAACACTTTCTGGGGCTGGCATATAAAAGAGGACCGTGAAGCAGCCTTCCGCGAGTCCCGGCGTGAACTGCCGTGGCGGGCGCGCAAGCTGGATCCGGAGCTGACGAGCCTCTACCTCGATGAGGACGAAGTGAAAATCGTTACCGACAACTTCCAGAACTACGTAGACGCCTACTTCACGCACTCCGACGACGTGAAAGGCGTGCCGAAGGAAATCTCCAACAAGCTCGCGTCAGGCCTGACCTCCACCGGCGGCCTGGAAGACCTGGATCGCGAGATTGAACGTTTCAAGAAGTTTGGCCGCGCCGGTTTGACTGAGATTGCGCTGCGCCTGCATGCTGGTCCGATGGATGCGTTAAAGATCATCGGTGAACGGGTGATACCCGAATTGCGGGGCGTCTGACTGGAGGACTGCCATGGCCGACACGCAGCTGAGCCGTTTCGTTCAGGACGCCTTGCGTGCCGGCGCCTCGCGGGCGGATACCGAAAGCGCGCTGGCGACAGCCGGCTGGAGTCACGAGCAGATCCGCGACGCGCTCGCAGCCTATGCCGAAATCGATTTCCCGGTGCCGGTGCCGCGCCCGCGGCCGCAACTGTCTGCGCGCGACGCGTTCATGTACCTGGTCATGTTCGGCATGCTGTACGTCAGCGCGTTCCAGTTCGGTAACCTGCTGTTCCAGTTTATCAACCTGGGCTTTCCGGACCCGCTGGACCCGATGTCCGGACAGCAAGGGTTCATTGGCCGCCAGATCCGGGGGGCGACTTCCGCCCTGCTGGTTGCCTTCCCGGTCTTTCTGTTCGTCGCTAACCGCATTGCCCGGCGCGCAGCCCGGGATCCGGCGCAACGCACGTCCGCCGTGCGCAAATGGTTGACCTACCTGACCCTGTTCGTGGCCGCATGCGTCATCATCGGTGACCTGATCACACTGGTGAACAGCGTGTTGTCCGGTGAACTCACCGTCCGCTTCGTGTTGAAGGTCCTGACAGTGGGTGCCATTGCGGGCAGTATCTTCGGCTACTACCTGTGGTCGATGCGCGTCGACGACAAGGCGCTGGCCAAATGACGCTGAACCGACTCGTGGCGATCGCGGCCACGGTCGTCGTCATCATCGCCGGGCTGGCCGGTCTCTACCTCAGCGGGTCCCCGGGCGAGCAGCGCCTGCTGCGCCTGGACGAACGCCGTATCCGCGACCTGAACCAGGTCGCGAACGCCGTGCAGCGCTACTGGCAGGAGCAGGGCGAGTTGCCCGCCACGCTACAGCAGCTCGTCGACGGTCGGCGCCTGAACAAACTGCCCGTTGATCCCGACAGCGGCCAGGCCTACGAGTACACGGGCGGGGATAAGCGGTTCAGCCTGTGCGCGGAATTCAACCGACCAACCGAGGCAACGACCACTATCGAGTTCTGGCAGCACCCGGCGGGCAAACACTGCTTCGACTTCGACACCACGGTGATCATGCCGCCGGGCCGCCTGAACGCAATCGGCGCCGTGCCCCTCAGCCCCTGAGAAAGGTGAGAAAAGGGGTCAGGCCAAATTTCTAAAATTCGGGCTGACCCCTTTTCTTCTCTAGCCGGCGATTACCACCTTGCCGATGTGGCTCGCGCTGGCGAGATAGTCATAGGCCGCCGGCGTTTCAGCAAACGGGAATACGCGGTCGATCTTCGGCTGCACGCCGTTGGTATCAAAAGCGACGAGCAGGTCTTCCAGCATCCGGCGGCTGCCGGAGGTGATGCCTTTCAGGATCACGTTGCCGAGAATCAGGTTGCCCAGCTGTGCGCCGTCTTCCGGCCTGCCGCCAAGCGCACCCAGCAGGCCCACCCGCGCGTTTGGCGCACAGGTCGCCAGCGACTGTTCCAGCGTCACCAGGCCCACCGTTTCCACGACGATGTCCACACCGCGCCCGCCCGTGGCCGCGCGCACGGTAGCCGCCCAGTCCGGGTCCTTACGGTAATTCACCGTGATGTCGGCACCCAGTTCCCGCGCCACCGCGAGCTTGTCGTCACTGGACGACGTGATTGCGACGCGGGCCCCGGCCATGCTCGCAATCTGCAGCGCGAGTATCGACACGCCGCCGGTGCCGAGGGTCAGCGCCGTATCTCCGGGTTTGATCTGACCGAGCGTCTCCAACACCGTCCATGCCGTGATGCCGGCCGCACCCAGGGCCGCAGCATCTTCGAAACTCATGTTCCCAGGTAAGCTCACCAGTGCTGCGGCCGGCAACACGATGTATTCACTGAGCCAACCGTCCCGGGAACTGCCGAGATCGGCGGTGAAGATGCTCGGGTCGTACTCACCGTCGAGCCACTGCACGAAATGCGGCGCGGTCACCCGGTCACCCACCGCGACACCGGTCACGCCCGGACCGACCACCAGCACCTCACCCGCACCGTCGCCGCCCGGCACCCGGGTGTCAGGCTTTCTCGCCCCGTACTGGCCTTTCATGATGCTGAGATCGCGGTGGTTCAACGCGGCCGCGCGAACGCGCACCAGCACCTCGCCCGCCGGAACTGCCGACACCTGGCGCGTCACCCGACGGAGGGAGGCGAGCCCTTGCTGCGTGCCCACTTCATAACCCTGAAATGGCTCGATCGAAGCTGCGTTCATGTGTTCACCTCCGAGAGCGGTGCTGGCAGCTGCCAGGGATACGGCACCGGTCAGTGCGTTACGGCGGGATCGGGAGAAATCGGACATGGCATCGAACTCCGGCAAGCTTTGCTACGGAAAAATACCGCAACTCAAGTGGATACGCGAAAGCGATTCGCCGGAGAAAACAAGGGCCGTGCAGAAACTCCGCACGACCCCTGGTTTCGGCTTGTTCAGTGAGAGCCTAACCCCTATCGTTCAATAGCCGGGCTACCTCGGCAATGTCCGCAGCGCTGGCGCCTTTCAGTTCCGGCGCATGATCGCCGGTACCGCCGTCAATCGCCTTGATCCTTGCTGCGATCGCGTCGGCCCCTTCACCCTTCAGGCTCATGCCCATTTTTTCATGGCACT
>CAMYJV010000007.1 GCA_947258805.1 uncultured Gammaproteobacteria bacterium | reverse complement strand
CAGTACGTTGAAGACGTCCGGGTGTGCCTTCTCCACTTCATCCAGCAGGATCACGGAATAGGGCTTGCGACGCACGTTTTCGGTGAGATAGCCGCCCTCTTCGTAACCCACGTAGCCCGGCGGTGCGCCGATCAGCCGCGCGACGGAGTGCTTCTCCATGAACTCCGACATATCCACGCGGATCAACGCATCCTCGCTGTCAAACAGGAACGCGGCCAGGGCCTTCGTGAGCTCCGTCTTGCCCACGCCCGTGGGCCCGAGGAACAGGAAGGAACCGTTCGGGCGGTTCGGATCCGACAATCCGGCCCGCGAGCGGCGAATCGCGTTCGCCACCGCCTGCACGGCTTCATCCTGCCCCACCAGTCGTTCGTGCAGCGCCTCTTCCATGCGCAACAGCTTGTCTTTCTCACCCTCGAGCATCTTCGACACCGGGATGCCCGTCCACTTGGAGACGACCTCGGCCACCTCTTCTTCGGTCACCTTGTTGCGAACCAGGGTGGTCTCCCGCGTTTCGGCAGCCTGGGCGTCGCTCAGCTGTTTCTCGAGCTCCGGTATCTGCCCGTACTGCAGTTCGGACATGCGCTGCAGGTTCTGCGCCCGGTTCGCGGTTTCGAGTTCGAGCTTCGCCCGCTCCAGCTATTCCTTGATGTGCGTTGCACCCGCTAGCTGCGCCTTTTCGGCCTTCCAGATTTCCTCGAGGTCCGCGTATTCTTTTTCCAGCCCCTGCAGCTGCGCCTCGATGTCTGCCAGCCGCTTCACGCTGGCATCGTCGGATTCCTTTTTCAGCGCATCGCGCTCGATCTTCAGCTGGATGATCCGCCGGTCGAGCTTGTCCATGGCCTCCGGCTTGGAATCGATCTCCATGCGGATCAGCGAGCCCGCCTCGTCGACGAGGTCGATGGCCTTGTCCGGCAGCTGCCGGTCGGTGATATAGCGATGTGACAGCACGGCCGCCGCGACGATGGCCGGGTCCGTAATATCCACGCCGTGGTGAACTTCGTAGCGCTCCTTCAAACCGCGCAGAATCGCGATGGTGTCTTCGACGGTGGGCTCGTCGATCACCACTTTTTGAAAGCGCCGCTCCAGCGCGGCATCTTTTTCCACGTTGTCGCGATACTCGTCCAGCGTGGTGGCGCCCACACAGTGCAGCTCGCCGCGCGCCAGCGCTGGTTTGAGCATGTTACCGGCGTCCATGGCGCCCTCGGCTTTGCCGGCGCCGACCAGCGTGTGCATTTCGTCGATGAACAGGATGATCTGGCCTTCCTGCTTCGACAGGTCCGTGAGCACGGCTTTCAGGCGTTCCTCGAACTCGCCGCGGAACTTGGCGCCGGCAATCAGCGCGCCGAGATCCAGGGACAGGATGCGCTTGTCCTTGAGCCCTTCGGGCACCTCGCCGTTCACGATGCGCTGGGCGAGACCTTCGACGATGGCGGTCTTGCCGACGCCCGGCTCGCCAATCAGCACCGGGTTGTTCTTGGTGCGCCGCTGCAGAATCTGCACCGTACGGCGGATCTCGTCATCGCGGCCGATGATGGGATCGATCTTGCCCTGCTCGGCACGCTCGGTCAGATCGATGGTGTATTTCTCCAGCGCCTGGCGGGTATCTTCGGCATTCGGATCGTTGACCTGGGCGCCACCACGCAGCTCCTCCACCGCCTTTTCTACCGCGCCGCGCACCACGCCGCTGTCACGCAAAATCTCGCCGAGGTTGCCCTTGTCGTCGCAGGCCGCCAGCACGAACAGCTCGCTGGAGATGTACTGATCGTCGCGATCCTGCGCGAGCTTGTCCGTCACGTTCAGCAGGCGCGCGAGGTCGTTGGACAGGTGCACTTCGCCGGGCGTCCCGGAGACCTTCGGCAACCGGTCCAGGGCCTCGCCAAGCCGGGAGCGCAGCAGGTTCACGTTGGCACCGGCCTTGGTCAACAACGGCCGCACCGAACCCCCCTGCTGGTCCAGCAGGCCCAGCATCAGGTGGCCGGGTTCAATGAACTGATGATCGCGCCCAACGGCAACGGACTGCGCGTCTTGCAAAGCCAGCTGAAACTTGCTGGTTAGTTTGTCCATCCGCATCGGGCGCACCTTGGCTGAGTTGCTTCGTCTGGCTCCAGAAATGGGGCCGCGGCGGAGTATTTCAACGCATCAGGGGGACTCGAGCCAGATCAGCGTCGCCTGCCGGCCACACTGGCCGTCGCGCCGGTAAGAAAAGAAGCGATCCACCTCGCGGTGGGTGCAAAACCCGCCCCCGGAGACGGCGGGCACGCCGAGTGCCGCCAGCCGGGCCCGCGCCAGCGCGTACAGGTCACACTGCCAGCGTCCGGCGGCATTGCGCTCAAAGGCGGACTCATCGCTGCCTGCGGCGAAGGCAGCGCGCACGTCGTCGCCCACCTCATAGGCCGCCGGGCCGATGGCCGGGCCCAACCAGGCGAGCAGCTCCCGAGCCGGCGCGCCAGCTGATTCGAAAGCCGCCACGGCCTCTTGCAGAATGCCGGCCGCCAGCCCGCGCCAGCCGGCGTGGACGGCTGCCACCATCATGCCGGCCCGGTCACATAGCAGTACCGGCAGACAGTCGGCGGTGAGCACTGCGCATACCAGCCCGGCGCGACGAGCAAAGGCGCCGTCGGCCTGGCGCAGCGGTCCGGACTCCGGCAGCGACAACACCTCGTTGCCATGCGTTTGGTCGAGCCAGCAAGGTTCTGCAGGGAGCGCGGCGGCGCGGCGCAAGTGGCGGCGATTCGCCGTCACCTGCCCGGCTGCGTCGGCGACATGATCACCGAGATTCAGCGACGCATACGGGCCGGCGCTGACACCGCCGGCGCGCGTGGTGGCCAGTGCCTGCACCGACGCCGGCGCCGCCCAGTCGGGACGGATCAGTTCGATTTCGGCCATCGCAACTCATCGTAATCCCGCCCTGGCTGCTCGCCGTCAGCCAGGGCGACCAGCAGCTCGCGGATGTCGGCCGGGAGCGGCGCGTGGAACTCGAGCGCCTGTCCGGTCACTGGATGTTTCAGGCACAGGCGGCTGGCATGCAGTGCCTGGCGGCGGAAATTTTCCAGCGCGGTGCGACAGTCGGCCGACGCGCCGGCCGGAAACCGCGGTCGTCCGCCATAGAGGGGATCACCGACCAGGGGATGGCCCACATGGGCCATGTGCACCCGAATCTGGTGGGTGCGGCCGGTTTCCAGGCGCAGCGCGATGAAGCTGTGCGCGGCAAAGCGCGCCAGCACGCGGTAATGCGTCACGGCGGGACGGCCGCGCTGGGTCACGGCCATGCGGGTGCGCTGCACCGGGTGGCGGCCGACCGCTGCGTCGACACGACCGCCGGCCGTCACACGACCGTTGCAGACGGCCCGGTATTCGCGCGTGATGGCGCGGTCCTGCAGATCTCGCACCAGGCGTGTGTAAGCCGCGTCGCTGCGGGCCACGGTCAACAGCCCGCTGGTGTCCTTGTCCAGCCGGTGCAGCAGCCCGCCCCGCGGCAGCGCCTTGAGTTCCGGCCAGCGGTGCAGCAAGCCGTTCACGAGAGTGCCGGCGGGCTGCCCGGCGCCAGGGTGCACGACCAGTCCCGCCGGCTTGTTGATAACCGCCAGGTGTGCATCTTCGTACACCACCGCCAGCTCAATGGCTTGCGGCTCGTCGCCGGCCCGCGTCTCCGCGGCGGCCTGCAGGGTGACCCGCTGACCCGCGGCGACCGGCGTTCGCGGCACGACAGCAGCGCCGTCCAGCTGCACGCGGCCGGCCAGGATCCAGTCCTTCAGCCGGGATCGCGAGTAGTCGGGAAACAGCTGGGCCAGGGCCTGGTCCAGGCGCCGGCCGGCGAGGTCTTCGGGGATGCGGGCTTCGTGTTCCAAGGGGCTGGCTCTCGCCGGGCGGTGGCCCGGGTTGCTGGCGACGGCTAGTTTATAATGTCGTCGCATTTTCCACGCAGTTACCGCATTTATTCCGATGAACGCAACTCGCACAACTCACGGTGCCCGCCTCCTCGTGCTTTGCCTGGCCATGTCCCTCGGCGGCTGCTTCTTTGGCAAGGACGATGAACTCAAGTCCGGCGCCGACCAGTTGTACGAGTACGGCACGCGGTCGATGAATAACGGCAATTACACGAACGCCATCCAGTACTTCGAAGCCCTGGAGGCCCGGTATCCCTTCAGCAACAAGGCCAAGCAGGCGCAGCTGGATTTGCTGTACACCTATTACCGCAACGGCGATCGCGACCAGGTCATCGATTCGTCCATTCAGTTTGAACGCGAGAATCCGACCCACCCACGGGTGGACTACGCGCTTTACATGCGCGGACTGGCGCAGTTCAGCAGCCAGCACAATCGCTTTCACCGACTGCTGCGCGTAGACCTGGCAAAACGCCCGCCGGTAGAAGCGCGAGAGTCTTTTTCCGCCTTCGCACAACTGGTGAAACGCTACCCGGACAGCGTCTACACACCCGACGCGCGGCAGCGAATGATCTTTCTGCGCAATCGCCTTGCTGCACATGAGATTTACGTGGCCGACTATTACATGCGCCGCGGCGCCTGGGCGGCGGCGCTGAACCGGGCAAGTTATGTTGTCGAGACCTATGACGGCTCGCCGTCAGTGGCCCAGGCCCTGGACCTGATGGCGCAGGCCTATTCGAAGCTCGGCATGCGCGACGTAGCCGTGGCCACGCGCGAGGTTCTCGATCAAAACTATCCGGACAGTCGCTTCAAGCAATACGGCGAGGCGCGCGCACGCTGGTGGTGGCTCTTCTGACACTCAGTCGTGCCGGTAGCCCGACGTGATGGGATAGCGCCAGTCGCGGCCGAAAGCCCGCGCACTGATTCGCACCCCCGGTGACGCCTGCCGGCGCTTGTATTCGTTGCGCCGGACCCGGTCTACCACCTGCACGACGACGTCCCGGTCAAAACCCCGCGCGACGATTCCGTCCACCGACAGATCGTCGAGCATCAGCGCGTCCAGGATGCCGTCCAGTATCTCGTAGGGCGGCAAGCTGTCGGTATCGAGCTGGTCCGGAGCGAGTTCTGCACTGGGCGGCCGCTCGATCACGCGCTTGGGAATGACCGGGTCGATGGAATTGCGATAGCTGGCGAGCCGATATACCAGGGTTTTCGCGCAATCTTTGATCGGCGCAAAACCGCCGGCCATGTCACCGTAAAGCGTGGCGTAGCCCACGGCCATTTCGCTCTTGTTGCCGGTGGCCAGGACCATGCAGCCGCTCTTGTTGGAAATGGCCATCAGCAGCATTCCGCGGCAACGCGACTGAATGTTTTCCTCCGTGGCATCTTCGGCCAGGCCGGCGAACAGCCCGGCAAGGACGTCACGGGTGGCCTGCACCATCGTCTCGATAGGCAGCACCTGGTA
Organism: uncultured Gammaproteobacteria bacterium; assembly: GCA_947258805.1. Next base: position 36,052 of record CAMYJV010000007.1, on the reverse strand, counting down.
GTCGACCCCCTGGCGGCGCGCCTGCTCCGCCGCATCTTCTTTGCTGATATCGGCCGTCCAGCGGTACGGCATCATCACGGCCCGCACCCGGTCCGCACCGAGCGCATCCACCGCAATGGCCAGCGTCAGTGCTGAATCGATACCGCCGGACAGGCCGAGCACGACCCCGGGGAAACCGTTCTTCTCCACGTAGTCGTGCACGCCCGTGACCAGGGCGTCGTAGATACTGGCTTCGTCAGGGGCCAGCGGCGCGAGCTCACCCGGCTCGATCTGCGCGCCGGAATCGAGCAACCGGCAGTCCACCAGCCCCATGGTTTGCGCAAAAGCCGGCGCGCGTAACCGGGTAACGCCGTCGGGCGTGACGGCACAGGAACCGCCGTCGAACACCAGTTCGTCCTGACCACCGACCAGGTTCTGATAGACCAGCGGCAAGCCCGTATCAGCAGCACGTTCGGCCAGCACCGCCTCGCGCTCCGCCTGCTTGCCCACCCGGAACGGCGAACCGTTGATGGCCACGATCAGCTGCGCGCCGGCGGCCGCGGCACGCCGGCAGGGCTCAGCTTCCCAGACGTCTTCGCATATGGTCAGGCCGACGCGGATTCCGCCCGCCTCTATCACACAAGGCGTGCCGCCTACCGTGAAGTAGCGTTCTTCGTCGAAAACGCTGTAGTTGGGCAGACAGTGCTTACGGTAATTCGCGATGAGCCGGCCGTCGCCAAAGGCCGCCGCCGCATTGTAGATATCCTTGTCCGCGTACTCTGGATAACCAACCACGGCGATCAGGCCTTTGCTGCTGCCGCGTATCTCGTCCAGGGCCTGCGCAACCTGCTTGCGCAGGCCGGCATGAAACAACAGGTCTTCCGGCGGATAACCACAAACGGCGAGTTCGGGAAACAGCACGAGTCCAGCGCCCGCCTCCCGGGCGTGACCGATAGTTTCAATGATGCGGCGGGTATTGCCGGCCACATCGCCCACGACAAGATTGAGTTGTGCCAGCGCGATGCGGAGAGTCTTGGCGTCGGACACTGGTTGTCTCCGCTGTCGTCAGCCTCCGAGCTGCGCCAGCATTGCGGCACCGAGTTCGGCCGGCGAGCGCACCGTGCTGACGCCGGCTTGTTCCAGGGCCGCGTACTTGGCCTCGGCCGTGCCCTCGCCGCCGGAAATAATGGCCCCGGCGTGGCCCATGCGCTTGCCGGGCGGCGCGGTAACGCCGGCGATGTATGCCACTACGGGTTTCGACACGTGGTCGGCGATATAGCGAGCCGCGGCCTCTTCGTCGGTGCCGCCGATTTCACCCACCATGATGATGCCTTCCGTCACCGGGTCCTGCTCGAACAGTTCCAGGCAGTCGATAAAGTTCATGCCGCGCACCGGGTCTCCGCCAATTCCGACACAGGTGGTCTGCCCCAGGCCGTTGTTGGTGGTCTGGTACACCGCCTCGTAGGTCAGCGTGCCCGAGCGGGAGATGACACCGACCCGGCCGGGCTGGTGAATAAAGCCAGGCATGATGCCGATCTTGCACTCACCCGGCGTGATGACGCCCGGGCAGTTCGGGCCGATCAAGCGGCAGTCGTAATCCCGCAGCACCGCCTTCACGCGGACCATGTCCATGACCGGAATGCCTTCGGTGATGCACACCACCAGGGCTACCCCCGCCTCCGCCGCCGCCAGGATGGCATCCGCCGCAGCCGGCGCCGGCACAAAGATCACGCTGACGTCAGCCCCGGTCGCAGCCACCGCCTCGTCTACCGTGTTGAAGACCGGTTTACCGAGATGTTCTTCACCACCGCGGCCGGGCGTCACGCCGGCAACGATCTGCGTGCCGTACTCGATGCACTGTTCGGCGTGAAAAGAACCCTGCCGGCCGGTCAGGCCCTGGCAGATAACCCTGGAGTCTTTGGTGACGAGGATGCTCATATATCAGCCTGTTTCAGTGCCGGTGGCACGCCTTTCTGTTGGGTCCTGGTGGGAGCGGCTTTAGCCGCGATTCCTTTGTCTTCATAAAACGTATGGCGCCCACCGAAACATGCATCGCGGCTAAAGCCGCTCCTACGGTGCGTTTACACTGCAGCAACGGCCTTCAGCGCCGCGTCCGTCAAATCTTCAGCGGGCGTAATCGCCAGGCCGCTTTCCGCCAGCAGGGCTTTGCCCTTGTCGACGTTCGTACCCTCGAGACGCACGATGACCGGCACCTTGACGTCGATCTCGCGCACGGCCTGGATGATGCCCTCGGCAATCAGATCGCAACGCACGATGCCACCGAAGATATTCACAAGAATGGCTTGCACGGAAGGATTCGACAGGATGAGTTTGAACGCTGCCGCCACGCGATCGGGCGTGGCGCCGCCGCCGACATCCAGGAAATTGGCCGGATCGCCGCCGTGCAACTTGATCAGATCCATGGTTGCCATCGCGAGGCCGGCACCGTTCACCATGCACGCGATGTTGCCGTCCAGTGACACGTAGTTCAGATCGTGCTCGGCGGCACTGCGCTCCATTTCATCTTCCTGTGACGGATCCCGCATGGCCTGCAGTTCGGCCTGCCGGTACAGGGCGTTCTCGTCGATGTTGATCTTGGCATCCAGCGCAAGCAGTTCGCCGGCATCGTTGACGATCAGCGGATTGATCTCCACCAGGCTGGCATCGGACTCAACCACGAGGCGATAGATCTTGCCCGCCAGGGCAACGAACTGCTTCACCTGTGCGCTGTTCAGACCGAGACCATAGGCCAGCCCGCGGGCCTGGTAAGCCTGCAGCCCGGCGGCCGGATGCACGATGGCTGTCAGTATCTGTTCCGGGGTTTTCGCGGCGACCTCTTCTATGTCCATGCCGCCGGCCGCCGATGCGATAACGGCAATACGTTCGCGACCGCGGTCCACCAGCATGCTCAGGTACAGCTCGCGCTCGATATTGCTGCCTTGTTCCACGTACACCTGGTTCACAGGCAGACCCTCGGCACCCGTCTGCGGGGTGACCAGGCGCTGGCCGAGCATTACATCAGCCGCCTCGCGCACCGCTTCAGCGCTGCGGGCGAGCTTGATGCCGCCGCCTTTGCCACGGCCACCGGCGTGGACCTGCGCCTTCACTACCCAGACGGCGCCACCCAGCCGGCGCGCGGCGGCTTCTGCCTGGGCGGGCGTCGTGGCCACTTCACCCTGGCTGACCGCGATGCCGTAGCGCGAAAAGAGCTGCTTGGCCTGATATTCGTGCAGATTCATGAATCGTCCCGGCGAGAGCGAAGCGGGCCGAGGCCCGGAGAGGCGCGTATTTTGCGCGAATCACCCCGCCATGGAAACCGCGGCAGACAGCGGGCTACGCGGACAGGAAGTGCGACGGCGATCACGCGCGGTGGAGCCTGATCGGACATAATCATAAAGGAACCGCCGACACCCCTTGCGATGGATCTCGCTCAACAGACCCTGAAAGACACGCTCCCGCCCGAGCCAGCCGCAACCTCCGTTGCACCGCAGGCCGATACGTCGCGGCGCATCGAACGGCTGGTGGCTGCATTCCGGCTCCTGATCGGCCTGGCACTGGCCACCGTCGCCCTGCTCAGCCGGGAACCGCCGCTACTCGACATCCGCTATCCGCAGCTGTTCCTGCTGGCCGCGCTCGGCTATTCGCTGTTTGCGGCCGCAGTGCTGGCTCTGCCATGGCGGCGCCCGACCCCGACGATGCTGGCGGACATAGTGGCTGTGACCTTGCTGACGCACGCGGGTGGGGGCATTTCCAGTGGTATCGGGGCGCTGCTGATCGTGATGGTGGGTGCCGCGAGTCTCAGCCTCAGCAGCGAACGCGCGCTCCTGGCCGCCGCGATCAGCGCGCTGGCGATACTCGGCGAACAGACGCTCGCATACGCCCAGGGGCTGTCACCAGTCAATGCCTTCGTGCCGGCGGGGGTGCTGGGGGCAATCATTTTCGTCGTCGCCGCCACCGCCAACCCGCTGGCGCGGCGCTTGCGGGAGAGCGAGGCCCTGGCCCTGCAGCGAGGCATAGACCTGGCGAATCTCGCTCAGCTCAACGACTACGTGATACAGAACCTGCGGGAAAGCCTGGTAGTCGTGGACGAGGCGGACGAGATTCGACTGATCAACCAGTCGGCCGCCGAGCTATTGGGTACCGACGACCGCATACCGGGCGAAGCTTTGAGCCGGGTTTCCAGCGACCTGGCGCGCGTGTTGCGCAACTGGCGCGCGGGCCATACGGGGCCCGATGCGACGCTAGGTTTCCCGGCCGCCGGCGGTGCGGCCAGGATCAATACCTACATCGCGCCGCTCGAAGGTCGCGAGGACGGGCCGGTGCTCATGTTCCTGGAGGATGCGAGCCTGCTGGCGGAGAAGGTTCGCCAAACCAAGCTCGTGGCCCTGGGCCGCTTGTCCGCCAGCATTGCCCACGAAATCCGCAACCCGGTGGGAGCCCTCAGCCACGCCGCCCAGCTGCTGGGCGAGTCGCCCACCATCGGCGCCGATGATCGGCGTCTGCTGGAGATAATCAACCTGCACTCGCAGCGGGTCAGCGAAATCGTCGAGAACGTAATGCAGTTGTCGCGGCGGGATGCAACCCGGCCGGAGTCCATCGCACTGGCGGCATGGATGGGCGATTTCGTGGCGGAATTCGCGTCGACCTGCGAGCTGCCCGCCGAGCGCTTCAGGCTGGGCAGCGCAGAGCCCGGACTCGATGTGCGCATCGACCCGAGCCACCTGCGCCAGGTGTGCTGGAACCTGTGTGAAAACGCCGTGCAACATGCCGCCGGCGACGGCAGCCAGCCTATCGTAGACATTAGTTTCGGACTGCTGACCGGCACCGGCCGACCGTTCGTGGAGTTCGCGGACCGCGGCCCGGGGATCGATGTCGAGATGCGTGAACGCCTGTTCGAGCCCTTTGCCACCGGCCAGGCCAGCGGCACCGGCCTCGGCCTGTTCATCTCCCGGGAACTCTGCGAATGCAACCGTGCCGCGCTGGCCTTCGAGCCGCGTGACGGCGGCGGCAGCGTATTCCGTATCGTGTTCGCCGATCCGAAACGGTGGGAGCGACGCACATGAAAAAGCCCCTCGCCCTGGTGGTAGACGATGAGCCGGACCTGTGCGAACTACTGGCGATGACACTGGACCGCATGCAGATCGACACGGACACCTGCGGTGACCTCGAATGCGCGAAGGAACGCCTGGCAAACAGGGACTACCAGCTGTGCCTGACAGACATGCGGCTGCCGGACGGCGACGGTCTCGAACTCGTGGCATGGATACAGGAACAGAGCCTGCCTACCCCGGTAGCGGTCATCACTGCTCACGGCAATGTTGAAACTGCCGTCCGGGCGCTGAAGCTCGGAGCCTTCGACTTCGTCTCTAAACCCGTTGAATTGCAGTCGCTGCGCAAACTGGTATCAAGCGCGCTGAAGCTGCCCGGCAGCGGCGACGCCGTGCGCGACGCCAGCCCGTTGCTGGGGGAATCCGCGCCGATGGAAGAGCTGCGGCGGATGATCGCGAAGGTGGCCCGAAGCCAGGCCCCCGTGCACATCTCCGGGGAGTCCGGCACTGGCAAAGAACTGGTGGCACGCCTGATTCACGCCCAGGGCGCGCGCGCAGACGCGCCCTTCGTGCCGGTGAACTGCGGCGCAATTCCGAGCGAACTCATGGAGAGCGAGTTCTTCGGCCATCGCAAGGGCGCATTTACCGGCGCCGTCGCAGACAAGGAAGGACTGGCGCAGTCGGCCGAGGGCGGCACGCTGTTCCTGGACGAAATCGCCGACTTGCCCTTGCCGATGCAGGTAAAGCTGCTGCGGGTCATTCAGGAAAAAGCCGTCCGGCCGGTGGGTGCCACCGGCGAGGTGCCCGTGGACGTGCGAATTCTCAGCGCCACCCACAAAGACCTGCGCGCGCTGGTGGCAGCCGGCCAGTTTCGAGAAGACCTGTACTACCGCATCAACGTGATCGAACTGCGAGTGCCGCCGCTGCGCGAGCGCGGCGATGACGTCATGCTGCTGGCCCGGCACATTCTTGAGCGCCTGGCTGCCGAGCTGGGCCAGGCAACCCCGGACCTGGCCAGCGATGCCCGTGCGCGGCTCGCCGCCTACCGGTTTCCCGGTAACGTGCGCGAACTGGAGAATATTCTCGAGCGGGGCCTCGCACTGGCGGCCGGCGACCAGATCAACGCGAACGACATCCTGCTGCAGGACACGGAAACCGCGGGCGAGCCGGAGGCAGAAGCGGTGCTGGGCAAACGGCTGGAATCCGTGGAACGCGAAACCATCCGCGAGGCGCTGGAGGCCCACCGCTTCAACAAGACCCGCACGGCCGCCAGCCTGGGCCTAACGCTCAGGGCCCTGCGCTATCGGATGCAGAAGCTGGGCATGGACTGATGCCCTGAATGTGACGCAGAACGTCACAAACTGACGCAGGGGGTCAGACGGGCCTCCGGTGGATAGAGTGTTATGTTGCACCCGGCCGGAATCTGACCCGCAATAAGAATAATAAGTCCATCCTTTTCAGAAAGTTAGGATTGGCGCACAGAAAGATGGCACGCCCTTTGCAACTATCCTCCACAGGCATTGTGCCGACACGTTTTTAACCATCTCATCTCAGGGAGAGATACCGATGAAGACAGTGCAGAAGGGCTTTACGCTCATCGAACTCATGATCGTCGTGGCGATCATCGGCATTCTGGCCGCGATCGCCATCCCCGCCTACCAGGACTACACGATCCGCGCCCAGGTTTCTGAAGGCCTGTCGCTGGCCTCTGCTGCCAAGGCGGCCGTGGCCGAAACCTGGCTGGTCCGTGGCACGGCTCCTGCCGGTCGCCCCGAAGCCGGCATGAACGGCATTGCCACCGACACGAACGGTAAGTACGTGACGGGTGTGGAAGTCGCTGCCGGCGAGGTGATCATCACCTACGGTAACGCTGTCAACGGCGCCGTAGCCGGTGACACGCTGGTGCTGACGCCGTTCCAGAGCACGGACAACAGTATCTCCTGGCGCTGCGGCTTTGGTGACGACCCGGCGACGGCCCTTGGCCCGATCGGTGGCAACACCGGTAACACCGCGGCCGGCACGAGCCTGGAAGAGCAGTACATGCCGTCTAACTGCCGCACCGGTGGTTAATCGCTGAAGGACTCTAAGTCCCGGAGAGGGGCCCTGCGGGGCCCCTTTTCTTTTTGGGCTAGACCCCCACGGACCCTTATCCCGACCCACCCCCGAAACGGCGCCCGCCAACGCATCCCGGCTTCCAACCACCCTTGCGACGGGGCCCGCCCAGCACCTGCAGCCCCAGGCACGGCCAGACAGCCCAGCGTCAAGCCATCGAGCCCACGGGCCCCAGGCCCCAACCTGGCGACAGCGGTGGCTGGCCGGCCCAGGCCGGACCCCCGCCCCCAGCGCTCGAATCCGCCGGCCAGCCAGCCCCGTGCCGCCGCACACGGGGCGGGCGTGAAGTACGTCAAGAAACGGGTTTTCGCTGCTTGCACAGTGCGCAACCCTTCTTCAGACTATGTCATATGTCAGAGCGTATGCGCCTGATTACTTGGGGTTTTCCACCAGCGTGAGGAGTGCATGGCAGTCTCCGCCACATCAGCACAGCTGACCGGCTTGCCGCGCCGGCTGGTTCAGGACGGCATCGTCACTGAAGACATCTGCCTGCAGGCCGTAGAAGACGCGAAAGGCGCCGGCCAGACGCTCGTTGCCTATCTCGTCGACAAGGAACTGGCGGACCCGCACAAGGTCGCCGTAGCGGCCTCCCACGAGTTCGGCGTCCCGCTGATGGATCTCACCGCGCTGGAACTCGACCTGGATGCCGCGCGCTCCGTCAGCCAGAAGCTTCTGAACAAGCACAAGGTGCTGCCGTTGTTGCGTCGCGGGCAGCGAATGTTCCTGGGCGTCTCCGACCCGACCAATCTCCAGGCCATCGACGAAATCAAGTTCCAGACCGGGTTCCGGATCGACCCCGTCGTGGTCGAGCAGAACAAGCTCGAGGAAATGGTTACCAGTGTCCTCGAGGCCGTCGACACGTCCATGGCTAGTTTCGACGAGGAGGACTTCGACCTCGAGAGCCTCGAAGTCTCGGGCGGTGACGAGGAGCTCGGTGATGACGTCACGCGCGACGACGTCGACGATGCGCCGGTGGTGCGCTTCGTGAACAAGATCATGCTCGACGCCATCAAACGCGGCGCGTCGGATATCCATTTCGAGCCCTATGAAAAGATCTTCCGGGTTCGCACCCGCCAGGACGGCATGCTGAAACAGGTGGCAACGCCGCCCATCGCCCTGGCGCCGAAGGTCTGTGCCCGGCTCAAGGTCATGGCGCGCATGGACATTGCCGAACGGCGAGTGCCGCAGGACGGCCGGATCAAGATGCGCCTGTCCAAGAACCGCGCCATCGACTTCCGCGTGAATACCTGCCCGACGCTGTTCGGCGAGAAGATCGTGATGCGTATTCTCGACCCCAGCAGCGCGAAGCTGGGCATCGACGCGCTGGGCTATGAATCGCACCAGAAAGACGCTTATCTGACCACGCTGGCGCAGCCCTACGGGATGATCCTGGTCACCGGCCCGACGGGCAGCGGCAAGACCGTGTCCCTGTACACGGGCCTGAATATTCTGAACGAAGAAGGCACCAATATTTCCACCGCGGAAGACCCGGCGGAAATCAACCTGCCGGGCGTCAACCAGGTCAACGTGAACCCCAAGGTGGGCCTGACTTTTGCCTCGGCCTTGCGCGCCTTTCTGCGCCAGGATCCGGACGTGATCATGGTGGGTGAGATTCGGGACCTGGAGACTGCGGAAATTGCCATCAAGGCGGCGCAAACGGGTCACCTCGTGCTGTCTACGCTGCATACGAACGATGCGCCCCGCACGCTGACCCGCATGGTGGACATGGGCGTGAAACCCTACGCCATCGCCAGCACCGTCAGCCTGATCATTGCGCAGCGCCTCGCGCGGCGGCTATGCGAGAACTGCAAGGAAGTGAAGGACATTCCCGACGAAGCCCTGTTGCAGGAGGGCTTTACGAAAGACGAGGTCGGCTCGCTGCGCATATACGGCCCCGTGGGCTGCAAGCAGTGCAACGACGGCTACAAGGGCCGGGTGGGCATTTACCAGGTGATGCCGGTGACCGAAGCCATTGCGCGGATCATTATGGAGGGCGGCAACGCGACACAGATTGCCGACCAGGCTGCCTCAGAAGGGGTCTGGGATCTCCGCCGCTCCGCGCTGCAGAAAGCTAAGGACGGGATTACCAGCCTCGAAGAAATCAACCGGGTTACGATTGAATAATGCCGCGCGGCGCGTCGAAACAGTTCGAATAGACATACACGGAACGGAATCCAATGGCCGGATCAATAGCAGTCAAGCAGACCCCCTTCAGCTGGGAAGGGACAGACACCAAGGGCAACCGCATCAAGGGCAAGACCATTGCCACGGACGAGGCCGCCTTGCGCGCCGAGCTGCGCCGCCAAGGCGTGGTGCCGGTACGTGTACGCAAGCAAAGCAGCCTGTTCCAGACCAAGGGCACGGTTACCCCACAGGACATCGCGATTTTCAGCCGGCAGCTGGCCACAATGCTGACGGCCGGCATCCCGCTGGTGCAGTCCTTTGAAATTGTCGGTAACGGCCACGAAAACCCGGCCATGGCGGAACTGATCCTGGCGGTGAAGCAGGATGTCGAGGGCGGCACCGCGCTGGCCGAGGCGCTGGGCAAGCATCCGCTGCACTTCGACGATCTGTACGTGAACCTGGTGGAAGCCGGTGAACAGGCCGGTGCACTGGAGACGCTGCTCGACAAAATCGCCACGTACAAGGAAAAGACCGAGGCCATCAAGAAGAAGATCAAGAAGGCCTTGTTCTACCCCGCTGCCGTACTCGTGGTCGCCGCAATAGTCACCACCATCCTGCTGATTTTCGTGATTCCGGAGTTCGAGAATCTGTTCCAGGGCTTTGGTGCCGACTTGCCGGCCTTCACGCGCATGGTGATTAGTCTGTCCGAATTCATGCGCAGCCAGGGCTGGCTGGTGGCCTTTGTCATCGGTGGCTCGATCAGCGGCTACCTGTACATGAAAAAGCGCTCCAGGCGCGTGCGGGAAATACAGGACCGAATCGTGCTGAAACTGCCGATCATCGGCAGCATCATGAACAAGGCCGCCATTGCCCGTTTCGCGCGGACACTGTCGACCATGTTCAGCGCCGGCGTACCGCTGGTGGAAGCCCTCCAGTCCGTGTCCGGCGCCTGCGGCAACGTCGTCTTCGAGATGGCCGTGCTGGAGATGAAGGACGAGGTCGCCACGGGGCAGCGCCTGCAGCGAGCCATGGAGAACACCGAGCTGTTTCCGAACATGGTGATCCAGATGGTCGCGGTGGGTGAGGAATCCGGTTCCCTGGACGAGATGTCCGCGAAAGTCGCCGACTTCTATGAAGACGATGTCGACAACGCGGTGGACAGCCTCAGCAGCCTGCTGGAGCCGATGATCATGGCCATCCTCGGTGTGCTGGTGGGCGGCCTGGTGGTTGCCATGTACCTGCCCATCTTCAAGATGGGAGCGGTGATCTGACCCTCGCGGAGTTGCTATCCGCCCAGCCCGCAGCGTTTGCCGGGGTCACGGCCCTGCTGGGATTGATTGTCGGCAGTTTCCTGAACGTGGTGATCCACCGGCTGCCCATCATGCTGGAGCGCAGCTGGCAGACCCAGGCCCGCGAGGTGCTTGCCGACGAAGACGGCGGCGCAGCCCTGACAGCCGAATCGGCCGACACCTACAATCTCGTTACGCCACGCTCGGCCTGCCCCGCCTGCGGCGCCCAGATAAAGGCGTGGCAGAACATCCCGGTGCTCAGCTACCTGTTCCTGCGCGGCCGCTGCGCCGGGTGCGGCACGGCCATCGGGATTCGCTACCCTGTCGTGGAAACCGTGACGGCCGTGCTGTCGGGGCTGGTGGCCTGGCATTTTGGCTACAGCCTCGAGGCAGCCGGCGCGCTGCTGCTGACCTGGTCGCTGATTGCGCTCACGGTCATCGACCTGGACCACCAGCTCCTGCCCGATTCCCTCACCCTGCCGCTGCTGTGGCTCGGCCTGGTATTTGCGCTGCAGGGCACCACCTTCACTGACCTGCGCTCAGGGGTCATCGGGGCCATGGCCGGCTACCTGAGCCTCTGGTCCATCTACCACCTGTTCAAGCTCGTCACCGGCAAGGAAGGGATGGGCTATGGCGATTTCAAGCTCCTCGGCGCGCTCGGGGCGTGGCTGGGTTGGCAGATGCTGCCGGTAATCATCATCCTGTCGGCCCTGGTCGGCGCGGTGACCGGAGTCGCGATGATCCTGTTTGCCGGCCGGGACAGCCAGCGACCCATGCCTTTCGGCCCATTCCTGGCCGCCGCGGGTTTCGTGGCCCTCCTATGGGGCGACGCGCTGACCAGCGCCTATCGGCAGATGGCCGGATTCTGAAGTGCCCGCCCCCCAAACCGCGATGCCCCGTATCGGTCTGACCGGCGGGATAGCCAGCGGCAAAAGCACCGTGGCAGACATGTTCGCCGCCCTCGGCGTGCCGGTCATCGACACCGATGTGATCGCCAGGGAAGTCGTGGCTCCCGGTCAGCCCGCGCTGAAGGAAATCGTCGCCGCCTTTGGTGCCGGCGTCCTGGGGCCGGACCGCAGGCTGGACCGGCGGGCCCTGCGCGCGAGGGTATTTGCCGATCCGGCCGATCGCCATCGTCTCGAGGGCATCCTGCATCCGCGAATTCGGCATCGGACACTGGAACTGGCGGCGGCAGCCGGCGGCCCCTATCAGGTCATCGTCGTGCCGCTGCTGGTGGAAAGCGGTTTCAACAGGCTGGTAGACGAAGTGGTGGTGGTGGACTGCCCGGAGGCCGAGCAGCGGCGCCGGCTGATGACTCGCGATGGTGAGACCGCCCAGCAGGCCGATCGGATGCTGGCCGCACAGGTCGGCCGGGCCGCACGAATCGCGGCCGCCGATGCGGTGATTGACAACAGCGGCGACCTGCGCGCGACTCGCGCGCAGGTGCAGGCACTGCATCAGCGATATCTGCGCAAGGCATGCTCCGACTGATCACTGCGATGCCGGGTAAGATCAGTTATTGCGGCCCCGGCGGTGCGTGACGCAGAATAGCCGCATGTTTGCGCCAGCCGAATCCTGTCGGGACCGCCGATGAGTGCCCGTGCGGAACGCATGGCCCGCGCCGCCCCGGCCGGGGCCATGCTGGCTTACGAGCAGCCGCTGACCGAGCGGATGCGCACGTACCTGCGGCTGGAGTTCCTGTACAGGCAGCTGCGCTTCCACCTTGACCGCACCTCGCCGTGGGACAGCCGCGCAGCGCTGTCGGCGCTGCTCGACATCAACTCAATACTCACCCGGGGCGACGTTCGCAGCGACGTGCTGAAGGAGCTGGAGCGCCAGCAACAACACCTGGAACGTCTTCACCAGGCTCCCGAGGTGGACGAGGCCCGCCTGTCAGGACTGCTGCGCAACCTGGCCTCCCACCGCGAAGACCTGATTGCCCTTGGCCCGCAGTATCTCCGGGTGATGCGCGAAAACGAGTTTCTCAGTGCAGTGAAGCATCGCAGCGCGATCCCGGGTGGCACCTGCGAATTTGATCTGCCGGAATACACGCACTGGCTGCGCATGCCCTACGAGCAACGCTGCCAGGCCCTGAACGCATGGCTCGAGCCGCTGCGCCCGCTGTGCGACGGGGTGGCAGAACTGCTCTGGCTGATGCGCGAATCCGGCGAGGCCGCAAAGGCCGTCGCACAGAACGGCGTTTACCAGCACACGCTCGGGCGCAACGGCAGCTTTCACCTGCTGCGCGTGAGCCTGGCCGCTGAAAAGGGCATCTATCCTGAGATCAGCGCCGGTCATCACCGCTTCACGCTGCGTTTCATGGTCTGGCCCGACGTCGCCGACCGCGCGGTACAGGTCAGCGAAGACCTGCCTTTTGAAATCAAGATCTGCTGAGCTCGCGCAACGCTGCCACGATGGGTCGGTCTGCGCGCAGCAGGCCATGGTCAAGCAAATCGTCTACGGCCACCCAGCGCAGCGGCTGCTCTTCCAGGCTGTGCGGCTCACCCTGCCAGGCTGATACAAGGAACACGCACAGCGTGACGTCCCGGTCGGGATAAACGTGGGTGTATTCCACGAGCTCTGTGGCCAGGGTGACACGAATGCCGATTTCCTCGCCTAGCTCCCTGTCCAGGGCATCACGCGGCGTCTCGCCGGGTTGCAGCTTGCCGCCGGGGAACTCCCACGCGCCCCCCGCATGCTTGTCCGGTGGACGCTGCGCGATGAGCACGCGGCCGCCGCCGTCCGCCAGTACGCCGGCCGCCACGCGGATCGAAAGCCGCGCGGCCTCAGGCAAGGATGCTTGCTCTCACTACAGACGACCGTGGCAGTGCTTGTATTTTTTGCCCGAACCGCAGGGACAGGGTTCGTTGCGGCCGACTTTCTTCTCCGAGCGCACAAAGGGCGTAGCCGCTGCGGCCTCGGGCGCGCCGGCCGCCGGTCCGACTCCGCCCATCGGGCCGCCGGCCATTGCCCCCGACTGCGGAACTCCGGCCGTGACGGGTACACCGCCGGCCACCGGGGACGGCGCCGCGTCGTGGCGGGCCTGTATTTGCCCCTGCGCGCGGCGCTCGTCCAGGGAGTCAACGTCTTCCTGGCTGCGCAGCCGGGCCCGGCACAGCACGCTGATCGTTTCGTGCTTCACCTGGTCCAGCATTTCGCTGAACATGTCGAAGGCTTCGCGCTTGTATTCCTGCTTCGGGTTTTTCTGCGCATAACCGCGCAGGTGTATACCCTGGCGCAGGTAATCAAGTCCGGCGAGATGCTCCTTCCAGTGGGAGTCCAGCTGGCTGAGCATGACCACCTTCTCGAACTGGCGCATGATGGCCGGACCGATCTCCTCGACCTTGTCCTCATACTGGCGGTCGATTGCCTCCAGCACCCGCTGGCTCAACACGGCGGGCTCCAGCTCCCCTTCCTCTTCGACAAGGTGCTGGACATTCAGATCGGCCCCGAATTCCCGGGCGAGGGCTTGCTGCAAGCCGGGCAGATCCCACTGCTCTGGCAGCATGGCCTCAGACACGTGGTTGGCAACGAGCTCGTTCACCACCTCTTCGCGGATGCCAGCCACCGCGTCAGCCACATCTTCGGCGGCCATCAGTTCGTTGCGCTGTTGATAGACGACCTGGCGCTGCTCGTTGGCAACGTCGTCGTATTCCAGCAAGGCCTTGCGCGCATCAAAGTTGTAAGCCTCGACCTTGCGCTGGGCGCGTTCGATCTGTCGGGTCAGCAACTTGCTCTCGATGGCCTCGCCTTCGCGCATGCCGACCCGGGTCAGCATGTTCTTGGTGCGCTCGGGGTTGCCGAAAATGCGCATCAGGCTGTCTTCCATCGACAGGTAGAAACGACTGGCGCCCGGATCGCCCTGGCGACCCGCCCGGCCTCGCAGCTGGTTGTCAATTCGCCGCGACTCGTGGCGCTCGGTGCCGATGATCCGCAGGCCCCCGGCTTCGAGCACCGCATTCTGCCGTTCCGCCCAGTCACGACGCAGGGCGTCGACCTGCTTGGCTTGTGCCTGTTCACCCAATTCGGCAAGTTCCGCGGCAAGGTTACCGCCCAGAACGATATCCGTGCCCCGACCGGCCATGTTCGTCGCGATGGTCACAGTAGCCGGGCGCCCGGCTTCGGTGATGATCTGGGCCTCGCGCTCGTGCTGCTTCGCGTTCAAGACCTGGTGCCTGATGTTCGTTTTCTTCAGGACACCGGACAGGTACTCGGAAGTTTCGATGGACGTGGTACCCACCAGCACGGGCTGCGCCCGTTCCTGGCAATCCACGATGTCCTCGACGATGGCGTCGAACTTGTCTTTCTCGGTCAGGAAGACCAGGTCTGGCTGGTCGTCCCGAACCATGTCCCGGTGAGTTGGAATCACCACGACTTCGAGACCGTAGATCTGCTGAAATTCGAAGGCCTCGGTGTCGGCGGTACCCGTCATACCGGACAGCGTTTCGTACATGCGGAAGTAGTTCTGGAAGGTGATCGACGCGACGGTCTGGTTCTCTTGCTTGACCTGTACGCCCTCCTTCGCCTCGACGGCCTGGTGTAGCCCGTCCGACCAGCGTCGCCCCGGCATCGTGCGCCCCGTGAACTCATCGACGATCACGATTTCACCGTTTTGCACCACGTACTCCACGTCCCGCTTGAACAGCACATGGGCGCGCATCGCCGCGGTCAGGTGATGCACCAACCGGATATTCTTCGGGTCGTAGAGGCTTTCGCCCGCCTCGATCAGGCCGTGTTTTGCAAACAGGCCTTCGACTTTCTCATGGCCGTTCTCGGTCAGGTAGGCCTGCTTGGTCTTCTCATCGACGGTGTAGTCGCCCGGGTAGATCAGCTGGCATTTCACCGGACTGGCATCTTTGTCGATCTCGAAGACATCGCAGCCTTCGGCCTCGCCCCGGTCAATGGCGGCTTCCAGGCTCATCTCCCCCAGGTCTTCACCGTCACGACCCAGCAGGTGGACCTTCTTGACGGTGAGGTCACTATTGCGCGGCCGATTCGCGTCGAGACCACGCTCCAGGTGCGGAATCAGCTGGTTGATGCGCAAATACATATCGGAGCTGTCCTCCGCCGGGCCGGAGATGATCAGCGGCGTGCGCGCCTCGTCGATCAGGATGGAGTCCACCTCGTCGACCACGGCGAAGGCCAGCTCACGTTGCATCTGGTCGGTCGTGTGCAAAGCCAGGTTGTCGCGCAGGTAGTCAAAGCCGAACTCGTTGTTCGTCCCGTAGGTAATATCTGCCGCGTAGGCGTCCCGCTTCTGATCCTGCGTCTGGCCGCTGTGAATCACCCCGACCGTGAGGCCGAGAAACTCGTACACCGGGCCCATCCAGGCCGAGTCGCGCTGGGCCAGGTACTCGTTCACGGTGACGATGTGCACGGATTTGCCGGACAGCGCATTCAGGTACGCTGGCAGCGTTGCTACCAGCGTCTTGCCTTCGCCGGTGCGCATTTCGGCGATCTTGCCCTGGTGAAGCGCGATGCCACCGATAAACTGCACGTCGAAGGGCCGCAGGCCCAGCGCGCGGTCGGCCGCTTCGCGGGCCGCTGCGAAGGCGGGGGGCAACAGATCGTCGAGGGTCGCGCCGTCAGCCAGCTGGTGGCGAAATTCGTCCGTTTTCCCGCGCAACGCCTCGTCGTCCAGGGCCTTGAACTCTTCCTCAAACGCGTTGGCTGCTTTTACCAGCTTGCCGTACTGGCGCAGGAGCCGCTGATTCCGGCTGCCGAACAATTGTGTCAGGAAGTTTGCCAACAGAAATCTCCGTGCCCTCCCGCCGGCGGGCTCCACGGGCATCATGCCCGACGGATCTGTGACCCGCTGCGGGAACAAAGCGCTCTATTGTACGGGGATTGCGGGCCGGATGGTCCGGTCCGACGGCGGGCTCAGGTGGTCTCGCGGATATGTCGCAGCGGATCGACGGGGCGACCGAGATGGCGCACCTCGAAATGCAGGTTCGGCCCCGTGGCACGACCGGTGGAACCCATCAACGCAATGCTCTGGCCCTGGCGAACATCGTCACCCACGGCCACCAGGTTCTCGGCATTGTGCGCATAGCGGGTGACATAGCCGTTGCCGTGATTGATTTCAACCATCTTGCCGTAGCCGGAACGATCACCCGAGTACGTCACGACGCCGGCCGCCACGGCGACGATCTCCGTGCCGGCTCGCCCGGCAAAGTCCACGCCCCGATGTGACGCCGGCTTGCCGGTGAATGGGTCTGTACGCCGCCCGAAAGTGCTGGAGATCCAGCCGGCGCGAACGGGCCGGCCCTGCGGGTACACCCGTTTATGCAGTTTGCGGTTCAGCAACAGGCCTTCCAGCACCATCAGCTGTTGTTCCTGCCCGCTCAGCGTGTCGTCCAGTGCGTCCATATCCGCCAGCAGCTCTGTCACCTTCGGTGCGCCCGATGCCAGCGTGGCGCTGGCCGGACCACCCACGGCGGGGGCGATGTCGAAATCGAACTCGCCCTGATCCAGGTCTGCCATGCTGGTCAGCCGGCGGCCCAGGGCATTCATGCGAATCACGTTGGCGTTGATCTGGCCAAGTTTCAGGGCCAGTGCATCGAGTTCACGGCGCGCATCACCCCGCAAGGCCTCCAGGCTGGATTGCTGAGCGACCACTTCACCCTGCAGGTCGGTAACTTCAGCCACGGATCTGGCGGCAGCGTGTTCCCCGGCAGCGAAGTAGCCGGCCATGAAGCCGGCCCCGGCAACCATTCCGGCAATGCCGCCGACGGCGCCGATTAGCATCCCGGACATGGACAGGTGGCGGGCCGTGCCGCCCCGGCGGAAGATGATTATGTTCATCAGGTCCGTCTTACCCCATAATCGACGGGCGAGAACTCTTGCGAGCCAGCCATGGCTGGTTGACGAACGCAGTTTCGTTCACGCGCAATGCGCAAGCTGGCAGGAGCTGTCATTCGGCGACCCCGCTGTCGTAGGTGTTGACCCGTAGATCGGTGGCTTTGCGTCCCCGTCTTTCGACGGGTTTGCCTTTTCGCTGCAAAGACTATGCCGAACGGCTATGCGCAGTACAAGGAACTGGCTTCACACCTGCGATCTTATTTTTTATGCATTATGTCAGATACTGAGCCCAAGTCCCTGTCCAGGCTCGTAACCGATCCTACTTCGCCACTGGGTCGCCTGGCAACAGAAGCGGCCGCCCGGGTCGCGTTAACGGACCACTTGCGCGCCGGCCTCGGCGACTCCGCCGGCTCCCACATTGCCGGGGCCAATCTCCGCGACGACGGCACCCTGGTCGTGCTGGCCACGGGCCCGGAATGGGCCGCGCGCCTGCGCTTTGAAAGCGACCGCCTGCTGACCCTGTGCCGGGCCGTCTACCCGGCAGCAGCGCGGGTGCGGGTGCGGGTCACCCAGGGCAGCTAAACCCCGGGGCGACCGGCCCGCGCCGGTCGCCCCGCCGATTCAGTCGGCCTGCCGGCGCAGAAAGGCCGGGATATCCAGCAACTCGAAAGCTGGTTCCGGCGGCGGCGCCGTATCGCCACCCACTGCCTGCTGGCGAATACCCGTGGGCGTATCGAATTGCGAATAGTTCGGCCGCTCGCCGGAAGCCGCCGCTCTGACGTCGGGTACGACCATGACCTCAGGCGGTTGCTTCACCGCCTTGATGGGCTGGCCCAGGCCAGTGGCAACCACCGTGACCCGAATAGAGTTCGAAATATCGGGGTCGATCACCGTGCCGACTACCACCGTGGCATCGTCGGCCGCGCACTGCTTGACCGTGTCACCCACCTGCTGGAACTCACCGATAGACAGATCCATGCCCGCCGTTACGTTGACGAGAATTCCGCGTGCGCCCGACAGGTCGATGTCCTCGAGCAGCGGGCTGGAGATGGCCGCTTCGGCTGCTTCACGGGCCCGGTCTTCGCCGGCGGCACCGCCGGAACCCATCATGGCCATGCCCATCTCGGCCATCACCGTGCGCACGTCGGCGAAGTCCACGTTGATCAACCCGGGACGGGTGATCAACTCGGCAATGCCCTGCACCGCACCCTGCAGCACCTCGTTGGCGGATTTGAAGGCATCGAGCAGCGTGGTCTGCGCGCCCAGCACGGACAACAGCTTCTCGTTCGGAATCGTGATCAGCGAGTCCACGTACTTGCCCAGATCATTGATGCCCTGGTCGGCCACGCTTTGGCGTTTCCTGCCTTCCATTGAGAAGGGCTTGGTGACGACCGCCACCGTCAGGATACCCAGTTCGCGCGCCACCTGGGCCACCACCGGTGCTGCGCCAGTGCCGGTGCCGCCACCGAGACCCGCGGTGATGAACAGCATGTCGGTGCCTTCGATCACCTCGAGAATCCGGTCGCGGTCTTCCATTGCCGCGGCCCGGCCGACATCGGGGTCGGCTCCGGCGCCCAGGCCCTTGGTGATGTTGCAGCCGATCTGTAACGCCGTGCGCACGTTGCAGCTTTTCAGGGCCTGCGCATCCGTGTTCGCGCAGATAAAGTCCACGCCCTCGATGCCGGTGTTCACCATGTGCTTCACGGCGTTGCCGCCGCCACCACCGACTCCCAGTACCTTGATCACAGCGTTCTGGCTGTAGGCATCCATTAGCTCAAACATCAGCTCTTCCTCCTGACTTCAACGACAACAGGCCCCGTACAGGCCAACCTTAAAAACCACCCTGGAACCACGATTTCATGCGCTCCCAGATCTCTCGCAAACTGCTGCCCGTGGGCTCGGCCGCTTCTTTCTCGGCCCGGCTGCGCGCGTAGAGCAACAGCCCCACACCCGTGGCGTGAATCGGATTGCGCACCACGTCCACCAGGCCCCGCACGTGCTGCGGCGTGCCCAGGCGCACCGGCATGTGAAACACTTCTTCAGCCAGTTCCACCGCGCCCTCCATTTTCGAGCTGCCGCCGGTTAGCACGACGCCGGCCGCCACCATGTCTTCGAAGCCGCTCCGGCGCAGTTCGTCGCGAATCAGGCCAAACAGCTCCTCGTAGCGCGGCTCGACCACCTCGGCCAGCGTCTGGCGCGCCAGGCGCCGCGGCGGCCGGTCACCCACGCTCGGCACCTCGATGGTCTCCTCAGCGTTGGCCAACTGGGATAGCGCGCACGCGTACTTGATCTTGATTTCCTCTGCGTATTGCGTGGGCGTGCGCAGGGAAATCGCGATGTCGTTGGTGACCTGGTCACCGGCAATGGGGATCACGGCCGTGTGCTTGATGGCGCCGCCATTGAAAACCGCGATATCCGTGGTCCCACCGCCGATATCGACCAGGCAAACGCCGAGTTCCATCTCATCTTCCGTGAGCACCGAGTAGCTGGAGGCCAGCTGCTCCAGCACGATGTCTTCTACCTCGAGACCGCATCGCTGGACGCACTTGACGATGTTCTGCGCCGCGCTTGCGGCGCCCGTCACCATGTGCACGCGGGCCTCCAGCCGCACACCCGACATGCCGATGGGCTCGCGAATGCCTTCCTGGCCGTCGATGACGAATTCCTGCGGCAGCACATGCAGAATGCGCTGGTCGGCGGGTATTGCGACGGCCCTGGCCGCATCGATCACCCGGTCCACGTCACCCCGCGTCACTTCGCGATCACGGATTGCGACGATGCCGTGGGAGTTCAGGCTACGCACGTGGCTGCCGGCAATGCCGGCAAACACCGTGTGAATATCGCAGCCGGCCATCAGTTCCGCCTCTTCTACCGCGCGCTGAATGGAGTTGACGGTGGACTCAATGTTCACGACGACTCCGCGCTTCAGGCCCCGGGACGGGTTCATGCCAAAGCCGATGACTTCCAGCTCGCCGTCGTCGTGGACTTCACCAACCACCGCAACGACCTTGGACGTACCAATGTCGAGGCCAACAATCAGACCTTTGTCGCCACGCTTAGACATGCGGCTTGGCTGCCTCCGCGGCCTTTGCTCGCGCCGGCTCGGTCCGCCAGCCAATGGCGAAGCCGTGCGTGTAGCGCATATCCACGTATGCGACCTGCTCTGAATTCACGGCCACACCGTTGTCCAGCGCACGGAAAAAGCGCGCGAGCCGCTGCTCCACCGCGTCGGCGCCCAGTCGAACCGCGACGCCGTTGTTGAGTCGGAAGCTCCAGGCTCCCCGGGCATCCAGGTCCAGGCTCAGCGCCGCGAGACCACGCTGTTCGAGCTGGGTCTGGATCTTGAAATACATGCTCGCCACGCGACGCTCCGAACCGTCCGGGCCAATCAGGCGTGGCAGTTCCGCCGGCAGCCGCGTCTCGCCCTTGACGAATAGCTCACCGGCCTCGTTCAACAGACCGTCTTCACCCCAGCAGGCCGCCGGTTGTTGTTCGACCACACGCACCACCAGGCTGCCCGGCCAGCGCCGCTGCACGCTGGCCGTTGCGACCCACGGCAGGCCCGCCGCAGCACGCTGAATCTTGCCGAGGTCGCTGCTGAGAAACCCGGCCTGCACGTGCTCGGCAAGAGCCTCTTCAATCTGCATAGCGGAGACCCGCTCGAAAGGTCCCTGCACCAGCACCGCCGTAATCGGCCGGTCCATCAGCCACACCGTGCACACATAAACAGCGGCAGTGATACAAGCCCCGGCCAGCACGCCGACGACCCGGGTCCAGTTCACCACGGGCAGGGGCACCCGCTTCTTCGGCTCGGCTTTGCGGCGACGGTTAGGCCGGCGTGCCATCTGCCACCTCCCCACAACTGGTTTCGAGAATTCGCCAGACGAGCGTGGCGAAATCGCTGCCTGCCTGCGCCGCCGCCATCGGCACAAGGCTGTGCCCCGTCATGCCCGGCACGGTGTTCACTTCAAGGATCAACGGCGCACCGTTGTCATCCAGCATGAAGTCCACGCGCCCCCAGCCGCTGGCGCCAACGGCGCGAAAAACCTCCAGCGCGAGCTTGCCGTGCTCGCCCTCCGCCGCCGGCGGCAATCCGCAGGGACAGAGGTAGCGGGTCGCATCGCTGAAGTACTTCGCGTCGTAATCGTAGAAGCCGGAGCCGGCGTCGATGCGAATCAGCGGCAGCACTTGTTCATGAAGTATCGCGGCCGTGTATTCGCCGCCGGCGACCCAGCGCTCGGCGAAGACCGGCGAATGGCAGGCGGCCGCAGCCGCATAGGCTGCTGGCAAGCCAGTGGCGTCCTCTACCTTCGTTAGCCCGATGCTGGATCCCTCGTCGGCCGGCTTAACCATCACCGGGAACCCGAGCCGTTCGCCGACCAACTCGAAATCGGCCGGCCCCCGCAGTTCCATGAAGTCGGGTGTCGGGAGGCCACAACCGGCCAGCAACCGCTTGGTGCGGAGCTTGTCCATGGCCAGCGCGCAGCCGAGCACGCCGCTGCCCGTATAGGGAATGCCGAGCAGAGACAACAAACCCTGAACCGTGCCGTCTTCACCACCACGACCGTGCAGCGCGATCCAGGCCCGGTCGCAGGCACCAGCGGCGAGGGGCCCCGGCAACCCGTCGGCCGGGTCCACCGCCACCGCGTCGACGCCGCGCTCCTGGAGCGCGTCGAGCACCGCCTGCCCGCTCATCAACGAGATTTCGCGTTCTGCGGAGGTGCCACCCAACAGCACCACCACCCGACCGAAGTCTGCTGCGTCCGTCACTGTCGGATAGGCCGTCATGCCCCGGCACCCTCTGCCGGCTCACCGACGACATGCACTTCCGGCACCAGGCTCACGCCGTGCCGCTCGTTCACAGTGACGCGCACGTGCTCGATCAGCTGTTCAATATCTGCAGCCGTCGCGCCGCCCGTGTTGATGATGAAGTTCGCGTGCTTGTCAGATACGACCGCGCCACCAATGGAATAGCCCTTCAACCCGGCCGTGTCGATGAGCCGCGCTGCGTGGTCTCCCGGCGGGTTGCGAAATACGGAGCCGCAGCTTGGCTCACCGAGGGGCTGACTGGCTTCGCGTTGCTGAAGCATGCCGCGCAACCGTTCAAGGGCGTCGTCGTCCACGGTATCGAACTGGAACTGCGCCGACAGGAACCACTCAGCGGCCGGGCCGGACACATGCCGATAACCGATGTGATAGTCGGCAGGCGTCCGCCGCCGCACGACACCGGCGCGATCCACGGTGTCGACTGAGGACACCCGGTCCCAGGTTTCGCCACCGAAGGCGCCGGCGTTCATCGTCAGCGCGCCGCCCACGGTGCCGGGAATGCCGGCCAGGAATTCCGCCGGGCCCAGCCCCCAGCGCACGCAGCGCCGGGCCAGCGCCGTGCATGGCACGCCGGCGCCGGCTTCGACAATGCCGTCATCCAGGCGTCGGGACTCACCGAGGGCTTTCGCGGTGGCAATCACGACGCCGCGGACGCCGCCGTCGCGCACCAGCAGGTTGCTGCCTAGACCAATCCACAGCAACGGTGTGGCGGGGTCCAGCTCTTTCAGAAAGTTCACGAGTTCGTCACGGGTGCCGGGCCGGAAGAACACTTCCGCCGGCCCACCGACGCGCCAGGACGTATGGCGCGACATGGGCTCACCACGCCGCACGTCGGCTACCGCCGGGATGCGCGCCGCGGCGCTCATGCTCCCACCTTGCGGGCGATGGCAAGCTCCGAGGGCAGGCGCCCGGCGGCGGCGCCGATATCCCCAGCACCCAGTGTCAGCACCACGTCACCGGCCTGCAGCACGTCGTTAAGCTGTGCGGGCAGATTGTCCAGGTCTTTGACCAGCACCGGTTCCACGCGTGCACGCGAGCGGATCGCCCGGCAGATGGCGGGACTGTCGGCACCAGCAATGGGCGTTTCACCGGCCGGGTAGACCTCGCATACGAACAGCTGGTCGGCCGTGGAAAGTGCCGCGGCAAAATCATCCAGCAGGTCCCGCGTGCGCGTATAGCGGTGCGGTTGAAACACCACCACGAGCCGGCGCTGCGGCCAGGCTTCCCGGGTCGCTGCCATCGTTGCAGCAATCTCCGTCGGATGGTGCCCGTAGTCATCGACGAACAGCACCTTGCCCGCGCGGGTGGCTACTTCCCCCAGCACCTGCAGGCGTCGTTCGCCGGCCAGCGCCCGTTCTAATGCCGCATCGTTCAGGTCGAGCTCGTGGGCGATGGCGCAGGCGGCCAGCGCATTGAGCACGTTATGGCGACCGGGCAGATTCAGGGTGATCGCCAACGGCGCATCTCGCCCGGGCAGCCAGACCTTGAAGCGCGACCGGATCCCGTCGGCCACGATGTCGGTGGCTCGCACATCGGCGTCGGCCACCGTGCCGTAAGTCAGGATCGCCCGTTTAATGTCCGGCAAGACTGAGGCCACGCCCGGGTCATCCAGGCAGATCACGGCCAGACCATAGAACGGCAGGTTGTGCAGGAACTGCACGAAACTTTCCCGCAACCGCCCGACGTCGCCACCATAGGTCTCCATGTGGTCGGCATCGATATTGGTGACCACGGCAATCACCGGCTGCAGGTGCATGAAAGACGCGTCGCTTTCATCCGCTTCCGCCACCAGCCATGGCCCGGCGCCGAGTCGGCCGTTGGTCTCTGCACTCTTCAGCCGGCCGCCGATCACGAAGGTGGGATCTTCCCCCGCCTCCGCCAGCACGCTGGCCACCAGGCTGGTGGTCGTGGTCTTGCCATGCGTGCCGGACACCGCGATGGAACGCCGGAAGCGCATCAGCTCGCCGAGCATCTCTGCGCGCTGCACGATGGGTTTGCGCGCGTCACGGGCCGCGATCAGTTCAGGGTTTTCTGGATCGATGGCAGTGGACACCACCACCACATCGGCACCCGCGACGTTTTCCGCGCGATGGCCGATCTGCACGGTGGCCCCCAGGCCGGCGAGCCGCCGCGTCATCGCCGATTCGCGCAGGTCCGATCCCTGCACCCGGTAGCCGAGATTCACCAGCACCTCGGCGATACCGCCCATGCCGACACCGCCGATGCCGACAAAGTGGATGGCGTTAACCTTGCGCATGCGCGCATTCATCGACCGTTGCCCCACTTCAGGCAGGTGTCCGCCACCGCTTGCGTGGCGGCTGGCTGCGCCAGCGCCCGCGCCGCCCGCGCGCGCGCCAGCAACAGGCCGCGGTCCTGGATGCATGTCTCGATCTCCGCGGCGAGACGCTCCGCCGTCAGTTCCGCCTGCGGTATCAGCACTCCCGCGCCCGCATCGGCCAGGAAGCGGGCGTTGCGCGTTTGATGATCATCCACCGCGGCAGGGAAGGGGACGAACACCGCGGCCACGCCCGTCGCCGCGAGTTCGGCAATAGTCAGCGCCCCCGCGCGGCAAATGACCAGGTCCGCCCACGCATAGGCCGCAGCCATATCCGTGATGAATGGCTCCACCCGGGCGGCAACGCCGGCGTCGCGATAGGCCGCCTCGGCTTGCGCCAGCGTATGACGACCGGCTTGGTGACGGATTTCCGGGCGCTCGACTTCCGCGATACGGCCCACGGCCAGGGCCACCGTTTCGTTCAGGGCCAGCGCGCCCTGGCTGCCACCCAGGATCAGCAACCGCAGCGGCCCGACGCGTCCGGCCAGGCGCTCATCCGGCGCCGGCAGCCGGAGAATATCCGGCCGCACCGGGTTGCCAACCACGCGCGCGGAAACCCGGCTGGAAAAGCTGCCCGGGAAGGCAGCAAGCACTTCCCGGGCCAAGCCAGCCAGAAGACGATTCGTCAGACCCGCGACAGAATTCTGTTCGTGAATAATCAGCGGCCGCCCGAGCAGCCAGGCGGCCACGCCGCCGGGACCGGAGGCGAACCCCCCCATGCCAAGTACCGCGCGCGGACGGCGACGGCGCATCACCCGCAACGCGTCGAAAAGCGCGACGGCGAGACGCCTGGGGTGACTACTACCAGGATACCAATTATGTCGATGCGTCGATGAAGAACAAGGAGAGAACCTTGATGCCTTGCGGCCTGAGCCGCTTCTCCTTGTCTAGGTGCTCGCGGATGGTGCGTCGGATCATTTCGCGCGCCACTGCGAGGGCGGGGAATACGTGTCCGCCCGTGCCACCGGCCATGATCAGTATTGGTTGCGTCATGACGCGGCCCGCCGGCGCCTGGACTTGCGCAGCACGGGCTGCCGGTTCTCCCAATCGATTCGCAACAGCAAGGCCAACGCAATCAGCGTGATGATCATGCTGCTGCGCCCGTAGCTGACCAGCGGCAGCGGCAGACCTTTAGTCGGCAGCACGCCCATGTTCACACCGACATTTATGAAAGCCTGCAGTCCCTGCCAGGCGGCAATACCGAAGGCCAGGTTGGCCTGATACAAGCGACCCGCCCTGGCGCTGTCGCGGGCGATCTGCAGCGCACGCCAGATCAACGCGCCGAACAGCAGGATGACCAGCACGCTGCCCAGCAGACCGAACTCCTCGGCAATGACTGCAAACACGAAGTCCGTGTGGGCCTCGGGCAGGTAGAACAGTTTCTGCACGCCGTTGCCAAGCCCGAGCCCGAACCACTCACCACTGCCGACGGCAATCAGCGACTGCACGAGCTGAAATCCCTTGGCGTAGGGATCTGCCCAAGGGTCCATGAAGCCGAGTACGCGGCCGAGCCGATAGTCCGATGTGCCAATCAGTAGTGCCGCCACGATGGCAAACAGGCCGCCGATCAGCAGCAGGTCGCGGATACGCGCACCGGCGACGAACAGCACTGCTACGGACACCACCATCAGCACGACCGCGGAACCGAAATCCGGTTGCATCAGCAACAACAGGCAGGCGGGCACGATCAGGAACATTGGTTTCAGGAAGCCGCCCACCGATGTGCGCAACGCGTCGGCGTGTCGCACGGCGTATCCCGCCACCCACATGAACAACAACAGCCTGGCCGGCTCCGCGGCCTGAATGTTGAGGCCGCCGACCCGGAGCCAGCGGGTACTGCCATTCACGGTATGGCCGAGCCCGGGTATCAGCACTGCGACAAGCAGCACGACGGCGAGGCACGGCAACATCAGCCCGGCGCGGTCCCAGAAATCCGTGGGCACGCGCAGCACCAGTCCGCCACACGCAATGCCCAGCAACGCGGCCACCGCCTGGCGTTCCAGGTAGAACAATGGATCGCCGGTATTGCGCTCTGCCAGGGCAACTGACGCCGACGCGAGCATGATCAGGCCGCAGCCCAGCAGCAGGCCCACAATCAGCAGCAGTGCCGGGTCCAGGCCGATGGCCGGGCGAGTCGATGACACCGGCCGGCTCATGAAACCTGCGCCCTGGCTGCCGCGCGGAAAGCGTCGCCACGTGCTGCGTAGTCGGCATACATGTCGAGGCTGCTGCAGGCCGGGGCCAGGAGCACGGTGGCCCCGGGCTTCGCCAGCGCACCAGCGACCGTGACCGCTTCCGCCATGTCCGCCACCAGGAAAAGCTCGCAAACGTCGCGGAGGGCGCTGGCGAGACGCTCACGGTCCTGGCCCAGCAGCACGGCCGTGCACTGGCGGCCGCGCAGCGCGGCGGTCAGTGCTGCAAAATCACCGCCCTTCGCGTCGCCGCCGGCGATGAGCACCAGCGGCCCCTGCACGCCGTTGATGCTGGTCACGGCGGCGCCGACGTTGGTGGCTTTTGAATCGTCGATCCACGTCACGCCGCTGGCGCGGTGCACGCACTGCATGCGATGCGGCAGACCGGGAAAATCGCGGATGCCCGCGATCATGGACTGCGGATCGGCACCCAGCGCGGCGCCCAATGCGAGGGCCGCCAGCAAAATCGCCTGACTCGGGGGCGAACAGGGTGAACCCCGACACCGCTGTGTTCCGGCCGGGCAACGCCGCAAGTCGGGGCTCGTCGCGGTTCACCACAGCATGCCGGCAGGCCAGGTATATGCGCGCCTTCGCGCGCATATACGCGTCGAAACCACCGTGGGTATCGAGATGATCGGGCGACAGGTTCAGCACCACGGCGGCGGCGGCGGCCAGCGGCTGGCTCCGCTCGAGCTGGAAGCTCGAAAGTTCCAGCACGTAGGCGTCGGCAGTCGCGTCGAGCAGATCCAGCGCCGGCGTCCCCAGGTTGCCGCCGGCCGGCGCGTGCCAGCCGGCGCCCGCGAGCGCTGCGGCGGTCATCGCGGTCACGGTGCTCTTGCCGTTCGAACCGGTCACGGCAATGACCGGCGCCCGGCACTCGCCCATGAACAGGTCGATGTCGCTGCAAATCTCCAGGCCACGCTCGCGGGCCTTGACCAGCGGCGGCAGGTCCAGCGGCACGCCCGGCGACACCACTACCTGTTCCACGGTGTGCGCTAAGCTCGGCAGCTCGGGGCCCGCATACAACTGCGCGTCGGGCATTGCCGCGGCGATGGCACCGCGACCCGGCGCCGCGCTGCGGGTATCGCAAAACACCGCGGTGTCGCCGCGCGCGGCCAGGTAGCGGGCCACGGACGCGCCTGTTGCGCCCATGCCCAGCACCATGACCCGACACTGTCCGTGGATTCCCTGCTCGCCCATTGCCAGTGCCATCCCTCGCATCACCGAATCTTCAGGCTCGACAGGCCGACCAGCACGAGAATCACGGTAATGATCCAGAAGCGCACGATGACCTTCGGCTCGGCCCAGCCCTTGAGTTCGTAGTGGTGGTGCAGCGGCGCCATGCGGAATACGCGCCGGCCCGTCAGTTTGAAAGAGGCGACCTGGATGATGACGGACAGGGTCTCGATTACGAATAAACCACCCATGATTGCCAGCACCAGTTCCTGGCGCACCACGACAGCAACGGTGCCCAGGGCCGCGCCGAGGGCCAGCGCCCCGATGTCGCCCATGAATACCTGCGCCGGATAGGTGTTGAACCACAGGAAGCCCAGGCCGGCACCGGCCAGCGACGTGCAGAACACCATCATTTCGCCGGCCCCGGCGATGTACGGAATACCGAGGTACTCGGAAAAGATTGCGTTGCCGGCGGCGTAGCCGAATACGCCCAACGCTCCACCCACCAGCACCGTGGGCATGATGGCCAGGCCGTCGAGACCGTCCGTGAGATTGACCGCGTTGCTGGTGCCGACGATCACCAGGTAGGCAAAAGGCACGAACAGGATGCCCAGGGGCACCATGACGTCTTTCAGGTATGGCACGAGCAGCGCCGTCTCATACGGCTTTTCGGCGAGCTGATACAGGGCCACGGCAACGATGACGGCCACCAGGGATTGCCAGAAATACTTCGCGGCGGGGGCCAGTCCCTTCGGGTCCTGCAGGATCAGCTTGCGGTAGTCGTCGACGAAACCAATCAGGCCAAAGGCTACGGTTACACCCACCACGACCCACACGTACCGATTGCTCAGGTCCGCCCACAACAACGTGCTGGCAACAATCGCGACCAGGATTAGCGCACCGCCCATGGTGGGCGTGCCCGCTTTCAACAGGTGCGTGTCGGGGCCGTCCTGGCGCACGGTCTCGCCAATCTGGCGCACATGCAGGCGGCGAATCATCACTGGACCAAAGACCAGGGAAATAACCAGCGCCGTCAGCGCGCCCATGATGGCCCGCGTGGTGATGTAGTTGAAAACGTTGAAACCGCTGACGAAGCGGGTCAGGTAGTCAAATAGCCAGGCCAGCACCGTCAGCCCTCCCTGCCCGTCGCGGCCAGTGCGGCTGCTACCGTTTCCATGCCCATGCTGCGGGAACCCTTGACCAGCAACGTCACGCCCGGACCCAGGTCAGCTTCAACAGCGGCCACCAATGCGTCGCGCGACTCGAACCAGCTGGCCCCGGCGCCGAACGCGGTCACCGCCGCCCGGCTCTCTTCGCCAACGCACAGCAGCCGCGACAGTCCGGCCTTGCGTGCCGCAGCGCCCGATTCACGGTGCAGCGGGGCACTGTCCGTGCCCAGTTCCTTCATGTCGCCAAGCACCAGCCAGGTCTCCCCCGGCTGGCCGGCGAGAAACTCAATGGCCGCCTGCAGTGACGCCGGGTTGGCGTTATAGCTGTCGTCAAAAATTACCGCGCCCGTTGCCGACTCAAGGCGTCGCAGGCGGCCGGCGGAGTGCACCAACCCGGCAAGACCCTGCTGAACCGCGCCGCGTTCAACGCCGGTTGCCAGCGCGGCGGCCGCAGCGGCCAGTGCATTGCGCACGTTGTGCTGCCCGGCCAACCCCAAGTGCACCGGGAATTTCGTGTCGGTCAAGTGCAGCGTAAATTCCAGCGCGGCGCCGTCTCCACGAATGTCCGAAGCCCGCACGTCGGCGTGGGGACCCAGGCCGAAGCTGAGCACGCGGCAACCCGGGCAACGGGCGAGCCATTCGTCGAAGAATGCATCGTCGCGATTGATGATCGCCGTGCCATCCGCCGGTAAGGATGCGAACAGCTCGCCTTTGGCCTGAGCCACCCCTTCCAGGCTGCCAAAACCCTCCAGGTGTGCCGGACCGGCGTTCGTCACGATGCCTACTGACGGTTGCGCGACGGCGGCCAGGTAAGCGATCTCGCCCGGCGCGCTGGCGCCCATTTCAAACACCGCGGCGCGGTGCGACGGGCGCAGCTCCAGCACCGTCAGCGGCAGGCCGATGTCGTTGTTCAGATTGCCTCGGGTAGCCAATACCTCACTGGCGTCACCGGCGTGGGCACGAAATATTGCCGCGGTCATCTCCTTGACCGTGGTCTTGCCGTTGCTCCCGGTGATTCCAACCACGGGCAAGTCGAAACGCTGCCGCCACGCGCGCGCAAAATCTGCCAGCGCCTGGCGAGTGTCGGCAACCACGACCTGGGCGAGGCCGCTGTCGAGATGCTGCTCGACCAACGCGCCGGCGGCGCCGATGCGTTCCGCCTCGGCGATGAAATCTGCTGCGTCGAAATTGGGGCCCCGCAGCGCGACGAACAGTTCGTCGGCGCGCAGGCTGCGGGTATCGCTGCTGACGGCGTCGAAACCGCGGTCGGGCCCGTGCAGGACCCCGTGCACCGACTCTGCAACAAGACCCAGCGTCGCCATGCTCATTCCGCCTGCCCGAGGGCGTCGCGCGCCGTTTGCTGATCGGAAAAAACAAGGCTCTGGCCCGCCACGATCTGCACCGCTTCGTGACCCTTGCCGGCAATGAGTACCGCATCGTCCTTGGCAGCCGTGCGCACCGCGAAACGAATCGCCTCGGCACGATCGCGCATGACCTGCACGCGCGAGTCCGCGGGCATCCCGCTGCGAATCGCCGCGATGATCGCGTCGGGGTCTTCGCCGCGCGGATTGTCGTCGGTCAACAGCACCTGGTCGGCCAGGGACGTAGCCACCTCGCCCATGCTTGCTCGCTTGCCAGCGTCGCGTTCACCCCCGCAGCCGAATACGCACCACAGCTGCCCATCGTTATGGGCGCGCACGGCGCGCAGCGCCTGCGACAGCGCGTCTGGCGTGTGCGCGAAATCAACGATGACGGCCGGGCCGGAACCAGGGCGCGACACGCGCTCCATTCGGCCGGGCGGCGCCGCCGCCAGGCTCAGCGCTTCGGCCGCCTTGTCCAATGGCAAACCGTGGCCAAGGAGAATACCGGCCGCCATGACCAGGTTCTCTGCATTGAACTCACCCCATAGGGGGCTATCGAGTAGCGCGGTGCCGAAATCACCGCTGAGGCCGAGCCCGATACCGTCCCGGTGCGTCGCGGTCAGGCGCCCCAGCAGTCGCGCCGCCGGTGGCGCATCACCGCCGGCAACCAGGGCAACCGTGATTGCATCGGTGCCCTTGGGCAGGCGTGCGTGGATTTGGCGCGCCCGTTCGTCTCCGAGATTGATGACGGCAGTGGGTGCGGCGTAGTCCAGGAACAGCCGCGCCTTCGCCGCCGTGTAATGATCCATGTCGCCGTGATAGTCGAGATGATCACGGCTGATATTGGTCAGCGCAGAAACTGCGAAGCTCATCCCGTCCACGCGGCCCTGATCGAGAGCGTGGGACGACACCTCAATGACCGCGTGCTCAGCGCCGGCATCTGCGAATTGGCGCAATCGATGATGCAGTTCGATGCTGCCCGGCGTAGTCAACGCACTGGGCGCCAGCGCAGGTAGGCGGCCGTGGCCCAGCGTTCCCGAATACGCCGCGGCCTGCCCGCAGCTTTCCAGTGCGTGGACCACCAGCCAGGCGACGGTCGTCTTGCCGTTGGTTCCGGTGATACCGGTGACCCGCAGGTCCCTGGACGGCGAGCCAAAAAAACGATCGGCGAGGCGCCCCTGCAAGCGGCCCAGGCCCGGTACTTCCAGCGCTGGCATGTCGGCCGGCAGCTGCGGCGCCACCACGCCGGCGGCAGGTTCCCAGGCCACCGCAATCGCGCCGGCCGTCAGGGCCTGGTCGAGATACTTCAGACCGTGTTGCCGCTGCCCGGCGCAGGCGAGAAACAGGGAACCCGGGGCCAGCCGCCGGCTGCTCGCGCTCAGGCCGTGCACGAGCACAGCCGGTGCGTCCACGCCGCAATCGCGGAACAGCTCGGTCAACAACATGTCGCGGCCGCCCGTCATTGCGCCCTGGCCGTCAGCGTGGTGCGGGTGTCACCGCTGATGAAGTCGTCCGGCGCCACTGCGAGAATTCGCAGCGCGCCCTCCATGACTTCGGAAAACACCGGCGCCGCCACCGTGCCGCCGTAATAGTCGCCGGCGCGCGGATCATCGACGACGACGACCGTGGCCAGTCGCGGTGCGCTGGCCGGCGCGAGCCCGGCGAAGACCGCCACGAATCGATTTTCTGCGTAGCCGCCCGGCGCGATCTTGCGTGCGGTGCCGGTCTTGCCGGCGACGCTGTAATTAGCGATGTTGGAAGCTGCACCCGTGCCACCGGGGCCCACCGCAGTTTCCAGCATTGCCAGGACTTGCTCCGCAACGTCTTCGCGAATCACCCGTCGCGGTATCGGCGGCTCGTCCACCCGGATCAGCGATACGGGCCGTTGCAGGCCCCCGGCCGCCAGGATGGCGTAGGCCTGGGCCATCTGCAGGGGCGTCATGGACAGCCCGTACCCATAGGCCAGCGTGGCCTGGCTGATCGGACGCCAGTTGGAATAGTGGCTCAACAGGCCACCCGCCTCGCCGGGGAAACCACTGGCGCTCGGGCGACCGAGGCCGAAACGTGTCAACACGTCGTAGAGCTGTTCGGGCTCCAGGGACATGGCCACCTTGGTTGCACCCACGTTGCTGGAGCGCGCGAGCAGCGTGGCCAGATCGATGCGTCCGTGGTTACTCGTGTCTTCGATAAGTTTCGCGCCAACCTGGATAAAACCCGGCGCGGTGTCCACGACGCTATCGGGCCCGTACTGGCCGCTCTCCAGCGCCGCCGCCAGCACCAGCGGTTTCAGCGCCGAACCTGGCTCGAGAATGTCGGTGATGGCGCGATTGCGATAGCGCGCTGCGTCGCGCTGGTTGCGATCGTTCGGGTTGTAGGCCGGCTGATTGACCATCGCGAGGACTTCACCCGTACGCACGTCCATCACCACGACAGAACCTGACGACGCCTGGTGCTGCTGCACCGAGCCCTTCAACGCGCGGTAGGCGAGATACTGAATGCGCAGGTCGATGGACGAGGCCAGTGCCCTGCCGGGATTTGCGGGCTCGATGGCCTCGACGTCCTCGACGACCCGACCGAGGCGGTCTTTCAGCACCTTGCGGCTGCCCGGCCGCCCGACTAGCCAGTGATCGTAGGCCAGCTCCAGTCCTTCCTGGCCGGCATCGTCGACGTCGGTAAAGCCCACCAGGTGGCCGGTCACTTCACCAGCCGGGTAGTAGCGGCGGTACTCGCGAAGCCGGTCCACTCCCGGCAGATCCAGGGCCAGGATCTGCTCTGCCGCCGACGGATTCATATGCCGGCGCAGGTACAAAAAGCGCTTGTCGCCGTTGCGGGTTAGCCGCCGAGCCAGGCCCCCGGGATTATCTTCGAGGGCCGCGGCGAGCTCGGGGATCCGCTCGGGTACGCGCAGCATCTCCTGCGGGTCGACCCAGATGCTGTCCACCGGGGTGCTCACGGCCAGGGCCTGGCCGTTGCGATCGGTCACGGTGCCCCGGTGCGCAGCAATCTGCGCCACGCGCAGATGCCGCGCCGCCGCCTGTTCATTCAGGAAGTCTTTGTTGAAGACCTGCAGGTGTACCGCGCGACCGAGCAGCACCAGGGCCGCCAGGGCCATGCACGCAGCGACAAAGTGCGTACGCAACTGGAATGACGTGAGCCGCTTGCTTGCCGCCGAAACCTTGCGCGCCATCAGGGCAGCATCCGCAGCTGTTCGGGGCGCGGTTCGCCCATACCAATTTCCTCGCGAGCCATCCGCTCGACCCGCGCGTGCGTGGACCAGGTGCTTTGTTCGATCTGCAGCTGGCCCCACTCCATTTCCAGCCGGTCACGTTCGCGCTGCAGCACCTGCAGTTCGGCATAGAGCTTCCGGGACTCGTGCTTGGTGTAGACCGTCGCCACCGCAGAAGCGACGACGGCCAGGCCGAGTGCCAGCTCCGCCAGCCGCTTGATGTTGCGCCGCCGATTCACAGCCGTTCACCGACGCGGAGCGTGGCGCTGCGGGCACGCGGATTCGCGGCGACTTCAGCAGCGGATGCTCGAATGGCGCGGGTCGGCAAGCGCAGCGTCGGGCGCGCGGATTCCGGCACCACCGGCAAGCGCGCGAGGGCCGGGTCGATGCGCGAGTGATCGCGGAGAAAGCGCTTTACCCGGCGGTCTTCCAGGGAATGGAAGCTGATGACGCACAGACGCCCGCCCGTCGCCAGGCTGTCCAGGGCCTGCGGCAAGCCGGCGTCGAGTTCCTGCAGCTCTTCATTCACGTGCATCCGGATCGCCTGAAAACTGCGGGTTGCCGGATGCTTGCTACCCGGCCGTCGCGGCATGACGCTCTCGATCACTGCAGCCAATTCCCCTGTGGTGTTAATTCTTGTCTCCTGGCGACACCGACCGATTGCCCGCGCGATCCGGCCAGCGGCCGGCTCTTCGCCCAGTCGCCGCAACACCCGGGCAAGGTCTTTTTCCGCCACCGAGTTCAACCAGTCGGCGGCGCTGATTCCGCGCGTCGGGTCCATGCGCATGTCCAGCGGTCCGTCATTGGCAAAACTGAATCCCCGGCCGGCATCGTCGAGCTGTGGCGACGACACGCCCAGGTCCAGCAAAATTCCGTGGAATGCATCGATGCCCCAACGTTCTCGCCACACTTCGAGCTCACTGAAACGTCCGTGGCCCATGACCAGCCGCGCATCCTCCGCCGCCAGTTGCTGGCCCGCCGCCACTGCCGCAGGGTCCCGGTCCAGTGCGCAGAGATGTCCCCGGGGACCGAGCTGCGCCAGGATCGCGCGGCTGTGGCCGCCGCGCCCAAAGGTGCAGTCGAGATACGCGCCATCGGCGCGAATCGCCAGTTGCTCCAGAACCCGGTCCCGCAGTACGGGAACATGCTGCCCCACTCCAGCACCCCTCGATCGGCGCGAGGTTGCGTCATAGCCTTTGCCCAGCGACTAGATCGTCAGCGATTCGAGATCCGCCGGCAGCCCCAGGCCGTCATCGCCCGTCTCCGCCAGCCACTCATCCCGCCGGCTGCTCCAGCGCGCCTCATCCCACAATTCCAACTTGCCGCCTTGCCCGATCAGGATCGCCTGCTTCTCCAGGCCCGCGAATTCCCGCAGCTCCCGCGGCACCAGCACGCGCCCGTTGGCATCAATCTCGATCTCCGTGGCGTAGCCCACCATCAGGCGCTGCAGCCGCCGCGCCTTGGGCTGGAAGCTTGGCAAGCGCATGATTTTTCGCTCAATTTCTTCCCAGTCCGGGAGTGGATAAAGCAACAGGCAGTAGTCGGGGTCCACGGTGCAAACGACCTGCCCGTCGCCACGGGCGGCCAGGCGCTCCCGATGACGCATCGGGATAGCCATTCTTCCCTTGGCATCGAGGGTGACTTTGGTGGCACCGCGAAACATCCCCTAATGGACCAAACTGCCCATTTCCTCCCACAAAATTCCACTTCTCGACACTATAGGGAGGCTATGGGGGTGCGTCAACGGCAAAATCCCATTTAATGCTTGCCTGACAGCGACTTAGCGCGTGCTCCGCGGCCCTGAGTGGGCATTCTCAGCGGGTCGTTTTGACATAAATCAGGGGGTTAACAGGGATAGCTGACAGCAGCTTGAACTGGTGAGCAGACCTGCTCCGGCGCGGCGCCCGGATCGGGCTCGCGACGGCTTTGCGCGCGAGGGAAAAGGAGTCGGCCGATAAGCCGGGTTCTGTCGAGGGCAACCATTCATCTGGGACCGCCGTCACCGGCGGCCTCGTGCGACCTACCCGGGAGCCCGGGCGGACGCCGGTGTGCAGACCTTAGCCCGCACTGCTCCCCTATTTGGTCTTGCTCCGGGTGGGGTTTGCCGTGCCGCGGCGTGTTACCACCCGCGCGGTGCGCTCTTACCGCACCATTTCACCCTTACCGGCCGAGGCCGGCGGTATATTTTCTGTGGCACTTTCCGTGGGCTCGCGCCCCCCAGGCGTTACCTGGCACCCTGTCACGCTGGAGCCCGGACTTTCCTCCCGGCACCAGGCCGAGCGGCTGCCTGGCCGACTCCGTTGGGCACCTTAGGCCATCAGCCCGGGTCGGACAAGCTGGCCAGGCGATACGCGTCGGCGCGCCTCGCCCCGGTGATTCGCGCCGCCAGCGACGCCGCCCGGCCTGGCGGCAG
>CAMYJV010000006.1 GCA_947258805.1 uncultured Gammaproteobacteria bacterium | reverse complement strand
GATGGTCAGCAGGTAGACACCGAAGCTCGACAAGGCGCTGGGCATCAGCGGAAAGGCCACGCTCATCGGTACCATGATGAACACGCCGAGCATCAGCACGATCACCGGCCCGTCCGGGTGGCCGCGATTGCGCAGCCAGTCGGCCAGCCACCCGCCGAAGTTAACGGACAAGGGCCCGATAATGAGCAGGCCGACGCCGTTGTAGACGCTGAACTTGGGGATGTCCCAGTCCCAGGTGCGGGAAAAATAGGCGGGCAGCCACGCGTGGCTATAGGCCAGCACGGTAACGACTGACATGCAGCCAAAAATGCCGCCGAAACTGCCGAGGCGGCGGCGCAGGTAACGCAACGCGGTGGGAAAGCCCACCTGCTTGTCAGCCAATTCTGCCGTAACGGCCGTGCCCGTGCGCTGCGGTTCCCGCACCGTAAACATCGCGGCAGCGATCAACAGTCCGGGTATACCCACCACTAAAAATACCACCTGCCACGGTTTGACCTCGCCCACCAGGGGAAAGCTGAGTTCGGGTTGTTGCGCAGCCCACTGGATGATCTGGCCGCCGAGCAGATAGGCGATGCCCGAGCCGATGGATACCGCGCCGGTATAAAAGGCGATGGCGCGGCCGCGTTGGCCCGGGGCGAAGTAGTCGGTTATCAGCGACAGGGCGCAGGGGCTGAGCGTTGCCTCGCCCACGCCGACGAGCACGCGGCTGACGGCGAGCTGTGCGAAGTTGCGCGCCAGCCCCGCCGCGGCGGTGGCTGCGCACCACAGCGTGATGCCGATGCCGATCAGCGTGCGCCGGCTGTAACGATCCGCCATCCATCCCAGTGGAATGCCCATCACGGCGTAGAAGACGGCGAAGGCCGGACCGAGGAGCAGGCCCATCTGGGTGTCTGTCAGGCCGAGGTCCGCCTTGATCAGTTCCACCAGCAGCGACAATACCCAGCGATCGAGGTAAGACAGGATGTAGGCCAGGGTCAGCAATATCACCACGTACCAGGCGTAGCCGGTCCTGGGATATTCGTGGGTGCTGGCGTTCGCGACGTTCATGCTGCTGCCATAGGTTCGCAGACCTGAGGTCTCGTGTCATGGGTTAAACGGCGCGGTCCGCAGGGCGAGTGCTACCATCGCGGCTCCAAAAAAACACCGGGGCCAAGCCATGGGGGACTCACAGCCGGATACGGGGCTGCGCTTGCAGCGGCCGAATCTCGTCGTCGCCGACCTGGAACGGTCGTTGCGTTTGTATCGGGATATCCTCGGCTTCCGGGTGGACT
This sequence comes from uncultured Gammaproteobacteria bacterium, assembly GCA_947258805.1. The sequence continues at coordinate 33,984 of CAMYJV010000006.1, read as the reverse complement.
TCATCAAGGATTCCGAGGAAGACTCCTATTCCTACCCGGTGTTCGAAATTCCGTCCCACGCAACGCTGCGCTTTGCGGTGCTGAGCGCGAACGACGACCAGCCTCGCAGCCTCGCATTGACCGAGATACGCGGCATCGATTTGCCGGCGCTCGCGCTGCCCCGGCGCAACGCCCTGGTGCTGAACATCGAGACAATCGACGAGGTGCTGGCTGCACTGGCTGCGGAAGGCCTGCATGTGTACCCGGAAGAGCGCCTGGAGACACAGGATGGACGCATCGGCCGCGAGATCGGCTTCGTGGACCACGACGGGCACCTGGTGGTGATGTACCGGATCGATCAGGCCGCAGCGGACCCGGCGTGATCAATCGCCAGTGGACCGTCGCCGCGCGCCCGCAGGGCGTGCCGGTGGCCGCCGATTTTGCGCTGCGCGAAAGCCAGCTGCCGCGGCCGGCGGACGGTGAGATGCTGATCCAGGTGCTGTACCTGTCGGTAGCGCCGGTCATGGCCATGTACATGTCCGGCGAGGCCGTGGCCCAGCGACCGCCGCTGGCCCTCGGCGACGTGATCCACGGCCGGGGTGTGGGACGCGTGCTCATCTCCCGCCACTCCGACTTCGCAGCCGGAGACCTCGTGCATGGGCAGATGGGCTGGCAGACCTACTGTGTCACCGCCGCGAAGCCGGCAGACCGTTTCTATCACTACTCGGCCACGGACCTGCCGGCGCACCTCGCGCTGGGGGCCCTGGGCATGACGGGCTTTTCCGCCTACTGCGGTTTCGTGGACGTGGGTGAGCCGCGGGCCGGGCAGCCGGTGCTGGTGTCAGGTGCCGCCGGTGGCGTGGGGCACCTGGTGGTGCAGATCGCGAAAAACCTGGGTTGCGCGCCGGTGGTGGGCATTGCCGGCGGACCGGAGAAGTGTGCTTTTCTGATGGAGCTGGGTTGCGATGCCGCGCTGGACTACCGCGAGCAGAATCTCGAGACGCAGATACGTGCGGCCTGCGCCGACGGCGTGGATTTGTATTTCGACAACGTGGGTGGCGAAGTGCTGGAAGCGGCGCTGGAGAATCTCGCCTTCGGTGCCCGCATCGTGCTGTGCGGATCCATTGCCGAATACAATCTCGACGAGCCGCGCGGCCCGGCCAATTACACGCGACTGCGGCGTCACGATGCCAGCATGCGCGGCTTCTATGTCTACAATCACGAGGCCGGCTTCGCTGCGGCGGAGCGCGCGATGGCCGACTGGATTCGGGCTGGCACCTTGCGGCCGGTGCAGCAGGTTACCGACGGTTTCGAAGAACTGCCGGCGGCGCTGATGGGGCTGTATTCGGGCGCCAACACTGGCAAACAGGTCGTGCGGGTGCACGACGAAGGAGAGAGCTGAATGGCAGACACCATCGTCAGGCGGACGACCCTGGTGGTTCGCGACATCGAGCGCTCGGTAGCCTTCTACCGCGACGCGCTGGGGCTAAGCGTCTACTACGATAGCGAACTGGAACTCAGCGGCCGGGTGATGCCCATTGCCAGCGCGGGTGCGAAATGCCACCTTGTGATCATGCAGGCAGACGACCCGTGGATCGGCATGCTCGGGCTGATGCAGGTCACAGACCCGCCCGAGCCCGACCCGGGCCCCTATCGCCAGCGCCTGAGTATCGGCGACATCGCCTTCGTGATGGCCAGCGACGATGCGCGCGCGGTGTTCGAGCGGGTCCGGGCCAGCGGCGTGCAGCTCATCGCGGAACCGCAAGAAAGTTCGGTGCCGAAACCCGGCGGTGGCGAGATCCACATGATTACGAGCAGCTTCTTCGATCCGGACGGCTACTTCATCGAAGTCAATCAGCGCTTGTCGAGCTGAGGTGTCGTGGCGATGACACAGTCCACGCAGCCGGCCGCGCCGCGCCGTGCATACGCCGACACCCGCCTCGGGCAGATGAACCTGCACGTGTGGCCGGGCCCGGCCGAAGGCAATGCGCCGGCCGTCGTTTGCCTGCACCCGATCCCGTATTCGGGCCGCTACTTCGACACCTTTGCAGCGGAATTGTCGCAGCGTTGCAGTGTCATTGCGCCGGACCTGATGGGTTACGGCAGTTCCGCGGAACTCGCAGAGCCCGTCTCCATCGAAGACCATGCGGCGGCGGTGGCCGATGCTTTGCAAGACCAGGGCTTTGCGCGCTACACGCCGCTGGGTTTTCATACGGGCTCTGCAGTCGCCGGTGAGCTGGCGCTGGCGCGTCCCAAGCGCGTTGCGCGAGTCGTGATGATTACCTATCCCTTGCTGGACGACGAAGAACGCGCGAAACAGCTGCAGGGTCTCGGGCGGGGGTCCCTGGCTGGTGAGGATATCCAGTGCCTGAGCCGGCGCTGGCGCTTTACCGTGAACAGCCGCGCCGCCGGCGTCCCACTGGAGCGCGCGCTGATCAATTTCACCGAGGAACTGCGCGCCGGCGACAAGGCCTGGCTGGGCTTCCATTCCATGTTCAGCTACAGGCCGGAGACCCGTTTGCCGAAGCTGACCCAGCCAGTGCTGGTGCTCAATGTCGAAGGTTCAATGAAAGAGGCCACCAGGCTGGCCGCCGAGTTGTTGCCCGCCGCGAGCTATAACGAATTCACCAGCATGAGCCGCGGTATTTTCGAATTGCACGCGGCGAAGCTTGCCAATGCGGTGGGCCAGTTCCTGGAGGCTGATCTCGATGACTAGGTTCGTTTCCACGCTGCTGGTGTTGCTTGTCACCGGTACGCTGCCGGCTGCCGCCGACACCGCAAAAATTGGCGGTTGGCGCGAGGCCGTGCTGAGCGTGGCTGATACCGCGGCCTGGGAGCGGACCCTGGTCGAGGTCGGTGGCTGGGAGGTGGTCGGGCGCGGCGCGGGCGATGCCGCATGGCTGGCGCTGTGGCAGTTGCCGGCCACGGCCCGCTTTGAAGAGGTACTGCTGGGTAATCCAGGCACCGACACCGGCTACATTCGCCTGGTCCGTTTCCAGGGCGTGCCCCAGGTGCAGATGCGGTCGAACGGCCAGACCTGGGAAACAGGCGGCATCTTCGACCTGAATGTCCGGGTCACCGACCTCGCAGCGCGTTTTGCCGAACTGCAGGCCCGTGACTGGCAGGGGTTTGGCGACCCGGTGCGCTTCACCTTCGGCCCGTTCGTGGTCCGTGAATGGCTGGGCCGTGGGCCGGACGGTATCGTGTTCGCGCTCATACAGCGTGAAGAGCCGCCGCTGGAGGGCTGGCCGCTGCTGCGCCGCTTCAGTCGCAGCTTCAACTCCACGCAGGTGGTGGCCGACATCGACGCGAGCCTGCGCTTCTACATCGACGTGCTCGGCTTCGAAGTCTACGTGGAGACCGACGGGCCGAGCGATACGCCGGGGCCTAACGTGCTGGGCTTGCCGCACAACCTCGTCACCGAAGTCAGCCGTCGAACGGTTATCGTGCATCCTGCAGGCGGCAACGATGGTTCTGTGGAGCTGATCCAGTTCGATGGCCTGACGGGGCGTGATTTTTCGGCTCTCGCCAGGCCGCCGAACCTCGGGGTGCTGACGCTGCGTTTCCCGGTCAAGGATCTGCTGGTTGTGGGCGAGCGCCTGGCAGCCGGCGGTTTCAGGCCTGAGACTCGCGGTCGCGCGCCGTTGCCGCCCTACGGCGATGTTGACGTGCTGACCGTGCGCGGGCCCAACGGCGAGTGGCTCGAGTTCTTCGAAGAGACGGCAGACTGCGTGTCTACCAGATGCTGACCCTGCTTTCCTTCGGCAAATACATGTCCGAAGCCTCGGTGACGTCGAAGGCCCGGTAGAACTCCGGCACGTTCCGTAGTGCGCCGATGACCCGGTAACGGGCCGGCGAGTGGGGGCCCCGGAGCAGCATCTCCCGCAGAAGCTCGTCGCGATACTGGCTGCGCCAGCTGCGCGCATAGCCGATAAACAGCCGTTGTTCTGCCGTGAAGTCCGCGATGATCGGCGCCGGCTGGCCGGCCCGGGAAATCTCGTGGGCGCGGTAGGCCACCTGCAGGCCGGCCAGGTCGGCGATGTTCTCACCCAGGGTCAGCTCGCCGTTGATCGCTGTGTCGGGCAGGGGTGAAAAAGCTGCGTACTGTTCCACGAGGCCGCCCGCCCGCGCCTCGTACTCCGCTTCGCTCCACCAGTCCCGCAGGCGGCCGTCGCCGTCGAATTTGCGCCCCTGGTCGTCGAAGCCGTGGCTGAATTCGTGGCCGATCACCGCGCCGATCGCGCCATAGTTCACTGCATCGTCGGCGGCCGGGTCGAAAAAGGGCGCCTGCAGGATCGCGGCGGGGAAGACGATCTCGTTTGCCGTGGCCCGGTAGTAGGCGTTCACGGTCTGCGGCGTCATGCCCCATTCGCTGCGGTCCACTGGCTTGCCGAGCTTCGCGACCTGCCGGTTGTGCTCGAAAGCACGCGCACGTCGCACGTTGCCCGCCAGGTCACCCGGGCGGATCTCCAGCGAAGAATAGTCGCGCCACTGGTCCGGATAAGCGATCTTGTAGTTGAACTTGGCAAGCTTGTCGCGCGCGGCCTGTTTTGTCGCGGGGCTCATCCAGTCCAGGTCGTCGATGGCCTGGCCGAAGGCGCTGCGCAGGTCTTCCACGATGGCTTCTACGCGGGCTTTCGACTCCGGCGAAAAATGCTCTGCGACGTAGCGTTGGCCGAGCATTTCACCCAGCGCGCCGTTCAGCAACGCAATGCCCCGTTTCCAGCGCGGCTTCATCTCCTGCTGACCGTCAGGTAGCGCGCGTAGGCCTTCAGCAGCTTGAAGCGCAGGTAGGTGCGCCAGTCTGCCATCGACGTTTCACGCACTAGCGAACCCAGGCTTTCGAAGTAGTCGGTCTGGGCGATGACGAAGCGCTCGGGTTCGCCGAAGCCCCCCGCGGCCAGGAAGTCAGGCCACTCGAAGCCCGGGCCCAGGGCTTCGGCCTGCTCCAGGTCGTACTGGTTGCTGTAGATGCGCTCCCGGTTCCGGTTTTGCACCCGGGTCCATTGCTGTTTTGCCATGCGGCGTTCCAGATCGAAGATGGTGCTGGCTGCCTCGGTGCCGTCGTCCCAGTGCGCCAGCGCGAACATGCGCGCAATGTGGGCCCGATACGCCTCGCGCACGCTCGCGAGCTTGGGGTTATCCTCGAGGTAGTAGTCCCGATCAGGCAGACCGAGGCCGCTTTGCCAGAAATAGGCCAGCGGCTGGTCGGGATTCGCGGCATCGGCATCGATGTAGAAGTCCAATGGCACCTGCACCCCGGCTCGCAGGGCGTGGCCGAAGTAGCGGATTAACGCCGGGTGATCTTCCAGCGCAGCGATGCGCGCCAGTTCGTCTTCCAGGGGTGTCAGGCCGGCAGCTTCTATGGCGGGTTCGTCGAGAAAGGCCCCGTAAAGATCGCCGAGCTTCTGTGCGTCGCTGCCGGCTGCTGCACCGTCATCGCCAAGGCTTTGAACAATACCTTGCAACTGCGCTTCCGTTGCCTCCGCGAGGGCCTGCATCACCCCATAGCTCGACCGGTCAGCGGGGATCTCATTGCGGGCCAGCCACTCGGCGTTCACGTAGGCAAAGAAGTCGTCGGCGGGGGAAACGGTGGCACTCAGCTCGGCGGGGTCGAAACCGAGCCGCCCAAGGTCTTCCTGGCCTGGCCCGGACCCGGAACCACAGGCACCCAGCCCCCCGGCAACTATCACTACCATCCAGTTACGCATCGAGTCTTCCAGGCTCCAACCGGCGGGCATGGTAGCGGCCTTGCAGCGCCTCCGTCACATGCGGGTTGGCCGAGGGCTGGGCCCACGCCATCCGCTGTTCTTCCGCACGGGAGCCATTGTTGACTCACTGTTGACACTGGCAGGGCCGCGGCCGGGCCGACTCTGTGTACCATGAAGGCCTCAGGTGGCCGTGGGCCACGTCAGGGTTCGGAGCCTGCTGATGAACGACAAGAAACTACCGTTCGGGTTAGTGCCGCAACTGGCCATTCTGGCCGTATTGAGCCTGGCCACCCACGCCGCGATGGCCGGCGCCCACGACGGTGGCGAGGCGATGGATCACTCCCAGATGGACCATTCGAAGATGGACCATTCGGGCCAGGGCATGATGTCCATGGGCGAGCAGCGCGATGAAAAGGGCCGCCGCCTGTACGGCATGAAGCACAACGTGACGCCGGAAATCGCCAATGAGCTGCGCGAACGCGTGCCGCTGTTTGCCCCCTACAGCGATGCCGAAATCAATCTCAGCATGGAGATGATGGGCTCGAATTACGAGTGGTACCTCAGTAACGCCACTGTTCGAGGCGATCAGGGCCTGCTCCTGCTGATGCACGGCTTCAAGGAACGCGGTGATGCAGCTTTCAAGGAAGACATGCAGCCCATGGCGAACATCTTTCCGACGGCCATGGCCGCGGGCATGAGCATGATGATGTCCGACCACATTCAATGGGGCGTGAAGGATCTCGAAGCCGCCGGTGCGAAGACCATTGTCGTGGTGCCGATCGTATCCACGCGCTACAACACGATGATGCGGCAGTGGCAGTATATCTTTGGCCAATATGACGAGCCTTCCTATGCCACGGTCCCCCGGATTCAGACTGATGCACAGATTCTGATTGCAGAGCCGCCGGGCGATGATCCGCTGATTGCGGAAATCGTGCTCGATCATGCGCTGGACATCAGTGAAGACCCTGCCGAGGAGGTAGTAATCATCGCGGCCCACGGCCCCAGCTTCGAGGAAGACAACCAAAAGGTACTCGCTGAACTCAGCAACCTGGCGAAGATCGTGCGCGAGGACGGTGATTTTGCCGACGTGATGGCCATTACCTTGCAGGACGACGCGCCGCCGGCGATCCGCGACCGCAATGTCGCGAAGCTGCGGTCGATGGTCGAAGAGGCAGCGGCTGATGGCAAGCAGGTACTGATCGTCACGAACCTGATCGGTACCCGCACGATCCAGGCGAAGTTGCGCGACGATCTGAAGGGTCTGGACTACAAATTCAACAAGAACGGCATCGTGGGCCACGACAGCTTCATGAAGTGGATGGGCGAGGCGGTGCGTTACCAGCTGGAGAGGAATGAGGCGCCGGCCACGGCGGAGACGGCCAGCAATTAGCCTGGCGGGCAGGCCAGGAAAAAGGGCGGCCATTGGCCGCCCTTTCTTAATGTTGGCGACGCTGCACTAGATCTCGGTGCAGGCCCCGAACAGGATGAGGGCCTCTTCGGCGCCGGCGATGGCCACGACGAAGCGCCCCGTTTCCGTGTTCACCGAGAAGGTCCAGCCGACACCATCCGGCCGGTTTTCGTTCCCGTCTTCCGCACCTTGCAGGATCAGCCGGTCCTCGATCTGCTCACTGCGCTCGATCTCGACCGAGCGCGTGCTGCCGACCATGATCTTGTCCTTTCTTAATTTCAGGCGCATGAAAGTGGGTGCATCCACATCCTCGGGCCGAACCTCGGCGCAGCCGCCGATTTCCGGGCACTCCTGTACCTGGGTTGTGGCGCACAGCACGTCTTTACTGTCATCTAGGGCCAGCGTTATGCCGCTGCCAAAGCAAAGCCCGGCGGCCAGGGCCGCACTTGTTAGTTTACGCATCTGTTGTTCCCCTGAATCTTAACGGACTGTGTAGTCGCGGCCTTCCATGCACGCCGCGAAGGCGCGGTTCCAGTTCTGGCGGTTGCGGTTGTACTCCGCCATCTGCTGTTGTTCCCACTGCTGCTGTTGCTGGTCGGATTCCCGATTACGCCTGTTGGTGCGCATGCCGCCCAGCACGCCGCCGGCCAGCGCGCCCTTGCCGGCGCCGTCACTGCCGCCGATGATCGCGCCGACAGCTGCGCCGCCCAACGCACCCCGGGCCATGCCGCCCCCTGTCGATGAGGTCTGATCGGGCGGCGGGGCTGAGCTGGCCGTGGGCCGTTGCGACGGGTCGAAGCCGGTGTTCTCCCGGGCCCAGCGCTGGCACTGCACGGTGTCCAGGTCCTGCTGATCCTGGTCCTGGTCAGCGTTCGGGAATACAAAAACATCAGCGACTGTCTGGCCGTGCGCCAGGCCAGTGATCAGCAGCGCCGCGACGGCAGCAAGCAATGGTATCCGCAAGGTCATTCTTCTCTCCCCCTGATGGCGGTTAGACTGGACAGATGCGGAAACTGTAAACGCTGCGGCAACGCCTCACAACTGCGGCCTGTCAGGTGTCTTCCGAGGGCCGGGAGTGGAGACCCGGGCGCGCGCTCTTGCGTGACGCAACGGCCTGTCGCACGGCCTGCGACCTTATGCTAACGTGGTTGTTATCAGGGGCTTGCGGGCAGGTCAAAACAATTCCAAACGCCACCCGTTCATCAGCATGAGTTCAGCCACACTCGCTGCCGACGATTCCGCGGCCGGCATACTCCGGATCGCGCTTGCCGGCGACTGGCTGCTGGGCCACGGCCTGCCCGGCCCTGACCCGGTGCTGGACCGCTTGCGCCAGGCGCCGAAGCCATCGAGCCTTGCCTTCGACACCGGGACCCTCGGCGACTGGGACACCGGCCTGGTTACGACCCTTGTTGCGATCCATAAAAGTGCCGAGGCCAACGGCGTCCGGGTGGACGACGCGGGCCTGCCCGAGGGCGCCCGCAAGCTGATTGCGCTGGCCTTTGCCGTGAAGGAGCGCGAAGGCGCCCGCCGCAGTGACGAGTACACGCCCTTCCTGCAGCGGGTGGGTGACAGCACTCTCGATGCCTGGAACGCGGGTCGGGAGCTGCTGAGTTTCGTCGGCGAACTGATCCTGTCTGCGCGCCGCTTCATGACCGGCAAAGCGACCTACCTGCGCTCGGACATCTTCTTGCATATCGAAGAAGCTGGCGCAGACGCATTTCCGATCGTCAGCCTGATCAGTTTCCTGATCGGCGCAATCTTTGCCTTTGTCGGCGTGATGCAGTTGAACCTGTTCGGGGCGGGTATCTTCACCGCCAACCTGGTGGCGCTTGCCATGGTGCGGGAAATGTCCGCGATCATGACCGGGATCATCATGGCCGGGCGCACCGGCGCGGCCTATGCGGCCCAGATCGGCACGATGAAGGTCAACGAGGAAGTGGACGCGCTGACGACGCTGGGCATCAACCCGATCGACTTCCTGGTGACCCCGCGGGTCATCGCGTTGATACTGATGTTGCCGCTGTTGAGCCTCTATTCCAGCTTGATGGGGATCCTTGGCGGGATGGTGGTGGGCCTGGTCATGCTCGACGTGAGCCTGGTGCAGTACGTACAGCAGACCATCAGCGCCGTGGGGCTGAACAGCCTGTTCGGCGGGCTGTTCAAGAGTCTCGTCTACGGCATACTGGTGGCGCTGGCCGGCTGCCAGCAGGGCATAGCCTGCGGCAGCAGCGCGATGGCGGTCGGACAAGCGACGACCCAGGCGGTGGTCAGGGGCATCGTGCTGATCGTCGTCAGCGCGTCGATCCTGACCATCATCTACATCAACCTGGGAATCTGAGATGCCGGATGCTCAACCGCACATCGTTGCCAAAGACCTGACCATGGCTTATGGCGATTTCCTGATTCAGCAGAACCTGAACTTCGAGATCCAGCGCGGTGAGGTCTTCATCATCATGGGCGGCAGCGGTTGCGGTAAGAGCACCTTGCTGAAGATCATGATTGGTTTGAAGAGCCCGAAGACCGGCGACATCTACTATGACGGCAAGGCTTTCTGGGCCAGTTCCGCGCAGGAACAGGTGGAGGTCAAGCGCAAGTTCGGCACCCTGTTCCAGTCCGGCGCGCTGTGGAGTTCCATGACGCTGGCAGAAAACATCGGGCTCGCGCTGAAGCAGTACACTGACCTGGACGATGCCGAGATTCGCGAAGTGGCATCCTACAAGCTGTCGCTGGTGGGCCTGGCCGGTTTTGAGGATTTTTACCCCAGCGAGATCTCCGGCGGCATGTGCAAGCGTGCCGGACTCGCCCGGGGCATGGCCATGGACCCGGATATCCTGTTCTTCGACGAGCCGTCGGCCGGGCTGGATCCGATCAGCGCGAAACTCCTCGACGACCTGATCCTGGAGCTGCGGGATTCCCTGGGCACGACGGTGGTGGTCGTGACCCATGAGCTGCAGAGCATCTTCGCTATTGCCGACAACTCGGTGTTCCTCGATCCGGTCACCAAGACCCAGCTGGCCACGGGCAATCCGAAGGAACTCCGCGACCACAGTCCAAATTTCGACGTGCGCAATTTCCTGCTGCGGGGCACGGCGCCGACGGAGGCAAACGTCGCATGAGCAAGAAATCAAACCCAACGTTGATCGGTGCTTTCGTGGTGGGGGCCGTCTTGCTGCTGGCCATCGGCGTGTCGCTGTTCGGCGGCGCGCAGTTGTTTGCCCGCAAGTCCAACGCCGTCGCCTACTTCGAAGGCTCGGTGAAAGGCCTGCGCGTGGGCTCAAACGTGCTGTTCCGGGGGGTGCGTATTGGCTTTGTCAGCGACATCCAGCTGATGGGCGAGGTCGATACGCTGCAACCGATGGTTCGCACGACCCTGGAGTTAACGCCGGGCGTCTGGCGGCTCTACCGGGACGATCAGCCATTGTCCGAAGATGCGGCGGATATGATCAGCGGCGAACGGCTCGTCGATGCCGGCCTGCGCGCGCGCCTCGGCGTGGAGAGCTTTGTCACCGGTCAACTGGTCGTCGAACTGGACTTTCTACCGGACACGGAGCCGGTCCTCCGTGCTCTTGTCAACGAAAGCGATTCAGAGATTCCGACTGTCCCGTCAACCGTCGCAGCGATCGTCGAGAAGTTTCAAACTTTCGTTTCCCAAATTGACTTCGACCGGCTGCAGAAAAATATTCAGGAAACGCTGGAAGGGGTCAACGAACTGGCGAACAACCAGGACGTGCGCGATGCACTGGCCGGCGCGAACCGCTTCGTCAACAGCGACGCTACCCAGGGCCTGCCGGCGTCGCTGGAAAAGACCCTGGCCGATGTGCGCAGCGCGGTGCAGGACTTCGATAAGCTGATCAACAATGTTGATGAGCAGGTTGGGCCCGTGGCTGCCGAGCTGAAGCCGGCCGTCCAGAGCCTGAACGACGCTCTGGGTGCGGCCAAGGCGGCGATGAGCAACCTGGACCGGCAGGTCGGCGGCGACACCGGGCTGGAGTTCGAACTGACCACCGCGTTGCAAGAGGTCAGCAAGGCCGCTCGGTCACTGCGGGCGTTGACGGATTACCTGCAGACTCAACCGCAGGCGTTGATTCGGGGCAAATCGAAGCCCTAGGAGCACCAGATGATTAGCAAACGCGTTCTGTGGGTCTTGATCTTCCTGTTCCTGAGCGGCTGTGGCTCGTCACCGCCGGTGGACTACTACACGCTGACACCCATCTCGGGCACCGGGTCCGTGGATCCGGTCGATGCAAAGATGCTTGGCATCGGGCCCCTGGATATCCCGGGCTACCTCGTACGGCCGCAGCTGGTTACCCAGGAGTCTGGCAGCGCGGTGAATGTCGACGAGTTCAACCGCTGGGCTGAGCCCCTCGATGTCGCGCTGCCGCGGGTCGTGGCCACGAACGTGGACCAGTTACTGGACTCGATTGTCGTGGTGACCTTCCCTTACTCGGCGCGGGTTCGGACCGACTACCGGCTGATTGGCCGGGTGGTTCGCTTTGACGCCGATCAGTCCGGTGAAGCCGTGCTGGAAGTGCAGTGGGGCGTGCAGGACGCCGAGGCGAATACGGTGCTGACGCCCCGACGCACCCGCTACACCGCCCAGGCCAGCCCGGCGAAGGACCCCGGCGCGGTGGTGAAGGCACTGAACGACACGGTGGATGCGTTCAGTCGTGATATCGCCAGCAACATCCAGACGCTGTTGTAAGGATTGCCGGCCGCCGGCTCTCAGGCCTGTTTTTTCTTTTTGTTTTTCTTCAGCGCTTGGTCCAGCGCGTCGCAAACGATGGTCAGCACCTCTACCCGGGCGGCGCGCTTGTCGTTTGCAGCTACCAGGTGCCAGGGCGCATCGTCGGTGGACGTCTGTCCAACCATGTCGTTCACAGCCGACGCATAGGCCGGCCACTTTTCGCGGTTGCGAAAATCCTCGTCGGTTATCTTGTACTTCTTGTAGCCGGTCTTCTCCCGCGCCTTGAATCGCCTGAGCTGCTCGTCGGGATCGATGTGCAGCCAGAACTTGAGCACAAGTTGTCCGTGTTCGATGATTTGCGCCTCGAAATCGTTGATCTCCGCATAGGCTCGCTGCCACTCGTCTGGTCGGGCCAGCCGCTCCACGCGCTCCACAAGCACGCGGCCGTACCAGGTGCGGTCGAAGATGCGCATGTGCCCGTTGCGGGGCAGCCGGCGCCAGAAGCGCCACAGGTAATGGTGGGCCAGTTCCTCCTCCGTGGGCGCCGCCACCGGGATTACCTTGCAGTCGCGGGCCGACACCGCGTGGGTGATGCGCCGGATCACGCCACCTTTGCCGGCGGCGTCCCAGCCTTCGAAGGCCATCACTACGCCCTGTCCCTGCTCTCGTGCCTGCAGTGACAGCTGGTGGAGGCGCAGCTGCAGTGCTTCAAGCTCTTTGCGGTACTTGTCGTAGTCGAGGGTTTTCGCGAGATCAACTGCGGCGAGATAGTCGCGCCTGGTGGCAAGCACCGCCGGCAGCGGCGGGCGTGGCGGATTGTCGAAGCGTTGCTGCAGGGCGTGTAAAAGGGTTTCAGCAACGGCTAGGTCGCGGGCGCGCTCGTCGCTGCCGTCCATAACGATCCACGGCAGCACCTCGCCGGAGGCTTCGAGCAGCCCCTGGATAACGGGTTGCGCCGAGTCGTAGTGTTTCAGGATGACGTAGTCCAGGTCTTCGACGTAGATTGCGTGATCACCCTGCACGTTCTTCAGGCGCTTTTTCATAGCCTTCCGCGGCAGGTCCAGCCAGAGCTTCAGGATGACAGTGCCGTCGTCGGTCAGCATCCGGTCCAGGCTGTTGAAATGCCGGGTGCGGCGAGCCATCTCGGCGTCGTCAATTTCGGCCCTTAGAAACTCCCCGATGACCTGGGTGATCCAGGCGCCGACGAAGATCCCGATGCGGCCGGCCGGGGGCATGGATCGCCAGAACCGCCAGAAGCGGGGCCGGGTGCGCTCTTCTTCGGTGGGTATGCTGGCGAACCACGTGTCCAGGTGACGGCCGTCCATCCACTCGTGCAGCCGGTCGACGACCTGCTCGCCGCCGATCCGGTCGGGCCCGGCCAGCAGCACGATGACGCTGAAGCCGGCTTCCCTGAGCACGAATTGGGCGTTGATCAGTTCAACGCGCAGATCCGGGATTCGGGCCTTGATTTCCGTCTTGGTCAGTTTGTCAGCAGCCTCGGAGGGGCCCTTAGAAATCTTTTTGGATTCAAACATTTCCGCCGCTTCACCCCGTAAATCCGAATTCCTCCCAACGACGAATCCTAGTGTACTCAAGGAGGAAATTCGCCACCGGCCCAGTCCGGAGGGCGTTTCTCCAGGGGTTTGGCCGCCGGGGTGGTCTTCGCATCGCGATCCCCCCTACCTCCCGAGATCCCCCCTGTTGCGATCGGGGGTCGCCCCGGAGGCCAGCAAAGCGAAGGCCGGCGTTCCCCCCAACGCCGGCCTTTTTTTGTGTCGCGGTCGGGGTGGCCAGGATGATTAGCAGGCGTAGCCCAGCAGGATTTCCACGCCCACTCGAAGCTGCAGGCCGGACATCGCTGAGCCACTGCCCGCAGCGGGATACTGGATTGATTTCCCGAACAGCTCGCTCAGCCATTCGCGCTCAGGCGAAGAGAATGTCGCCAGGGAGCCCTGGCGTCAGCCAGCGACCGGTGCCACCACAAGCAGCGGCCCGCCAGACACAACCACGCCGCCCGGCTTCTCCAGCGTAATCGCGAAGGCCGCCGGGGCGTCGACCCGCAGCTTCGGATCGATGGGAATGATGACTTCTCCGCTACCGGCCGGCACGTCGAATACGCCGCCGTCGACAGGCCGCGCGTCCCGGTCGGGATCGACAATCCACAGCTGGTACTGGGCGGTGCCGGGTTCGTTGGCAACCAGGCCCGACAGCCGCATGTACCCTGCCTGGCCCTCGTCGCTCCAGACGACGTCACCGGAAACTCCCTTATACCCTTCGGCCGCCGCTTCCGCTGCCCATGGGGCAACGATTACATTCGCCTGCGCCATCAGCGTTGCGCGCTGTTCTGCCGGTGCGACTGGCAAGCCAGGCTCGGGACCACCACGGACCACTATGAAGGCCAGTGCCAGCGCCGCCGCCAGGTACCAGCCCGTCATGCCGGCATTTAGCCAACGCGACTTGTTGGTCGGTGTTTCTTCGCGGGCCCGTCGGGCACTCTGGATATCGCTGACAGTTCCAGCGTCATTCCTTGCCGGTCCCTGCGCCAAAAAGCTCCGCGCCTGTTGTTCGAGCCTGGCGCGCAACTCGCCGGGCATGCGCTCCACGCCGCGCTCGTCGCCCAGCAGGAAACCCACCTGCACGAGGCTTGCCACCCGCATGAACTCGTCGCGCGCTATGTCAGTGTCTGTGCTCATCAGTTCGTCAATCTCCGACGACTCCTGTCGTCCAAGCCCCGCCGCGGCTTCTTCGGCGAGCAGCTCGGCGAGCCGCTCATTCGTGGTGCTGGAGTCGCTCATCCGGTCTTTCCCTCGACCGGATTGTCGAGTTCCTCGACCAGCTTCAATTGCTCACGCACATGCATCAGCCCGCGTCGGACCCGCGTCTTGACAGTGCCCAGGGGCATGTCGAGGGCCTCGGATATTTCGCTATGGCTGTACCCTTCGTACAGCGACATCGCAAGGATTTGCCGGTGTGTCGGATCCATGTCCGACAGCACGCGTTCTACCTGGGCCACCTCCGCATCCTCGTTCAGGGTGGTGGCAACGGCTGGCTGGCTGGCGCCTATCTGGTCGTCGATAGACTCCATGCCGGGCCGGCGATTGAACTGGCGCAGCCGGTCAATCAACCGCCGCCGCGTGATTGTTGAAATGAAGGCAACTTCGCTGGCAACATTACGGTCATAACGGCCGGCGTTTTTCCAAATCTCAATGAAGATTTCCTGCACCGCGTCTTCGGCCTCGATGTGGTTCCCGAGATAGCGGCGGGCCAGAGACCAGACGAGGTCGCCATAGCGGCTGATGAAGTCACCCACTGCGGTCTGGTCGCCTTCGGCGACCCGCTCAAGAATTGGCTTTTCGTCAGACACGTCTATTTCGCACGCAATCCTGGCCACCCGCCGTTGGCGCGCAGCTTGCCTGGCTTCGCTGGTTGGCTGAGATTCCAAGATCATACAGGAGCCGTCTGTTCAATTCAGAGGTGCTGGTGTCAATTCGAAGCGAGGTTTTAGCCGTGTTGCCTTCCTCTATCCGGCGCGATGAGATTGCGTTATCACGCGTTCAAAACGCCTGAAACGCTGGTGCACATCGAGATACCCGCTTGGGACAGACATTCCAGCCGGTCCGTTGACAATGTTTTCGGTCCCGAAGGCAAGGCGGATTCAGCGGCAATACGTTGCGGTCCCTATAATCCCGAGGAATGCTTGGCATTCTGGCCGCCTATAACGTCAAGGGCGGGGTCGGGAAGACCACGACTACGGTGAACCTGGCCTGTCTTGCCGCCCAGGACGGATTCCGAACCCTGGTCTGGGATCTCGATCCGCAGGGCGGCGCCACCTATTGCCTGAACATTTTGCCGTCCGGCAAGGCAGGCAGCCGCAAGCTGGTCGCTGGCAAGCTGGGTCTGGATGAGGCCGTCCAGCCAACGTCCTTCGAGGATCTGCACCTGCTGCCTGCGCATCGGTCCTTCCGAAACATGGATCTGCATCTGGAAGCGCAGAAGAAGCCGACAAAGCGCTTGCTGAAAATGATGCGGCCGTTGAGTCGGCGCGGCGCGTCCCGCTGGTGAGTTACTCGCCCGGCAGCCGCGCCGGCCTGGCGTATCGCCAGCTATGGGAGGAAACGCGCGCGCGTCCCGGACTGCGCGCCACTGGACAGGACGCGTCGCCAAGCTGATCCGGGGTCTGCGGTTCCTGTTCTGCAGCCGCTTTCGCCGAGGTCAAAAAAAAGCGGCGGGTTGCCCCGCCGCTTGATCGACTCATTCGTGTGAATGACTCTTGCTCAGGGCGTGACCCAGTCTCCGCCCTGGAAGCCGCAGCCGATTTCCAGGCCGCCGAGCTGGTCGTTGTCTTCGTAGTAGACGGACTGGCTGTCACCCACGTCGCACATGGCGACCATGCCATCCGTCGGGCAATCGCCCGAGCTGTGGACCGCGTCGCTATTGTCGTCGGTGCTGCCCAGCGTGGCGCAGCCCTCTGCGTTGGCCGGCGCCTGGCAGGTCTTCATGGTGCCGTCCATCATCAGGTTCTGTAACTGGTACATGCAATGCCCGTCGCCGGGCTTGCCCTTGGGCAGGTCGTCGCCTTCGCTGTGCAGGCCGGCTACGGCAATACCGAAAGCCGCCAAACCAATCAGCGCAGCCGAATACTTCACCACTGTTTTCATGAATCAGGCCTCGTAGTTAGGGGATAAGTAATGCGTTCTATTAGTCTCAGTTTGTTGAACGCTGAGAATAGTATAAGTACGAAACTGGCCAGAAAATCAATAGGCCTGGTTCATGGCTGCAGTGCGGCCAAGGCGTTATCGGTCGCTTCCAGCGGGCTCAGTACGTCGCGGTTGCCCGCCCCTCAAAGGGCCGCCGGAGAACAATTCAGGCTGTCTGCGGCGCTCGGAAAAAGCTTCGCGGGTCGAGAATGCCGCGCGGTTTTCGCCGATGGGGCGTTCGCTGGTTTACGTGTCGGCAATCCACGGACCATTGAAAGACACCCGGTGCATCAGCCGATGGGACTGGCCGAAGTCGAAGATGCCCCGGTGCAGCGTCGAGTAGTTGTCCCACAAGGCCAGGGTCCCGGGTTTCCAGTGCAGCCGGGCCTGGTACTCGGGGCGCGTCTGGTGCGCGAACAGGAAGTCGAGGACCGCACGGCTTTCGTTGCGGCTCATGCCGACGATTTCGCGGGCCATGAGTTCGGAAATGAACAGGAACTTCCGACCGGACTCCGGGTGTGAGCAAACCACCGGGTGTTCGGTGGGTGGCAGGAACTTGCGCATGTCTGTGAGGGCCTTGCCGCCGAGCTGGTCGAACACGCGGTGCGGGTCACGCGTGAGGTTGTCGTGAATGCATGTGAGCCCGTCGAGAAAACTTTTCCAGGCCGGTGACAGGTCTTCATAAGCAGCGCATTGATCGGCCCAGACGGTAGCGCCGGCCCCGTCGGGTACGTCGTGGGCATGCAGAAACGAGCCGCGGGTCGGCTTGCTGCGAAAGGAGCTGTCGGCGTGCCAGTTGATGTCGGCGACCGGGCCGTCGTACATGGCGGGGTATTCCTGCACCCAGACGCCGTCCAGGCCCTCCAGGCTGCCCACGTACCCCAGTTTCTGGATCTCACCGAAGCGCTCGCCAAGCGCCAGGTGTTGCTGTGGTGACAGTGTCTGATCCCGGAAAAACAGCACCTGGTACTTCAGCCACGCATCGTAGATATCCTTGAACAGGCCATCGTCCGTGAGTGCATCGGCCGTCTGCACGCCGCCGATCCAGGCGCCGAAAGTGCCGGTGACCGGTCGGGCCTCGAAGTGCTGATAGCAGGTTTCCCCGATCGGGCTGCGTTCCTTGAATGCGGTTTCCATACTGGCCCCCGCGAATGTCAGGTACCGGAAAAAGAACGAATGTGCGCCACCAGGTCCTTGATGTCCTGGTCCGAGTAGTAGTCGCCCCACGCGGGCATCACGATTGATCGACCTACATCGGCGCCGCCCCGGCAGATGGCGAGATACAGGAAGGCGTCCGTCAGCGTGCTCATGTACTGCGCGTCGCTCTGGTCCATTGGCGGTTCGTCCATGTGCATCACGATTACGTCCACCTTGCCCGTGTCGCCGTGGCACTCGGCGCAGTCTGCAAGGTGCAGTTCTGCGCCGCGGGCCGCGTTGCCCCGCAGCTCGCCGCGCGGCGTGCAGTCGGTGGTTGCCAGCGCGCTGTCTTGCTCTGCGACCTGCGCCAGCGCGTCGCCCGCCGCCAGCCCGAGCAGTGCGGTCGCGAGCAGGGCGATGCGCTGGAAGCGGGTCACGCCGGCACCCAGCCGAAGGCGGTGTCGGTGCGTTCGCCACCGGACTCGCGGTAGGTATTCTTCACAGCAGCCAGGCCGTCGGCCGGCAGCGCCTTGCGCGCGGCATCCACGTCGATGCCATACAGACGCGCTGCGTTCAGGCCGAAGATCTTTTCGCGATCCTGGTCCGTCAAGGCCGGGTAGCCATAGCGTTCCTGCAGCGCTTCGGGAATCTGGAAACGCCGGAAAGCCTCGATGATCCATTGCGGCGAGCCCCACCAGATGCAGTCGGTGCCCCACAGGATCCGGTCCGGACCGAAGCTGGTGAGCAGCTGGCCAAGCAGGTGGCCGGCGATGTCGGGGTGAGTCACCACGGAAAACGCGAATACCGTGCCGAGTTCGGCATACACGTTGGTGACGTCCGGATTTTCAGTGACGTCCCTGGCCAGATCGGTGGTCCACTCCAGATAACCGTCTTCGCCGATACCGCTCCGGCCGGGTGGCAGGGTCGCAACCATGTTCTTCATGCCCGAGTGGTAGACGATGAAATTCATCTCCGGGAACAGCCGTGCCGCCGGGATCACATCGTCCGGTATCCAGTACCAACCCTTCGGCTTGTCCGCGGGCTTACTCTTCGGATCGCGGCCAGGCAGGGGCAGACCCTTGTGCATGCTGAGGTTCCATACGCCGAGATCGCGAATCTTTTCCAGGTAGGGCACACCCACCTCTTCGTCGTCCAGCCGCCATGCGCCGAGAGGATTGCCCGTGTAGAACTTCCAGCCGTCAATCTTGAGTTCCTCGACCTGGTATTCCGCATCTTCGAAGGCGTTGGCCTGGGTGGGGTCGCCCAGCCCGTGGCTTAGCATGCGCTGCGACCCGGCGACCTTATTGATCGTATTGCGGGTGCCGACCATGTCTTCGGCCGGCAGCGCGTAGTGCTCGCGCGGGCCGATGGAAGCGCCGGAGATCATCGCCATCACGGTGTCACTGTCGAGGAAGATTTCTTTCAGGTAGTTTGCGCGGTGCAGGTCAGTGGGCTGCGGCGCGACCTCGGCCAGCATCGGGTTCAGGCCCAGGCGACCGGTCTGGCGGCGAAAGGCGAGGGGGCCGTTGATGCTGTCTTTCACGTGGTGAGTCTGTATGTCGAAGATGAATTCATCCTTCGGCCAGGGCTCGCCAAAGGCTGACGCGTCCAGCGCCTCGGCTTCGCTCACCCTGAAGTTCTCCCCCCAGACCTTGTTCATGGCCAGGAAGGCGGTGGCCATGCCACCGGAGGTGCGCAGAAAATCCCGTCGCGACAGTCCCAGCTTGCGCCCGTATTCGCCCGCCATCCCCAGCAGCAGTTCTTCGACCTGCTTCTGGTCCATGGTCTGCGGCATCGGCGCGAATTCGCCGTTGGAAATGACCTGCGTCGGCAGCGGCGTGCGCTGGCCCGTGAGGCGGTCTCTGCGGCTCTTGCGGATCCACATACGGTTGTCTCCTCGCTATCGGAGTGAGCCGTCAGCCCGCCCCTTTGATTGTGCCGATACTACTGCTTTGCGCGCATCTTCGCGTTCCGTTCAGTCTGCCAGTGGCTCGCCCACCTCTTCGTGGGGAATGGACTCTGTTTCGGCACTGGCTGCGGCCACCCACTGCCCGACGGACGGATGCCCTGCCACGGATTCAGCATAGGCGCCGGCGGCCGGCGGCAGCGGCACGCCGTAGGTCAGGCACCGCAGGGCGACCGGCGCGTACATCGCATCGGCGATGCTGAAGTCACCGAACAGGAACGGGCCGTCACCACGGGATCGTTCCCGGCAACTGATCCAGATTGCCGCGATTCGCTCAATGTCTGCCTGCGCGGCGGCAGAGGGCACCACACCCGTTCGCCGGGCACGGCAGTTCATGGGCAGCTCTGCACGCAGCGCGGGAAAGCCCCCGTGCATTTCGTGGGCAACGGCCAGCGCCTCGGCCCGTGCTGCAGACTCGGCGGGCCAGCCCGGCAAGCGGTACTTGTCGGTCGCGTACTCGCAAATGGCGAGGGCCTCCCAGACCCGCACGGCACCGTCCAGCAACACCGGTACGCGGCCGGTGGGCGACAGCTCGGCCATGGTCGCCTTGAACGTGGGCGTGTCCAGCGGGACACGGCGCTCTTCGAACTCTACGCCCGTTGCGTGCAGGAACAGCCACGCGCGCAATGACCAGGACGAGTAATTCTTGTTGCCGATAACGAGTGTGGGGATCGTCATTTCAGCGCCAGCCCGTGCATATCAGGAGCGATCGCCGACTATAGCGCGTGGTTTGGCGGCTTGGGCGCCACCCGTCGGGCAGCATAGAATCCCGGGTCCTGCTGGTTGCGACGGATACTCAGGGAGAAAGGAGGTGGCGAAGACACTCACCCGCCGCCGTTTGCTGGCTGGCACCGCTGTGCTGGCCGGCGGCGGTCTCGTTCTCAGCCTGGTCCGCAATGCCGATGAGGGTCCCCGCCTGGGCGCGGACGACGACCTCGAACCTAACGCTTATCTGCAGGTCAGCCCCGACGGCGACATCATTCTGCAGGTCGACAAGATCGAGATGGGCCAGGGTGTGATGACCGGCTTCGTCACGCTGATGGCGGAAGAACTGGGCGCGCGCCCGGATCAGATCACACCTCGGCACGCGCCGGTCTTGCCGCTGTTCCAGACGCCATCACAGCTGACTGCCGAGAGCAACAGCATGCGCAGTCGCTGGGACACAATCCGTGAGACCGGTGCCGCGGCGCGCGAGATGCTACGCGAGGCGGCCGCCCGGCGCTGGGACATTCCGACTGACCGGGTGCAGGTCACGGGCGACGCGACCCTGCTGAACGCGATTACCGGTGAGCGAGTGACCTATGGAGAGCTGGCGTCGGCCGCCGGCGCACTGTCAGTGCCGCGGTCTCCGGCGCTGACACCGGCTGGCCAGTACCGCTGGATCGGCGGCGACGTCCCGCGATCTGACGTCCCGGACAAGGTCACGGGCCGCACCGTGTTTGGCAGCGATGTCCGCCTGCCCGGCATGTTGACCGCCATCGTCGTGCGCCCGCCGCGCGCCGGCGACAGCCTGCTGGGCTTTGCAGCCGACGAAGCCGCCAGCATGCCCGGCGTCCGCCACGTCATTGAAATTTCTGCAGGCGTGGCGGTAGTCGCCGACGGTTTCTGGCAGGCGCAACGCGCCGCGTCCAGGCTTCGCGCAGAGTGGCAGGACGGTCCGCTGGCCGGCTTCACGGTGGCAGCCCTCCGGGAAGAACAGCGAGCACGCATTGCCCGCAACGACGGCAAGCGCGCGCGCGATGACGGCGACGTGGACAACGCGCTGACCGGCGCCAGGGCCGGGATCGAGGCCGAGTACCGAACGCCTTTCGTCGCCCATGCCACGATGGAAACTATGAACGCCACCGTGCGGCTGGCGCCGGACCGTTGCGAAATCTGGGCGCCGGTGCAGGCGCCGGACTTGGCCCGGCAGGTGGCCTGTGACCTGACGGGACTGCGCCGCAACCAGGTTGACGTGCACACGACTTTTGCCGGCGGCGGTTTTGGCCGGCGCGCCACGATGGACTTCGTTGTCGAAGCGATGCAGGTGGCACTGCAGGTAGCGGCGCCGGTGCAGCTCGTCTGGTCTCGCGAAGATGATCTGCGCTACGACTATTACCGCAGCGCGACGATGCACCGGCTGCGCGCCGGCATCGACGCTGACGGCCAACTTGCGGGCTGGGATCACGCCCTGGTCGCCCCGGAACACGCGTCGGCAATCCTGCCCCTTGGACTTGCCAGCCTGGCACCGGAAAGCTGGTCGCGCAGCTTCACCGACAAACTGGCCGACTTCATCGGCCCGCTGCAGGTCAAACTGCTGGGGCCCTACCAGGCCCGCGACGGCGCGGTGACCTTTCCGTACGCGGCACCGAATGTGCGCGTGACCCTGCATGCATTGAATCCGCTGCTACCCGTCGGCATCTGGCGCTCCGTGGCCAATTCCTACAATGCGTTCGTGGTGGAGTCCTTTATCGACGAGCTCGCGCACCTGGCTGATGTGGATGCCGCCGAGTACCGGCGCAGGCACCTGGTCGAACAACCGCGGCACCTGGCAGTGCTGAACCGTCTGACAGATTTGTCAGGCTGGGGCCGGCCGCAGGCGGGCCGTTACCAGGGCCTGGCGGTGCATGCCTGTTTCGAGACTGTCGTTGGCCAGGTGGCCGAGGTGTCGATAACGGGCGGGCGCATCCGCGTGCACCGCGTGACCTGCGTGGTCGACTGCGGCATTGCGATCAATCCGGACATCGTGCGCGCGCAAATGGAAGGAGGCATCCTGTTCGGATTGAACGCTGCCCTGCAAGGGGAGCTGCAGGTCGCTGACGGGCACGTGCAGCAAAGCAACTTCCACGACTACCCGATGCTGCGAATGGCCGACGCGCCGGCCATTGAAACGCATATTATCGAGTCCACTTCCCACGTGGGCGGTATCGGCGAGGCCGGCACGCCGGCCATCGCTCCCGCGGTGGCAAACGCGGTATTTGCGGCCACGGGTCGCCGGTTGCGAGACTTGCCGCTGCGACTGTCCTGAGTCGAGACACGGGGAACAAGGAATGAGCTTGCATGCAAGATGGTTGGTCGGCGTGGTGTGCCTGCACAAATGACTGAGCATGCGGAGCCGCGCCCGGCCCGCCTGCTTGGCTATCTTGGCCTGCTGCCGTTTGTCGGCGGTGCCGTTGCCGTGTGGGTCGCGGCGCCCGGCCCGGCAGCCCTGGCAGAACGGGCGCTGCTTGCCTACGCCGCAATCATCCTGTCCTTCATGGGTGCCGTCCATTGGGGGCTCGCGATGCACTCCGGGCATCCGGCGCGTGACCGGCAGCTCGCCCTCAGCGTAGTTCCGGCACTGATCGCGTGGGTGACGCTGCTGCTGCCCCCGCTGGCGGCTTTTCCGGTCATGTTGTTGAGCTTCGCAGCGCTGAATGCGGCGGACTGGCGTGCCGTGGAGGCGGGCGCCGCCCCGGCGTGGTATCCGTCCGCGCGCTTGCCGTTGACCGTGGCCGTCGTCACCAGCCTTGGCGTCGCCTGGTTACGCGTGCTGCTGAGCTGATGCGCGCCGACGACAAGGCCGGCAAGCTGTTCGTCGTGCTGTCCGGGTTTTTCCTGGTCAACGCGGTGCTTGCCGAATTCGTCGGCATCAAGATCTTCGCGCTGGAGACTGCGCTGGGCTTCGAGCCACTGAACTGGACGCTGTTCGGCCAGACCGGCACGCTGAATTTCACCACCGGGGTATTGCTGTGGCCCTTCGTGTTCGTAATGACGGATGTCATTAACGAATACTTTGGTCGCCGAGGCGTAAAGTTCATCACCTGGCTGACAATCATCCTGATTGTCTATGCTTTCATTTTTTCCTTTGCGGCCATCCAGATCGCGCCGGCTGACTGGTGGGTGACTTCGTACGAGGAGCAGGGCATTCCGGACATGCAGGTGGCCTTCGCCGGCATCTTTGGCCAGGGCCTGTGGGTCATCGTTGGCTCCCTGGTGGCCTTCCTGATCGGCCAGCTGCTTGATGTCACGGTCTATCACCGCGTCCGGCGGATCACCGGTGAGAGCAAGATCTGGCTCCGCGCGACGGGTTCGACGCTGATCTCACAGTTGGTCGACAGCTATGTCGTGTTGTACATCGCCTTCGTGCTGGGTCCGCAGAACTGGCCGATTGACCAGTTCCTGGCGGTGGGCACGCTGAACTACGGCTATAAATTTCTGGCCGCCATCGCCATGACGCCGCTGATTTACCTGGCGCATTTCATGATCGACCGCTACCTGGGCGACGATGCCGACAGGTTGAAGCATGCCGCTGGCGAAGACCGCGGGCACTGGTGACGAGCGACGGCAGGCCCGGTCGCAAGACGGTTCGGCCCTGATAAGATTCAACACGATGACGGGCAGAATGTGGTGGTGACCAGCGTCCTGACTCAGAGCGTTGTCGTCGGGCGCATGAAGCAGGATGTCCAAGACCTTGCGCGCTTCAACGACAAGGGGCTCATGCAGCATCCCCGTTTCTGCGCCTGGATAGGTTCCGTGGTCCAGACACGCGTCGCCGGGGCCAACTGCTCGCAGCAGGGGCTGTGGCCAGTAGCGGGCTACTCTGCTGGCGGATTCGCGGCGCGCACGGCTGCTACGAAGCGCTCGAACTGCCCGTCGAATTCGGCAATGAACGCGTCGTCCACCACCGCACAGCTGCCGACGCGCTTGGCGTACAGGGCGATACCTTCGCCGGTGCCGTCTGCGTTCATCATGAACAGCTGGCGGCCGTAGATGGCTGGCGTTGGATCGAAGCCGTTCGTGCTCATGAATACCAGCACCGGTTCATCGCCGGCGTCGACCTGCTCCTGGCTGACGGCCAGGCACGCGCTGCGGCTGGGTAGTTCCAGGCCCGCCATCTCGACAACAGGCATGCCCTCGTAGCTGATCGTACCGGGCTCGGCATCGGTGGTTTCCACCTCGATGACCAGGATCCGGTCATCGTCGTAATAGCCGCCGCGCGAGGTCCGCAGTTGCTCCATGCCGAAGCTCGATTTCGTGTGCCGGGTCTTCGCCGGCGTAGCGGACGGCGGCATTGGGATGACCATGTTGAACGGTCCCGACACCAGCAGGTCGCCGTTTAAATCCAGGGTCAGGTACTGGTGGTCGGCCAGCGCGAGCTGGGCCATAAAAACAAGTACAGCGGCAGCGATCAACAGGCGCATCTTCATTATCTTTTGGCTCCGTCAGTCTGGCGTGCGGGCCGGCATTTTACAGGAATCTGTTGGGCGTGTTCCCGCAGCCGCAGCGCGTTGGCCGGCTATGGGCGCGAGGCTGGCTGGCTCGTCTGCGCCAGGGCGGCGGCCAGTTCATCGACTGTTGCCACCGGCGCGCTGCAGCGGGTGCCTTCGCAGATGTACGCCACGGTGGCATCATGGGGGGCGCGATCGGCCAGTGCGCCCGGCAGCTTTGTCGCATCCGCCGGTACCGCGTACACCAGCTGACGCGGCGCATAGAGTCCGTCGAGTTGTCGCGCCCAGTCCCGCGCCGCGTCGGCGTCACCGCGAATCACCACGATCACCGGCGGCTGCAGGTATTCCTCGAGGGCATTCAGCAGCGCTGCGTGGCCGTGGGGAAACTCGCTCATTGGCGCCCAGCCCGCGCGCAGCGCCCGTTCCGCAGCATCGACATAGCGGGTCTCGCCGAGCAGGTGGCCAAGGCGATTCAGCGCCAGCGCCGCGATGGCATTGCCGGCCGGCAGTGACTCGTCGGCGAAAGGCCGGGAGCGGTGCATCAGGGCCTCGTGGTCTTTCGCCGTGAAGAAAAAGCCGCCGCGATCTTTGTCCTCGAAGCCATCCAGAAGCCGGTCGGCCAGCCAGATCGAAAATTCCAGGTGCCCGGTATCCCAGCGAGCCTGCAGTAGCTCAATCAATGCATCGAGCAGGAAGGCATGGTCATCGAGATAGGCCGGGAACCGCGATTGGCCGTCTTTGTGCACCGCCATCAACTTGCCGTCGATGACCATCTGGTTGCGGATGAAATCCATCGCGTGGGCGGCGATCAATGCCAGGTCGTCGCGTTTCAGAGCCCGTGCGGCAATGGCGAGACCCCGGATCATCAGGCCGTTCCAGCTCGCGATGATCTTGTCGTCCAGGCCGGGCCACACGCGGCCCTCGCGCACGGCCAGCAGCTTCGACCGGGCCGTGTCCAGCAGGCGCCGGGCTGCAGACTCGGTGACCCCGGCCGCCGTGGCTGCTTCGCCCAGCGGCTTGTGCACGCGCAGATGCCATTGCCCCTCGAAGTTAGCGGGTTCGTCCAGCCCGTAATGCACGGCGAGCACTGCGTACTCGTCGGCATCGAGCTGCTTGCGCACCTCGTCCGGTGTCCATACGTAGAACTTGCCTTCTTCGCCCTCGGAGTCGGCGTCCAGCGTGGCGCAGAACGCGCCGCCCACCGCGTGCATGTCGCGCACGACCCAGTCGGCCGTTTCATTCGCCACCCGGCGGTAAGTCTCGTCACCACTGACCAGCCACATCTGCGCGTACAGCGCGAGCAGCGGGCCGTTGTCGTACAGCATTTTCTCGAAGTGCGGAATTTCCCAGTAGGTATCCACCGAGTAGCGGCAGAAGCCGCCGCCGAGCTGGTCGTAGATGCCGCCCTCGGCCATCCGGCTCAGGGTCAGTGCAACGGCATAAAGTGCCTGGGTGTCGGGCTCGGCGGCATGCGCGCCGGCGCGCCAGTGGCGCAGCAGTCGCTCCAGGCTCGACGTTTGAGGAAACTTCGGCGCGGTGCCGAGCCCGCCGTTCTCCTGGTCCAATTGCTGCAGTAAAGCCGACCGAGCGCCGGCCAGCGGCGCAGGATTCAGTTCGCCCGCCCCGGGCACGCCGGGTTCCAGGCTCTCGAAGGCGTCCAGCAGGGCCTGCCCGTGCTCACGAATCTCCTCGCGATTGTCCTGGAAATAGGCGGCCACTTTGCGCAGCAGATCCGGGAAGGCGGGCATGCCGTGACGCGGGGTATTGGGGAAATAGGTGCCGCCGAAGAAGGGGCGCAGGCTGTCCGGATCCAGGAACATGGTCAGTGGCCAGCCGCCGGGGCGTCGGGCGATCAACTGGTGCGCTGTCTGGTAGATCCGGTCCAGGTCCGGGCGCTCTTCCCGGTCTACCTTGATGTTCACGAACAGCTCGTTCATCAGCGCGCCGATGGCCGGGTCCTCGAAAGACTCGTGGGCCATCACGTGGCACCAGTGGCAGGCGGAATAGCCCACGGACAGCAGGATGGGCCGCCCCGATCGACGGGCCTCTTCGAGGGCCGCTTCGTTCCACGGCTGCCAGTCCACCGGGTTGTCTGCGTGTTGCAGCAGGTAGGGGCTGGTTTCCTGGGCCAGTCGGTTCATGAGGGCTCGCGTGCGGCAACGGTCGCCCAGTCTATACCGTCGCCACCGCTCCAGCGGTCCCCTTGGCCGCTTTGCACCGGCCCCGTAGACTTGCGCCATGTGGGAATACACGGGTTTCGATCCTGTCGCGCTGCAACTGGGCCCGCTGGCTATCCGCTGGTACGGACTAATGTACCTGGTGGGCTTTGTGGGTGGCTGGTGGCTGTTGCGTCTCCGCGCGCTGCGCGGCCTCTCGCCCCTGAACCCGGAGCAGGCGGCCGACATCATTTTCTACATTGCGCTGGGCGTCATCCTCGGCGGGCGCATCGGTTACGTGCTGTTCTATGGCTGGCAGAACCTGCTGGCAGACCCGCTGAGCCTGTTCAGGATCTGGGAAGGCGGGATGTCTTTCCACGGCGGTTTTCTCGGCGTGCTGGTGGGGGTGACCTGGTTTGCCCGCGTGCACGGTCTGCGCTTCTGGGCCGTGATCGACGCGGTAGCGCCCGCGGTGACCATTGGCCTCGGTGCGGGACGCCTGGGTAATTTCATCAACGGTGAGCTGTGGGGGCGCGTGACGGACGTCCCTTGGGCCTTCATCGTCAACGGGCAGCCGCGGCACCCGTCGCAACTGTATGAGGCCTTGCTCGAGGGCGTGGTGCTGTTCCTGCTGTTGTGGACATTCTCGGCAAAGCCGCGGCCCACCATGGCCGTGTCGGCGCTGTTTCTGATAGGTTACGGGACCTTCCGGGCCCTGGTGGAGTTCGTGCGCCTGCCCGACGAGCACATCGGCTACCTGGCCTTTGGCTGGCTCACGATGGGGCATGTCCTGACCTTACCGATGATTATTGCCGGCTGCGTGTTGATGTGGCTTGCTTACCGTAACCCGCAGACTGCGGCGCCTTCGACTACCTGAACCGGAGTACACGACAGACAGTGCAGCAATACCTTGATTTGATGCGGCGCGCGCGGGACGAAGGCGCGCGAAAGGGTGATCGCACCGGCACGGGCACGTTGAGCGTGTTTGGTCACCAGATGCGTTTCGATCTGCGCCAGGGCTTCCCCCTGGTCACGACGAAAAAAATTCACCTGCGTTCCATCATCCACGAACTGCTTTGGTTCCTGCGGGGTGATACCAATGTGGCCTACCTGCACGAGCACAAGGTGAGCATCTGGGATGAGTGGGCCGACGACAACGGCGACCTCGGCCCCGTTTACGGTGCCCAGTGGCGGTCGTGGCCCACGCCGGACGGTCGCGAAGTCGACCAGATCAGCGAAGTCATCGACATGTTGCGCAACGACCCGAATTCCCGCCGGATCCTGGTCAGCGCCTGGAACGTTGGTGAACTCGACCAGATGGCCCTGATGCCGTGTCATTGCCTGTTCCAGTTCTATGTGGCCGACGGCCGACTGTCCTGCCAGCTGTACCAGCGCAGCGCCGACATTTTTCTCGGGGTGCCTTTCAACATTGCGTCCTACGCACTGCTGACGCACCTGGTAGCACAGCAGGCCGGCCTGCAGGTGGGGGAGTTCATCTGGACCGGCGGCGACTGCCACCTGTACCTGAACCACCTCGAGCAGGCCGGCGAGCAGTTGCAAAGAGAGCCGTTGCCGTTGCCACGCCTGGCGATTCACCGCAGCCCGCCGTCGATCTTCGACTACCGCTTCGAGGACTTCGAGATTCTCGGCTACGAGTCCCACCCGCATATCAAGGCGGCGGTGGCAGTCTGAAGGAAAGGAATCGCGGCTGAGGGAAGGGAATCGCGGCTGAAGCCGCTCCTACCAAGACCCGCCTGACATGTTAATGGGCCTCTTGGTAGGAGCGGCTTCAGCCGCGATTCCTATGACTTCTTCCCTTTCGCCTTCCGGTAGCCTCGCGACTGCTCGAACACTATCCGTATCGGACCGGTGAGGCGGGCAGCGGTTAGCGCACCGCCCCAGACGCAGCCGGTATCCAGGCCCAGCAGGCCGGGACGCTGCAACAAACCGAGCGTGGACCAGTGACCGAAGACGATTCGGACCGAAGACGTGGCGCGGTCCGGCATATCGAACCAAGGGGTCAGACCGGCCGGCGCCGCATCAGGTTTGCCCTTCTGGTCAAAATCCAGCCGCCCGTCCTCACCCACAAAACGGATACGGGTCAGGCAGTTGGTAATGAATCTCAGCCTCTCCAGGCCACGCAAACCGGGGTCCCAGAGGTTCGGGCGTGTGCCGTACATGGCCGCCAGGAACTTTGCTGCACCGTCGCCCCGCAGCGTCTGTTCGACCTCGCGGGCGCAGCGTATCGTCTGCAGCGGGTCCCACTGCGGCGCTACACCGGCGTGCACCATCAGCGTATTGAGGTCAGGTCGGTAGTGCGCCAGCGGTCGGCGCCGCAGCCAGTCGATCAGCTCATCGCTGTCGGGGGCATCCAGGACCGCGCCAAGATCGCCGCGCGACACCGGTACGTCGCCGGCCAGCGCGAGGGCCAGCAGATGCAGGTCGTGATTGCCCAGGATGGCTACTGCCATATCGCCCAGGTCACGGATAAGCCGCAGAGTCTCCAGCGATTTCGGGCCGCGGTTGACGAGATCGCCGACGAACCAGGCTTCGTCTTTGCCGGGTTCGAGCTTCAGTCGCTTGAGTAGCCGCGCGAGCTCCTTGTAGCAGCCCTGCACGTCGCCAATTGCGTAAACCGCCATCGCAATAAAACGCGCTAGTTGAGGATGCCCGGCACCGCCAGGCGAAAACAGGGAATGACCGCCTCGAACTGATCGCCGTCGTCGCTGACCATTCCGTAGCTGCCTTCCATAGTGCCGACGGGCGTTTCGAGGACTGCGCCGCTGGAGTAACGGTGCAGCTTGCCGGGCGCGATCTTCGGCTGCTCGCCAACCACGCCGTCACCGCGCACCTCCTGCACCTTGCCGTTGGCATCGGTGATCAACCAGTGGCGGGTCAGCAGCTGCGCGGGTAGAGCGCCGTCGTTGTGAATCGAGATCGTATACGAGAACAAGTAACGGCCTTCCGACGGTTCAGACTGATCCGGAAGGTACGCAGTTTGCACCTCGATACGAATATCGTCGCTTTGCTGTCCGGCCATCATTAGCGGCATATTCTAACCTGCGACCGTCAGGACTTTTGGCGCGCGCAACGATTGGCAATGCGCGTGAAGGCGTCGACTCCGAGCGTCTCCGGGCGGCTGGCGGGATCGATACCAAGCTCCCGCAGGCCGGCCGGGTCAATCAGGCCCCGCAGGCTGTTACGCAGCTGCTTGCGTCGCTGGGAAAACGCCTGTCTCACCACCTGGTCGAACACTGGCTCGGACTCGATCAGCGCTCGCCTTTCGGGGTCCGGCACGAGTCGGGCAAAGGCCGAGTCTACCTGCGGTGGCGGAGTGAACGCGCCGGGGCGAATGACGAACAGCCGTTCGACGCTGCAGCGGGCGGCCAGGGACACAGTCAGCCGACCATAGTCGCCCTCGCCGGGTGCCGCGGCCATGCGATTCACCACCTCTTTCTGCAGCATCACGTGCAGATCCCGAAAGCACTCACTGAAGCCAAGCAGGTGAAAAAGCAGCGGCGTGGATATGTTGTAGGGCAGATTGCCTACGAGTCGCAGGTCGGAGCCCAGTGCGGAAAAATCAAAGCGCAGCGCGTCGCCCTGGTGCACGTGCAGCCGCGGATCCGGCAGCTCGGCCCGCAGGCCGGCGGCGAGATCACGATCCAGTTCCACCACGTCGAGACGGGCGACCTGGTTAAGCAGCGGCCGGGTCAGTGCGCCGCGACCGGGCCCAATTTCAACGAGATGGTCGCCGGCAGCCGGTGCAATGGTCCTGATGATCCGGTCGAGCACGCCGGGGTCGTGCAGGAAATGCTGGCCAAAGCGTTTGCGGGGCGGGCCGTAACTCACGCCGAATGCTGGGTGCTGACGCGGATCGCGAGATCCAGCGCCGCGACGAAGCTGCCGCTATCTGCCCGGCCGCTGCCAGCCAGTTCTGTCGCGGTGCCGTGATCGACCGAGGTACGCACGATGGGCAGGCCCAGGGTCACATTGACGGCGTGCCCGAAACCGCGATGCTTCAGCACCGTCAACCCCTGGTCGTGGTACATGGCGAGTACGGCATCTGCCCGTGCCAGGGACGGCGGTGTGAAGGCGGTATCGGCCGGGAGCGGTCCCGTCACGCCAATGCCTTCGGCCCGGAGCTGGTCGATGGCGGGTACGATAATGTCGCCCTCTTCTGTGCCCAGGTGACCGGATTCGCCGGCATGGGGGTTCAGGCCGAGTACCAGGATGCGCGGCGCTGCGATGCCAAAAGCCGAGCGCAGGCCGGCATCGAGGATCCGCGCGGTCGCAACGATGACTTCGATACTGATCGCATCCGGCACACTACGCAGCGGCAGATGGGTGGTGACCAGCGCAACGCGCAGATCGTCGGCAACAAGCAGCATGACCGGACGCTCGGCCTGGCAGCGCTGTGCCAGGTATTCCGTGTGGCCGGAGAACGGTATGCCGGCATCGTTGATGATGCCTTTATGCACGGGCCCGGTAACCATCGCGGCGAATTCACCGTGCCGACAGCCGTCGCAGGCGCGGTCCAGGGTAGTCAGCACATAGCGAGCATTGGCCGGGTTGAGTTTGCCGGGCCTGCAGTCCGTGGCCGTCCCCTGGGCACAGATCTTCAGCCGCCCTGCCCGCGAAGGTTCCGGCGCTGCGGCGGCATCGTAAGCTGAGAAGCGGATATCGAATCCCAGGCTCGCGGCCCGGTCGGCCAGCAGGTCGGGGTCGGCAACGGCGACCAGTTCCGCGGGCCAGTCCCGCCGGGCCAGCTCTAGGCACAGGTCGGGACCGATGCCGGCTGGCTCACCGGGCGTTACTGCAATGCGTGGAATCGTTGCGGTCACTGGTTTCCATCACGGACGCGTGGCCCGCGTTGTCCCAGCTTACATGCGGTACTGGACGTAGGCCTGATCGCGCAGACGTCGGGCCCAGAGTTCCGTTTCTTCGCCGAGCTTGCTGTTGCGGATGGCCATCGTGGCCCGCTGCAGGCGAACTTCTTCCGTAGTGTCCTGCACGCGGCGATCCTGTACCTCCAGAATATGCCAGCCGAACTGCGTCTTGAACGGTTCGCTCAGTTCACCAATGGGTTGCGTTTCACACATCGCGGCGAACTCCGGGACGAAGGACCGGGGATTCGTCCAGCCCATGTCCCCACCCTCGATGGCCGATGAAGGATCTTCTGATATTGCCGTCGCCACGGCAGCGAAATCATCACCGTTCAGAATTTGCCGGCGTATCTCGCTGAGTTTCTCGCGCGCCGCATCGTCGTCCAGCACTTCGTTGGTCGTGATCAGGATGTGCCTTGCCCTGACCTGGTTCTCCATGATGGGTTCCGCGCCACGGCGCTCGTCCAGCCGCACGAGGTGAAAGCCGCTGTTGCTGCGAATGGGTTCGGAGACCTGCCCGGGCTGCATGGCTGGCACCACACTGGCAAACAGAGTGGGCAGCTCGTTGCCCTTCCGCCAGCCGAGCTCGCCGCCTTCCAGGGCTTTCTGGCCGTCGGAGTAGGCTACGGCCAGTTCGGCAAAGGATTCACCCGCCCGGGCCCGATTCAGCAGATCCCTGGCCTTGGTCTGCGCGACGGCGACCTCTTCCGCATTGGAAGTCGGCGAGGTTGCAATGAGAATCTGGCTGAGCTTGAAGTCTTCGTCGACGAACTGGCGGCCTTTCTGCCGCTCCATGTATTCCTCGATCTCTCGTTCCGAGGCGTTGATTCGTGACATCACATCACGCTGCATCAGCTGGTCGACGGTGATCTGGTTGCGCAAATCTTCGCGGAACACCGAGTAATCGATGCCGTCTCTGGCCAGCAGGCCGGGCAGCTCGCCGAGGCTCACGCCGTTGCGCTCGGCCACGCTGGCCAGCGCTACGTTGAGCGTTTCGTCCGACACCTGCAGACCGACCCGTTCGGCTCGTTGCAGCTGGATGCGCTGCACGACCAGCCGTTCCAGGACCTGGGGAACCAGCTGGCGCATGGGCGGTACCGGCGTGCCCTGCTGTTCCAGTCGTTCGACAATGCGCTGAAGCTCGATCTGCAGTTCGCTCTTTAGCACGACGCCATCGTTCACCACCGCGGCGATACCGTCCAGCAATTGCCCCGAGCTGCTGAGCTCCCGGGTCTGGGCGTGCAGGGCAGTGCTGACCGACAGGAGCAACAAGGCGAACGGAATTACGACGGCGTGACGAGACATAACTGGGGTCCGGTTAGTTGTAGCCGAGAATACCACGATCCAGTAACGACTCCGCTGCGGTGCCGGGGTCACCGAAGCCCTTCAGCACGACCTGAAAGCCTACCGACTCATCCGATTCGCCGTTGCGCCGCGCCAGGTCGCTGCGCCAGACTGCACGCCCGGCCCAGCAACAGGTTTCGTATTCCAGTGCGGCGAACCGTTCCAGCGGTTCGTTGCCCCGCAGGGAGAAATTGAAGCGGCCGACAAAGTTCCAGTGCTCGGCGATAGGCCATGCCAGGACGGCGTCGATCTCCTGCAGCAGGCTCTTGCGGTAACGGTAGGAAAGAACCCCGATACGCTTGTCATCCCGGCGATAGGCCATGCGCGCCTCAGCCTTGCGGGTGTCGGTGTCATCGGTGTTCCATTGGTAACCGAGGTCCACGCGCCAGTAGTTGGCGAAACGCGTAGTGAGTTCGGCGAGGTAATCCGACGAGTTGTCGTCGACGGGCTCTGTGCCTGGCAGCGTCACGTTGGAATCCGAGAAGTACCGCAGTTGGCCAACCGTGGCGCTGAGAAATTCGACACCGGTCTCGGCGCGAATGACCCGGGTCGTTACGCCGAGCGCCACCTGGTTTGCGTCGGCCAGGCGGTCGTAGCCCATGTAGCGGTTGGTCCGATACAGCTGAACGATGTTCAGGTCTGGCTCGATCGTGTCGAACACCGGCAGATCGTCCTGGTTGCGCGACGGGATGTAGGTGTACAGCGCGCGGGGTTCCAGGGTCTGGATGAAACGGTCCTTGTTGAAAAAGCGCTCAAAGACAGTGCTCATGTTCAGGCTCAGGATCGGCGCGGTGCTTTCCGGGGCATCTGACTGCCCTGCCTGCGTA
>CAMYJV010000005.1 GCA_947258805.1 uncultured Gammaproteobacteria bacterium | reverse complement strand
AGTGCGTAACCGCCTTCCTGTGCTGCTGACGCGGGTGCCGCGTCGGGCAGTTCGACGTTTGAAGGCATTCTGCACACACCCGCCATGCTGGCGTCCAGGTAGTAACAGGCGGCTCTCAGGTGCTCGGTGCGAGCCTTCGGGTCATCCGGAATCGGTCCCCGCTGCGGCGCACTTTCACCGTCGCGCATGCCGTCCACGACGTCCAGGTAGTCCCAGGTCGCATCCTCAAGGGTCGGCCGACCGTCGTCCGGTGGCAGAGGCGCCGGCGGCGCGATCCGGCTGAGCTCCGGCGTGCCCGATTTTTTCCGCAAACGCTCGAGGGGATACGGACCGAGATGGACGGGGCGCTTCCGGTGAGAAAATAATCGCATCGTTGGCCGGGCCTGTGTATGCCTGCGCCGCGCTACCAGGCCAGGTGCAGGGTCTTGGGACCGCGGAATTCGAAACCGCTGATCTTCAACGGCTGACTTTCGTCCAGCCGCAGCTGCGGTATCCGTTCCAGCAAGACCGACGCGCCCACGAGAATTTCATTCAGGCCAAGCCACAAGCCAAGGCACTTGTGCTGCCCCTGGGAGAACGCGACATGATCTTTCTGGCTACGGTCAAGGATAAATTCGTCCGGGTCCGTCCAGAAACCGGGGTCCCGGTTGGCGGCGCTCAGGCACCCGGCAATAAACTCGCCCTTCGGCAACCGGACACCGGCGAGTTCCGTCGCTTCGGTGGTCATGCGCGCCGCGGTGCCTACCGGCGAGTACAGCCGCAGCACTTCGTTGATGAATTTCAGCCAGAAGCCCTTGTCCGGGTTCGCAGGCTTGTCGCGATCCAGGTGCGTGAGGTACGCATAGACCACCATGCCAATGCCATCACGCGGCTCGTTGATCCCACCACTGATCATCAGCCGCACGTTGTTGATGATCTCGTGTTCGCTCAGGTCCCTGGCCGGGTCCACGTAATACGCAATCGCAGATTCGTCAGGTGCGCTGCGGACCTCGGCAATTTTCGCGCGCAGGATCTCTTCCAGTTCCGCCTTCGCGGCCTGGTACACGCGGTCCAGTTCCGGGTTGCCTTCGAAGTTCGCGAGCCCGGCGCACACGCCCTGGCACAGGTCCCACATCTTCTGCGTGGAGATGTGATCGAGACCCAGGACCCGTTGCAGCGAGACCGTGCTGATGGGTTCCGCATAACGGGCCATCAACTCGACCGCGCCGTCAGCGATGAATTCATCTACCCGGGCATGGGCGATGCTCTCCAGCTCGTCCCGGATGAAGCCCTTGGATCGACCACCCGCGGTGAACGGCGGCTGCATCGCGCGCTTGATTCGCCTGGCCGCATCTCCTTCCAGCGTCAGCATGTTCACGCCGAGCACGTCGGCCAGGAACGACGGTTCCGTCTCCGCGGTGAACAACTCGGGGTGATTGAGCACGTGGGTCACATCGGCGTGGCGGGTCGCCAGCCACATGCCGAGCTTGTCGACCCAAGCCAGGGGCCGGTCCTGCTGCAACCGTCGGAAGATCGGATACGGGTCGGCTTCCAGCTCCGCGAGCGGAATATCTTCTGCGTACTGCTTGCGGAGCGATTCCGGGGTCATTCTGACGGGCGACCCTCACTCTATCTGCGGGCTTCAAAAAATCTGGTCCCGACCCGATCCTTGTAACGCATTGACCCTGACATGTCACGCTGCCGGTTTCCTGTCCGTCGCCAGGACAGCGCGGGCGTTACACTAGCGACATTCTCACCGGGACGGACTCTGCCAGGCTGATGAGACCAGCAACCGACGACCGCGATATGCGCATCGCAAGGGCTTCGCGATGAGCCGCGACTACGCAGGCGTCGCCGTCCTCGCCCCGGTAACCGTTGCGTACGAGCGCTATAGCGACCACGGCGCCGCGTGGTTCATTGGTCGCTGCGTCGCAGAGCTGCTGTCCACCGCTGGTATTGACAAGACGCAAGTCGACGGCCTGGCGGTGTCCAGCATGACCCTGGCACCCGACAGCGCGGTGTCGCTGAGCGAACATTTCGGCATGACCTTGCGCTGGGCCGAGCATCTGCCCATGGGCGGCGCGAGCGCCGTGGTTTCCCTGCGCCGTGCGGCCCGCGCCATCCAGGCGGGCGACGCTGAATTCGTCGCCTGCGTGGCCGGCGATACGCAGCACAAGGGCGGCTTTCGGGAACTGATCGAGAACTTCAGCCGCTTTTCTGCCCAGGCGGTTTACCCGTATGGCGCGGCCGGACCCAACGCGGTCTTTGCGCTGATCACCCGCGCCTACATGGAGCAATACGGTGCCACCCGCGAAGACTTCGGCCGCCTGTGTCTCGCGCAGCGCGACAACGCCAGCCACAACCCGCTGGCGCTGCTGCGCAAACCGCTGAGTATGCAGGACTACCTGGACGCCCGGCCCGTTGCCGAGCCGGTGCATCTGTTCGATTGCGTGCTGCCGTGTGCGGGTGCGGAGGGCTTCCTCGTCACGTCCGTGGAACACGCGCGCTTCCTCGGCCTGCCCTACGCGGAGCTCCTCGCCGCCGACGAGCGACACAACGCGTGGCCGGACGACCCGGTGCAGCTGCGCGGCGGCTGGGCGGAATTCCGGGATGATCTGTACGCCGCGGCCGACCTGGGCCCCGCCGACATGGACTTCGTGCAGACCTACGACGATTACCCGGTGATCGCCCTGCAGCAGTTGGAAGACCTCGGCTTCTGCGCCAAGGGCGAAGGCCCGGAGCTGCTGCGTACCCGGGACCTCAGGTGCGCGGGGGATTTGCCCATGAATACCTGCGGGGGCCAGCTGTCTGCCGGCCAGGCCGGTTTCGCCGGCGGCCATCTCGGCACCGTCGAGGCACTGCGCCAGCTCACCGGCCAGGTCCTCGGTCGGCAGGTCCCCAACGCCCGGGTCGGCCTGGTCAGCGGCTACGGCATGGTGAACTACGACCGTTGCCTGTGCAGTGCCGCAGCCATTCTCGGGGCCTTTGACCGATGAGCGAGACCGGGCCACTGGAGTTGCAGGTCTGCCGGCAGTGCGCGCGGGTGCAGTACCCGGTGCGCGAAGTCTGTCGGCATTGTCTGAGCGGTGAACTGGAATGGCAGGCGGTGGACAGCACCGGTGAGTTACTCAGCTGGACCCGCCTGCACGCGAGCCTGGAACCCATGTTTCGCGAGCGCCTGCCGTGGATCGTGGTGGCCGTGCAGCTCAACGCCGGGCCCGTCGTACTGGCCCACTGGGCGGGCGACGAGCCGGCGATCGGTCAGGCCGTCACTGTGCAGATGATCCGTGACCCGGCGGGCCGCCAGGTGCTGGCAGCAAGTCCGGGCGGCAGCGAGCCGGGCGCCGCCGCCATGCTGTTCGGCGCGAAAGCCTGACGATTTCAGCCCGGAGCCGGGGACTCCCTCGCCGCAGCCCGGAACCAGCCTGGCACGGCTTGCGGAGCCTGGCCGCAGCCCGCACCGCGGCGGATATAATCTTGATACAGGCGAGTCGCGTCTCCAATGGACGCGAGCCACAGAACAGGAAACGCTCGTGAACGCTTCTGACCACTCGCCGGGGCCGCCGCCGCCAGGACTGGAAGAGATCCTGATCCGCGCAGACGAGATGAGCTGGCGGCCCAAATCCCTCGCCGGCGTGCACGAGAAGATGCTCTGGCGTAACGAAGAGACGGGCGCGAGTGTCGCGTTGATCAAATTCGACAAGGGCGCAGGCATTCCGAAGCCCCACGCCCACGACTCCAACCAGATGATGTACTGCCTGCAGGGTCGCTACGAATATATTCCCACCGGGCTCGTGCTGACGGCCGGCAGCTTCTACTGCAACCCGAAGGGTTCGGTGCACGGCCCTACTGTTGCCCACGAGGAAACGGTGGTCGTGGAAATCTACGACGGCCCGCATTATCCGACCATGCCGTCGTGGTACACCGACGAGCAGGATGCGCGGTGACCGCCGCGGCATCCATCCACGCCGTGTGAACCAGCAGTGAGCACCGAAGACACGATCAACGTCGAAGCCCGGGACTTGCAGGACCTGGTGCAGCGTCTGTTCGGTGCCGCTGGTCTCGCGGACGATGCGTCCCGCACGGTGGCAGGGGCCCTGGTGGACGCAGACCGGGAGGGACGTGCATCTCACGGTGTCATGATGGTGCCGCTATATGTCGATCGCATGCGCAAGGGGTCGGTGTCGGCGTTGCCGGCCGCACGCGTGGTGCAGGACTCCGGTGCGGTGGTGGTCATGGACGGGCAGCACGCGCTGGGGCAGCTCACGGCGGACCACGCGATGGCCACGGCCGTTGATCGCGCCCTGCGCCACGGCCTCGGCGCGGTGGCGGTGCGCCACGCGTTCCACTTCGGCACCGCCAGCCGTTACGCGCTGGCCGCTGCCGAACGCGGTTGCATCGGCGTTGCGATGTGCAACACGCGCCCGCTAATGCCGGCGCCGGGTGGCGCCGAACCGCTGGTGGGAAACAACCCGGTGGCCATCGCGCTGCCGTCCGTTGACGAGCCGCCAGTGGCAGTGGACATGGCGCTGAGTGAAGTGGCCATGGGCAAGATTCGGATGGCGCAGGCGCAGGGACGCGAGATCCCGCCCACCTGGGCCACCGACGCCGACGGTGTGCCCACGGGGGATCCGGCGGCGGCTATCAGCGGCATGCTGCTGCCGGCTGCAGGCCCTAAAGGATTCGGGCTCGCGTTCATGGTCGACCTGTTGTGCGGGGCCCTGTCGTCCGGCGCCTGGGGAGACGCAGTCAAACCGCTGTTCGGAGACCGGGCCGTTCCCTACGACTGCTCGCATTTTTTCCTGGCCCTGAACGTGGCCAGCTTCCGGCCGCTCGAAGATTTCGAGGCGGAAGTCTCGGCAGCGGCGGCCCGGGTGCGAGCCTCCAGGCGGGCGCCGGGTGTCTCGCGCGTCTACAGTCCCGGCGAGCTGGAATGGCAGCGTCGGGTAGACAATGATCGCGCTGGTGACATGATTACCCTGCCCGGGACGGTCGCGACATCGCTGCGCGACGTCGCGGCCTCGTTGCAGGTAGATACCGGACTCCTGGATCTGTAGCCGGCCTGAACGTTATAGACAGAGAGACCAGCGACACCGATGAGCAAGCAAGAAATCACAACCGACAGACTGGCGACGCCGAACGGCCAGTTTTCCCAGGCCACCGTCATCGAGGCACGGGGCAAGCTGGTTTTCATTTCGGGGATGACCGCCCGACGTCCCGACGGCAGCATCGCCGGGGTCGGCGACATCGAAGTGCAGACACGCCAGGTCTGCGAAAACGTGAAGGCGGCCGTCGAGGCGGCCGGCGGCACGCTGGACGACATATGCCGTGTGGATGTCTACGTGCGCGACATCACCCACTTCGACGCCATTCACAAGGTGCGCAGCGAGTATTTCCAGGCGCCGCTGCCGGCGTCTACGATGGTGGAAGTGAGCATGATGGTCTCTCCGGATTACCTGATCGAGATCAACGCGATTGCGGTGTTACCGGACGCCACATGAACGACGCAGCACAAACCAAACAGCCGCGGGTCACCGGCGCCTATGGTTTCGGCCTGGAAGTGCCGGACCTCGAGGTCGCCGAGACCTACTTCGGCTGTCTCGGCATGGATGTACGCAGCCGGGAGACAGCGCTGGTGATGGGCTGCGCCGGCCGCGCCCAGGACGAACTGGTGCTGGCCACCGGTCCGCGCAAGCGTCTGCACCACATCGCCTTTTCCATCGACCCTGGCGACCGCGAGGCCTTCGCCGCACGGCTGCATGCTCGGGGAACTGCGTTCCAGGATGCCCCGCCTGCAGGCGGCTACCGCGACGGGTTGTGGTTCCAGGACCCGTGGGGGACATGGATCAACCTGGTCCCACAGGCGCAGGCGCCGATGCGCGACGCCGTGCAGCCGCTGCCGGCAAACACCTTCGGCCAGCGGAACCGGGTGGGGGCCCTGGCCTACCAGGAACTCGACCAGGCGGCACGACCGTTGCGCTTTCAGCACGTGCTCGTTTTCACGCCACAGGTTGCAGAGGCCGAAGCCTTCTACTGCGAGGTGCTAGGCTTCGGCGTATCCGATCGCCGGCCGGGGTTTGTCAGCTTCCTGTATGCGCCTTCCGGGCCCTGCTGGGATCACCACTGTTTCGCCATCGTCAACAACCCGGCCCGGGGCCTGCACCACTGCAGTTTCGAAATGGCCGACATGGATCAGCTCGGCTTTTGCCTCAGCCGCATGCGCGAGCAGGGTTACACGGGCGGCTTCGGCCCCGGGCGACAGTTCCTCGGCTCCAACCTGTTTGCCTACATCCGGGATCCGTGGGGCAGCCATACCGAGATCTCTGCCGATATGGATCAACTGGACCACAGCTGCAAGACGAAAGACTGGGAAGACATACCCAAGCTCTGGGGTCCGGAATGGTCGCCGGATTTCTGGATCGCGAACGCGGAGGCACAGGCTTGAGCGCTTCGCGTCGCAGCGCCAAGGCACGCGTGGTGGATGTCCACGCGCACCTGGTGCCCGCAGAGCCGAACGCTGTCGCCGCCCACGGTGGCGTATGCGTCGTCGACGGCGGCCACCTGGAGATCGACGGCCAGGTGCTGGGCCTGGACCGCCTGTACCAGCCGGACCGGCTGATCGAATGGATGGATGCGAACAGCGTCGACATCGCGCTGGTCTCCGCACCGCCGCCGGTCTACCGCCAGCAACTGGACAACGCGCAGGCCGCCGCTTGGACGGCCTACCTGAACGACGGGCTGGCCGCTATCGCCACCCGGTTCCCGGATCGTCTGCAGGTGCTCGCTCACCTGCCACTGGAGCACCCCGCCGTCGCCGCCCGTGAAGCGACAGCCCGCCAGGGCGACACCTATGCGGGTTTTTCCCTGCCGGCCGGCGGGGCGGCGACGATTCGCTACGCCGATCCCGCAATGCGCGAGGTGTGGGCCGCCCTGGACGAACGCGCAAGCTTCGCGTTCCTGCACCCGGGCGCCTGCGCCGACGGCCGGCTCAGTGCGTTCTACGGCCACAACCTGACCGGCAATCCGTATGAAACGGCCGTTGCCGTTGCAGAACTCGTGTTCGGCGGCGTCGTGGAAGACTTCCCGGCCATTCGCTTCTGCCTCGCGCACTGCGGTGGCGCGGTACCTGCCGTTGCCGGACGCTGGCAGCAGGGCTTCGACACCGGCCGCCCGGGCATCGACACCCTGCGCAAATCCCCGCGCCAGGTTCTGCAAAGCTTCTGGGTAGATTGCGTGGCCCACGATCACGATCTCCTGGCCCTCGCCGCCAAGGTCTTCGGCGCCGACCGGATCTTGCTCGGCTCCGACTGGCCGTTTCCGATGGGCCTGCCCCAACCGACCGAATGGCTGCGCGCGTTGCCGACAGAACTGCAACAGGACATCCTGAGCGGAAACTTTGCCGCGCTGTTGGCTGGCCGCGGCGTGGCGCAGACCTGAAGGCAGTGGCCGGACCTGAATCACAGGCACGTGAACCCGCTGCGTCCCCCGGCCTTGGGGAACCGGCCCCGCGCGTAGAGGACCTGCGCCTGGTAACGGGCCGGGGCCGGTTCGTCGACGATGTTGCGTTGCCGGGCATGGCCTTCGCCTGCGTGGTGCGCTCGCCCATCGCGCACGCGAAGATCAACGAGATCGATGTCACCGAAGCTGTCGCCGCACCCGGCGTGCTCGCAGTGCTGACGGGCGACGACTACGCTGCCGACGGCCTCGGCCTGGTGCCCGTGGACGGCATTCCGGCCGGACTGAGCGGCGGCGACTGGTTCCGCACGCCGTTCCCGGCGCTGACCCGCGAGCGTGCGCTATGCGTAGGCCACGCAGTGGCACTGGTCATTGCGGAAACCAGTTTCCAGGCCCGGGACGCGGCCGAGTTGGTCGCGGTCGACTACGACCCGTTGCCGGCCACCGGGAGCCTCGCCGCCGCGCTTGAACAGAATGCGCCGCCCGTCTGGTCGGAGCGTCCCGACAACGTGTGCTTTGTCCATGAGCTGGGAGACGCCCAGGCGACGCAGCGGGCCGTGGATCAGGCGGCGCACGTAATCACTCACCGTGTGGTCAACCAGCGGGTGGCCGGCAACCCGCTGGAACCGCGGGCCTGTGTCGGCGAGTTCGACGCAGAAACCCGGCGCTATCACCTCATTACCGCAACCCAGACACCGCACCGCATCAGGAACCTGCTGGCCGAGGCGATTTTCCGCGTGCCGACCGACCGGGTGCACGTGCGCGCCGGCGACGTGGGTGGCGGCTTTGGCACCAAGGGCAACCTGTACCCGGAGGACATCCTGGTGCTGTGGGCCGCGCAACGTACGGGACGCCCGGTGAAATGGCTCAGCGATCGCAGCGAAAGCTTCATGGCGGATTTCCACGGCCGCGACCAGGTTGCAGACGCCGAACTCGCCCTGAACCAGGACGGCCGCATCACTGCGCTGCGCGTCGCCACCTATACCAATCTCGGTTGCCAGGTGGGGCCGTCCGGCGCGATTCCCCCGTTCACCGGCGCGAGCCTGCTGTCCGGCGTTTATGCGATTCCGGCGATGCATGTCACGTTGCGCGGGATGTTGACGCACACGGCCACCACCACCACTTACCGGGGCGCGGGACGCCCGGAAGCGAACTACCTGGTCGAACGCCTGCTCGACATGGCGGCCGCAGAACTCGGCATCGACCCGGTGGAGATCCGCCGGCGGAACCTGATCGGCCCCGACCAGATGCCGTATACGACGGCCGTCGGCGCCACTTATGACTGTGGCGATTTTCCGGCGGTGATGGCCAAGGCCCTGGCGCTGGCCGACTGGGACAGCTACCCGAGACGCCAGGCCGCGTCCGCCGCGAAGGGCCTGCTGCGCGGCCGGGGCCTCGCGATGTTTATCGAGACCTGTTCCGTGTTCGGTGAAGACATGCAGATCCGCTTCGATGCAGATGGCAACGCCACCGTGCTGGCCGGCACCTTTCCGCAGGGCCAGGGCCACGAAACGATGTACCGGCAAATGCTGGTGGACTGGCTGGGCCTGCCGGGTGACGCGATCTGCGTAGTGCACGGCGATACGGATGTGGTCCCGACCGGCATCGGCACCTACGCGTCGCGCAGCATGACGGTGGGCGGCTCCGCCCTGCGCGCGGCCGCCGATGATGTGATCCGCAAGGCGCGAGACGTCGCCGCCCGGGAGCTGGAGGTGGCGGCGGAGGACCTGGAGTTCACTCACGGCGAGTTCCGCGTGGCCGGCACCGGCGTGACGATGTCCGTCGGCGACATTGCGCGGCTCGCATACCGCGGCGATGCGGACGCGCTGACGGGCACCGGCCGGTACGACGCGAACCTGCGCAACTACCCGAACGGCTGCCAGGTGGTGGAGGTGGAAGTCGACCCGCAAACGGGCCAGGTAGAGCTCGTGCGACACGTCGGGGTAGACGACGTGGGGCGGGTGCTGAATCCGTTGCTGTACGAAGGGCAGGTGCGCGGCGGGATTGCGCAGGGCGTCGGGCAGGCGCTGATGGAGGCTGTGCTCCACGATGAAAACGGCCAGCTGTTGACCGGCTCCTTCCTCGATTACGCGATGCCGAAAGCGCACGACTTTCCGGAGATATTGCTCGACACGCACAACACGCCGACGGCGACGAACCCCCTCGGCGTGAAGGGCGCAGGAGAAGTGGGCACCGTCGGTGCGCCCCCGGCCGTGATGAATGCCGTGCTCGACGCACTGTCCGGCTACGGCATCGATGATTTGCCGATGCCCGCGACCCCGCAGAAGGTCTGGCGGGCCATCCAGCAGGCGACGCAGCCGTGATCAAGATCTCGCTGACAGTGAACGGCGTGCCCGTCGACGCGGAGGTCGACGATCGGACGCTGCTGGTGGAGTTCCTGCGCAACACGCTGCGTCTCACCGGCACGCACGTGGGCTGCGAC
Source organism: uncultured Gammaproteobacteria bacterium (assembly GCA_947258805.1). The sequence continues at coordinate 44,652 of CAMYJV010000005.1, read as the reverse complement.
ACCTCCGCGTGCGGCTGCTGCGTCGTGCACGTCGATGAGCAGCCGGTGAAGTCCTGCACGGTGCTGGCAGCCCAGGCCGACGGCAGCCGGGTGCTGACCATCGAAGGCCTGGCAGACGGCGAGCAGCTGCACCCGCTGCAGGCCGCCTTTCGCACGCATCACGCCCTGCAGTGCGGTTACTGCACGCCCGGGATGATCATGCGCGGGGTCGACATCCTGCGCCGGTATCCGGATGCCGACGAGGCCACGATCCGGCGCGAGCTGGACGGCAATCTCTGCCGCTGCACCGGCTACCAGAACATCGTCGCGGCGATCCGCGCGTGCACGTCGGGTTCGGCACCCGGCGAGGAGTCCTGACGGTGTACGAGTTTCGCTACCGGCGAGCAGGCTCCGTCGACGAAGCGGCGGCCCTGCTGACGGCCGACGCAGACGCGATGATTCTCGCCGGCGGCCAGACTCTGTTGCCGACTTTGAAACTGCGCATGGGGCAGCCAACCCAGCTGATCGATATCGCTCGCGTTTCGGAGCTGCGCGGAATCCGACTGGATGACAGCACGCTGACGATCGGTGCGACCACCACCCATGCAGCGGTGGCGGAATCGGCGGCTGTCCGGCGCGCCGTTCCGGCGCTGGCGCACCTGGCAGCCGGCATCGGCGACCCGCTGGTGCGCAACCGGGGCACCATCGGCGGGTCCCTGGCCTACAATCACCCGGGTGCCGATTACCCCGCCGCGGTTCTCGGCCTGGACGCTACCATCACCACCAATCGCCGCCAGATCGGCAGCGACGAGTTCCTGCAGGGCATGCTCGACACCGCGCTGGAGCCCGGTGAGATCATCGTTGCCATCAGTTTCACGATTCCGCGCCGCGCGGGCTACCTGAAATTCCGCAGCCCCGGCTCCGGCTACGTGTTGACGGGTGCCTTCGTCGCCGACACCACCGGTGGCGTGCGCGTGGCAATCAACGGCGCGGCGCCGTGTGCATTTCGCCACGCCGATTTCGAGCAGGCCCTGACCGCCAATTTTTCAACGGCTGCCATCGACGGGATCAGCGTGCCGGAAGATGAACTGCTCGAAGACCTGCACGCGGCGCCCGATTACCGTGCCCGGTTAGCCTGCGTCGCGGTGAGCCGCGCCGTGGACCAGGCGTGCGGGCATGGACCAGGCACCGTGTGATGGCGGGCACAAAAACCGCGGCGGGCGGCCGGCGATTCGTGACCGCCGCGCCGTGGCTCGCAATACTGCTGCTGGCTGCCTGCGGGCCGACGCCCGACGGCGACGACGGCCGCGTGCGGGTGGCGTCACTGTCTGCGCCGGGCTCACCGTGGCACGACGAATGGCTGCGTTTTCAGCAACGCGTAGAGGCGCAGCCGGAGGCCGGCATCGAACTGGAAATGTTCATCGCCGGCCAGCTCGGCAGCGAAGAAACCACGCTGTCGAACCTGCGCCGCGGGCGCGTGCAGATCGGTGGCTTTTCGCTGCACGGCCTGGCCACCGTCGTCCCCGAACTCAGCGTGCTGCTGACACCCTACCTGTTCGACTCGCGCGCGGAGGTGGACTTCGTGATGGACAACTACCTCACGGACGTTTTCACGGAGCTGTTCGCCGAACAGGGGCTGACGCTGCTGCGCTGGAGCGAGGTGGGCTGGAATCACATCTTCTGTCGTGAGCCGATGCGCACGCCCGCCGACATCCGCAACGTGCGAATCCGCGCGTCGTCCGCCATCGGACCCCAGGTCTTCGCTCGGCGCGTGGGTGCCGACAACGTGCCGGTTCCCTATTCGGAGCTGATCACCGCGTTACAGACCGGGCTGCTGGACTGCGGCCAGGGTGGCGTGGGCCTGTATGCGGCGGCCGGGATTGCGGGCGAGGCGCCGTACCTGACAATGACCTATCACATCTTCGACACCGGGCTGGTCGTCGCCAATCGCGAATGGCTGGAAGGATTGCCGAACGCGCGCCGGGATGCCCTGCTCGGCAGTCTCGAGTCCGCGGACGAAGGCCGCCGCCAGCTGCGCGCGGCACTGCAGACAATCCAGGCGGATGATCTGCCGCGCCTGGAGGTCACCGTGTCCGAGTTGTCGCCCGCCGAGCAGGCGCAGTGGCGAGACGCGGCCGCGGGTAGCCACGAAGAAGTGGTGGAGCTCACCGGCGGGCGGGCCCGCGAGATCTACGAGCTGATCCAGGCCGGCAAACTTGCCTTCCGCCAGCAGGCGTCGGCCCCGCCCGCGTCGGCAACAGCGCCGGACCAGCCGCCCGGCTAGCCGGCCGCCGCGGCGGGTTGTTCGCGCCCGAGCCGGCATGGGAATATGGCTGTTGTGAGGTCTCCAGCCAGCATTCACGCCACCTTCCTGAACTCCGCCCGGCGCTTCGGGGACCGGGCCATGCTGCACGTACCACCGGTCACCGGCGCACTGTACGGCACCGGCGAGCAGACACTGAGCTACGCGGCGGTGCAGGCAGAGGTCGACGCGGTCGCGCAGCACTACCGGGCAGCGGGCCTTGGCCAGGGCGATCGGGTGGCGCTGATGCTCGAGAACCGGCCGGTGTTCTTCATGCATTTCCTGGCCTTGAACGGTCTCGGCGTCAGCATCGTGCCGATTTATCACGAACTGCCCGCCGAAGAGATCGCGTTTCGCCTGGATCACAGCGAGGCGTGCCTCCTGGTAGGCCTGCAGGCTCACCAGGCTCTCGCCGAGGCGGCCAGCAGAGCCGCAAAACAGTCGATGCCGTGCACGATAGTGGGCGAACCGCTGCCGGCCTTTCGCGCACCGCAAAACGAACGGCCCCCTGACCTGGAGAATGAAGCGGCCATCGTGTACACGTCGGGGAGCACCGGCACGCCGAAGGGTTGCCTGCTGTCCAACGAGTACTTCATCGCGCTGGGCCAGTGGTACCTCGACCAGGGCGGCCTGTGCACCATGTCGCCGGACGGCGAGCGACTGATCACGCCGTTGCCCCTGAGTCATATGAACGCACTGGCCTGTTCGTTCATGGCCATGGTCATGAACGGTGGCTGCCTGGTGCAGCTGGACCGCTTTCACCCGTCATCTTGGTGGCAAGCGGTGCGCGAGTCCGGCGCGACCATCATTCATTACCTCGGCGTGATGCCGGCGATACTCCTGAAAATGGAGCCCGGCCCTGACGAGGACTTCGGCGACCAGGTGCGCTTCGGCTTCGGCGCCGGCGTGGATCCCCGTCACCAGGCCGTTTTCGAAACGCGTTTCGGTTTCCCGCTAATCGAGGGCTGGGCGATGACCGAGACCGGCGCGGGCTCCTGTGTCGCGGCCAACCGCGAGCCGCGCCACGTGGGCAACCGGTGTTTCGGCAAATTCCCGCCATCCATGGAGTACCGCATCGTGGACGACGAGGGCCGGGACTGCGATACGGGCGTTCCCGGCGAGCTGCTGGTGCGCACGGCCGGCGACAGACCGCGGCGCGGTTTTTTCTCCGGTTATTTCAAGGACGAAGCCGCCACCGCCGCGGCCTGGGCAGGCGGCTGGTTTCACACCGGCGACATCGTGCGCCAGGATGCCGAGGGCTCGGTGTACTTCGTGGATCGCAGCAAGAACATCGTGCGTCGCAGCGGCGAGAACATCGCCGCCGTGGAAGTGGAAGGCGCGCTGCTGGCACTGCCCACCGTGAAGAGCTGCGCGGTAGCGCCGGTACCGGACGAGATCCGCGGCGAGGAAGTCATGGCCATGATCGTGCCGGCGGCGGGCGGCGACCCGGGCCTGGAAGACGCGCGGGCCGTGTTCGAAGCCACCCGGGATACGCTGGCCTACTTCAAGTTGCCGGGCTACATCGCCTTCGCCGACGACCTGCCGCTCACGTCGTCGGAGAAACTGCAGCGCGGCGAGCTGAAACGACTCTGCGCCGACCTCGTGGAGGCCGGCAAGGTATATGATTTACGCGACCAGAAACGGCGCCGGTAGGCCCGGCGCGCAAGACAACGAAAAGGCACGGTCTGTATGAACGCTGACAGTACACGGGAATCAGCGCGAACGGTGGTGGTGACCGGCGGCAGTGCCGGCATTGGCTGGGGGATCTGCGAAGATCTTTTAGGCCGCGGCTACAAGGTTGTCTCCGTCGCCCGCCGCAAGCCACCCCACGAAGCGGAAGGTCTCTACTCTTATGAGGTAGACCTGGCAGATCCCGCGGCTACGGCCGAGACCGCGGCCCGAATCGCCGCGGACCACACGGTCACTGGCCTGGTGAACAACGCCGGGATCATCCAGCCCGCCCTGGTGGAAGCCGTCACCCGCGACGACCTGATCAAGCTGACAGACCTGCACCTTGGCGCCGCCATCACGCTGACCCAGGCTTTCCTGCCGGCCATGAAATCTGCCGGCTTTGGCCGGATCGTGAACATGTCGTCGCGCGCGGTGGTGGGCCTGGAAACCCGCACCGTGTATGCCGGCACCAAGGCGGCGATGATCGCAATGACGCGTACCTGGGCCATGGAGCTCGGTCCCCACGGCATCACCGTGAACGCCGTTGCACCCGGACCCGTTGTGACGGACATGTTCACCGACGTGATCCCGGAAGACAGCGACAAGGCGCGTGGGCTGGCCGCGTCGCTGCCGCGCCGGCGCCTGGGCACCGCGGCGGACGTCGCGAAGGCCACCTGGTATTTCCTGGACCCGGACAACGACTGGGTGACCGGGCAAACCCTGTTTGTGTGCGGTGGCGCAAGTCTAGGCGCCCTGCAGCTGCAATAACGAGGCTACGACGGAGTCAGGAGCTCACCATGGCCCAAGGCAACAACTTACAGATCCGGGATCTCATTCGCGAGGACTGCGTTCATCGGGACATCTACACGAACCCGGAGATATTCGAGCTGGAGCTCGACCGCATCTGGTCGAAAGCGTGGATCTTCGTCGGCCACGATAGCCAGGTACCCAACGCGGGTGACTTCTATGCCACCGTGATTGGTCGCGAGCCGGTGATCATGGTCCGCCAGACCAATGGCGAGGTGCGGGTACTGCACAATCGCTGCGCCCACAAAGGTGCGAAGCTGACGGGCAGATCCCAGGGCACCTGCAAGGGCTTCCGCTGCGCGTACCACGGCTGGACTTACAAGCTCGACGGCCGGCTCGCCGGCGTGCCCGCGCGCAAGGGTTACGACGGCACGCCCTTCGACATGAAAGACCCCAAATTCTCGTTGCGGCCGGTCGCCCAGGCGGACAGTTACCGCGGTTTTGTCTTTGCGACCCTGGATCCCGACGCACCGCCGCTGCCGGAGTTCCTTGACGATGCGGCTGCCACCTTGGACAACATTGCCGACCGTGCGCCCGAAGGCGAGGTGGAGGTAGCCGGGCCGCCGCTGCGCTACCTGCACAACTGCAACTGGAAAATGTTCGTCGAAAACCTGAACGACGCGATGCACCCGATGGTGGCCCACGCGTCCGTCGGCAACGCCGCGCGCCGTTACGTGGCGGAACAGCCGGAGGGCACGGTGTATCCGCCGGAGGCCGAGATCATTTTTCCGTTCGGCTCGAGCTACGAGTTCTTCGACCAGATGAAAGTCACCGCGCTGCCCCACGGTCACGCATACATGGGTGGCGACGTGAGCATTCACTCGGACTACAGCGAGGTACCGGGCTACTGGGAGGCCATGGTGAAGTCCTATGGCGAAGAAAAGGTCAGGAAGATCCTGTCCCAGAATCGCCACAACACGATCTTCTACCCGTCGTTCACGGCCAAGGACGCGATCCAGGCCGTGCGCGTGTGCCGGCCCATCGCGGTAGACCAGACCATGATCGAGTCCTGGCATTTCCGCCTGAAGGGCGCGCCGGAACAGATGCTAAAGCGCACGATCCTGTATTCGCGACTGATCAACTCCAACGCGTCCATGGTTGGCCCCGACGACTGGGACTGCTACACCCGCATCCAGGAAGGCCTGGTCTCGGATGCGAAGACCTGGGTAGACACCAGCCGCGGCCTGGGCCGGGATGAAGACCTGGGTGCAGGTCGCCGCAAGTCTTTCGGCACCAGCGACCTGTCGTACCGGAACCAGCTCGAGGCCTGGCTCGAGTACATGACAGAGACGCCGGCATGACGGCCAAGAAACAACACGCGGCGCCCGATCTCGCGACGGTGGAGGAATTCCTGTACCGGGAGGCCGACTGCCTGGATCGCGTGGACCTGGATGCCTGGTTCGAACTGTATACCGACGACGGCACCTACTGGATGCCGGTATCGCCTGACCAGCAGAGCCCGGAAACCGAGATCTCCATCTTCTATGACGACCGGCTGTTGATGGAAATCCGGCGCCGCAACTTTGGCGACGAGTGGGCGGCGAGCATGGACTACGACGTGCGCTGCTCCCACCTGATCGGCAACATTCGCTACGCGCCGGACGGCGGCCCCGCCGATGGCTGGCAGGTACTGTCGAATTTCCAGGCGGCGATCTACTATCGCGGGACCACCACCTTTTACGCCGGCCGCTATACTCACGACCTGGTCAGCACGGCCGACGGCCTGAAGATCCGCCACAAGCGCGTGGATCTGCTGAACTGCGATTCCGCCGAACTCGGCAGCATCGTGATCTACCTCTGAGCCAAAGGGGGCAACCGTGGCGAAGGAATTTCCCATGACCATCGCCGGCGACACCGTCGGCGCCAGCCAGCATGCCGAAGTACGCAACCCGTCCACGGGGGACGTGGTGGGTCTCGCGCCGCAGGCCTCCGAAGCACAGCTGGAGCAGGCCGTTACGGCAGCGGCTGCGGCCTTCTCGACCTGGCGGCACACGGACGACGCGACGCGCAGCAACGCCTGCAACGCGATGGCCGGCGTGCTGACGGAGCACGCGGGGGAACTGGCCGAACTGCTGAGCCGGGAACAGGGTAAACCCATGCAGGGCCTCGGTGCCGAGTTCGAACTGCAGGGCTGCATCGGCTGGACCGGCTACACCGCCGGCCAGACCCTGCCCGTGAAGGTGCTGGAAGACAGCGCCGAGCGGCGCGTGGAAATGCACCGCGAACCGGTGGGCGTGGTGGGCTCCATCACGCCGTGGAACTGGCCCCTGATGATTGCGATCTGGCACATTGTGCCGGCGATCCGCACCGGCAACACCGTGGTCATCAAGCCTTCACCCTTCACGCCGCTCAGCACGCTGCGCATGGTGGAGCTGTTGAACACAGTATTGCCGCCAGGCGTGCTGAACGTGGTCTCAGGCGGCGACGACCTGGGCGCGAAGCTGAGCCAGCATCCGGACATCGCGAAGATCGTATTTACCGGCTCGATTCCAACGGGCAAGAAGGTCATGGCCAGTGCGGCGGATTCGCTGAAGACCCTGACGCTGGAGCTGGGCGGCAACGATCCGGCGATCATTCTGCCGGACGCCGATCCTGCGCAGATTGCAGAAGGGCTCTACTGGGGCGCGCTGATCAACTCGGGCCAGACCTGCGGTGCGATCAAGCGACTGTACGTGCATGACGACATTTACGACCAGGTCTGCGACGCGCTGGTGAGTTTCAACGCCAACATCCCGATGGGTGACGGCCTCACCGAAGGCAACCTGCTGGGCCCGGTGCAGAACGAGCGGCAGTATCAGAAAGTCGTCGAACTTGTCGAGGACGCGAAGAAACGGGGTGCCCGAATTCTGTGCGGCGGCGAGCCGGCGGAAGGTCCCGGCTACTTCTATCCGGTGACTTTCGTGGCCGACATCGAAGACGGCACGCGGCTGGTGGACGAAGAGCAGTTTGGGCCGGTGCTGCCAATCATTCGCTACGCCGACGTAGACGACGCGGTGCGCCGCGCCAACGGCACGGACTTCGGCCTGGACGCGTCGGTGTGGGGCCAGGATCCTGAACAGACCGCGGCTGTTGCATCACAACTGGAAGCGGGTACGGTCTTCATCAACAAGCACGCGGACATCGCGCCCCACGTGCCCTTCGGCGGCATCAAGTGCTCGGGCATCGGCGTGGAATTCGGCGAAGAAGGCCTGGAGGCCTACACCCGGATCAAGATCATCAACGCTGCCGCCTGACACGCCGCCTGTAGGGTGCGCTCTGCGCACCGAAAACGAACCGCCACCGTTTCTATGGTGCGCGGAGCGCACCCTACGGTGCACCGGCACCTTCCTGCACGAACGACATCTCTAACTCGGTGGCCACGGCTGCCAGCCGTTTGTCGCGCGTCCATATCCTGGCGGGACTAGACAGGGCAACCGAGGCAAGCAGGTGTGCATCCAGATAGCCGATACCTCGTCCCATCAGCTGATGCTGTTGGATGTAGAACAGCACTTCCGGATCCGTTGCCACGGCGAGTTGGGGTAGAAAACCCAGCAGCGCCAGCACTTCACTGCGGTTGTGCAGGTTACCGCAGGCCAATTCACCGATAACAAGCGGGTGTGCCCAGACTTGTGCACCATCGAGCATGGTTGCGAGTGCGTCATCCCGCACACGCAGGTGATCGATCCAGATTGAGGTATCGACCAGGATCACGCCTGGCTGGTACGCCGACGCGGCACAGGTTTCAGCTGCGGCTCGGTTGCCCCCAGGCGCGCCAGGCGTCGGGCACTCTCCCGCTCGATCAGGGCGCGCAGACCTTCTCGCACCAGTGCCGCCTTCTCCGACACACCCGTCATGCGCTGGGCCTCAGCCAGCAATTCATCGTCAATGTTCAACGTGGTCCTCATGTCTCTTAACCAAAACTCGTGATGCCTAATATTGGCATCAAATGATGTCATATTTGATGCCTCACTGCCGGAATTTTCAAGCTGAGTTTGTCGTGCGTTTGAGCAGAAACAATGACTTACGGCCACGGCTGCAGGAATCTGCAGGTCAGCGGCGCTGCCGTGATGGTCTCGTCAGGCTCTGAAGTTGGGCGGGCCCTGGAATCCGGGTGCCGGCTTCGGGCGCTCGCCCTCAGGACTTGCGGGCGACGCCGATGACGCGGGACGTGGAGCAGTTGTACATCGCGCTGTCAGTGCCCAGGCACCAGTTGTAGGCGTTGGACAGCTGCGGCCGATAGATCGGCATGTCGCCCTCGTTGCGATTACAGTTGCAGGCCCCACAGGCGCTCTTCCCGCAACAGTCGTTGTAGGAAATGATGTAGTCCTGGTCGTCTGCGGGGTTGCGGCAGGTGCCGATCCACGTCACGGGTGACATCTGCGTGCCCGGCGGACACGCGCTCTGCGTGCCGCCGCAGCACGCGCACAGGAAACCGTCGACGGCGCAGTAGCGCCAGTAGTCGCAGCTGGTGGGGTCGCCGGGGTCGGCGTCCAGGTCTATCTCGGGTTCGTGTTCGCTGCCACGGGCCACCGGCAGCAACGGCACCGACGCCGCACCGCCGGCAATCAGCACCGCGAGCCGCGCCATGAAACTGCGCCGGGAACTGCGCCGCGCCACGCCGCGCGCGCCCTGCTCCATCATGTCGTCAAGCCATTTCATGCCGTGCGTGCCGTTACCAGGTTACCGGGCCCCGAAGACGATGATGGGGGTCATCTGACCAAAATCGGCCAGTGTCCGCAGCAAGTCCCCGGAACCTGCATCGTATACGTCCAGTGTCATCTCCACAGTCGTCACAATCAACAAGGGCTTGTCCTTATCGAGGGTCAATGCGATGGACAGGCCGGGCATCTGCAGTGGCAACCGCGCCAGCCGTTCCTGCTTCACCGGGTCGTACACCCAGACTTCCACGCCCGGATCCTTGTGCGTGCCGTCGCCACCGTCCGGGTGCATTATCACGTACATGCGGCCGTTCGCATCTTCGGCCGTCGGCACGAGACCGCCGGGCCGCCATCCTGCAGAATCGGCATCGAGCAGGGACCACGGCTCGCCAATCACCGGCTTGTCGCCCGTGAAGTCCACCGGAACAATCTTGCCCTGGTAGCTGGGGAAATAGGCGCGGCCGTTGATCCAGGCCGGCTGTTCCATCAGCGGATCGTTCTGCACGTCAAAGAACACGTCGCTGCGGCTGGAGGACGCGACCTTCCCCGCCGCGTCGAGGTTCGCCGTATACAGAGACCCGTCGCCACACAGCGCGCTGAAGCCGCGGGCACCCGTTGGAAAGATCGCGGCACAACCCGGCGTCGGCAGCGTGCCCAGGGACTTGCGCCCCACGGCATCCACAATGCTGACGGACATTGCCGGCGAAAAATTGTAGACCAGGATCAGGCTCTCATCGGCGGTGAGCTTCATCAGGTTCCGTTGCGGAATGATGAAGGCCCGCTGGTTGGCTTCCAGGATGACTTCACCGAGTGGCGCCAGCGTGCCCTTGTCGTAGATGGTCAGTACATCGAGGCGTTCACCGCGCGTGCCGCGGGAATAAAAAGTCTCGGCGATGTAAAGCTCCGGTCGGGTCGTGGCCTGCACGAAATTCGCCGCGAAGCTGCCGTTGACCATGCCCTTGAACTGCTGCCCGACGCTGTCGGCATCGGCGTCGAGCACAAAGGACTTGCCATCGCGTATATGGCTGTAGGACACGTCGTGGGCAATAATCCAGTGCGGCGGCCAGGTCGCGGGCAAGGTGCGGACCTCGCCCATCTTGTCGGCCGGCAGATCGGCGCCGGCTGACCCTGTTGCAAGCAGCAGTGCTGTTGCGAAAGTCCTCGAAAACGACACCTTGTTCACCGTGCTGCGTCCCCTGCCCGCACTCTATTATGAACCGCCATCAACATGCCACTCCGGTCAGTCGAAGCCGCCGCTCGCGTAAAAGGCGCTCAGGACCACCGGGCTCTCGGGCAGCGTGGAGCCCCCGTCCACCACGACGGTCTGACCGGTGATGTAGGCCGCCTCGTCCGAGGCCAGGAACAGCATCGTGTTCGCGATGTCCTCGGGATCGCCCAGCTTGCCTATCGGGATCAGGGCCGCCATCTCTTTCAGCTCGGCCTCATCACCCAGCGCCTGCATCGCCGGTGTCAGGATGTACCCCGGTTCCACGCCGTTCACCGTGATGTTTTCACGCGCGTACTCGAGAGCCGCGGTGCGGATAAAGCCGTTCAGCCCGGCCTTCGTGGCCGCATAGTGGGCCGTGCCGGGCATCGCCACCGTCGGCCCGGTCACGGATGACGTAAACAGCAGCCGGCCGCCGCCCTGCTTGCGCATGTGCGGCACCGAGGCCTGAGTCAGCCAGAACCCCGCCTTCAGGTTCACGGCCAGTGTCAGTTCCAGCTCGTCGTCCGTCAGCGCCTCGATGGTGTGCATCGGGTACACGGCCGCGTTGTGCACCATGATGTCCAGGCGGCCGTAAGTATCGACAGTGCTGGCCACCGCCGCGTCAACCTGTTCGCGGTGACCGACGTCGCACCGGATCAGGCAGGCTTCGCCGCCCGCCGCGTTGATCGCATCGACCGTTTCCTGGCCGTTGGCGGCCGTGCGTGTGGCGACTACCACCTTCGCCCCGGCGCGGGCGAAGACCTTCGCGATACCCTCGCCGATACCCTGCCCGGCGCCGGTCACTATGGCCACCCGGTTGTCGAGCCTGCCGATCATGTCGTCATCCTGCCGTATCCCCGCCGTCCATCACCAGTTCAGAGCCGGTCATGAACGAACTGTCGTCCGAGGCCAGGAACAGGATACCCCGGGCGATTTCCTCCGGCTCGGCAAAGCGTCCGATGGGCGCCATCGACTCGAAAGCCGCGCGCGTGCCCGCCTCCGTCGTCGCACCAAGGCTGCCCAGCCGGGCGTGCTCCGCCGTCTCCTGCTCGAGCATCGGCGTGTCGACGAGGCCCGGGTGAATCGAATTCACGCGGATGTTGTACTTCAACATCGCAAACTCCACTGCGGCAGATTTCGTCAGCGCGCGCACGCCGCCCTTGGTCATGCTGTAGGCCGCCCCGAAAGGGTAAGCCTTGATGCCCACCACGGACGACACGTTCACGATGGATCCGCCGGCCTTGCTGGCCGCAGCGCGGGCTTTCATCGCGGGTACCGCGTGCTTCATACCGAGAAAGGTCCCGTGCAAGTTGACCGCGCAGATGCGTTGTAGGTCGGCGAGGCTGGTCTGCTCGATACGCGCTACGACCACGATACCGGCATTGTTCACCAGCACGTCGAGCCCGCCGTGAGCTTCGACCTGTGAGATCGCACTCACCCACTGCGCCTCATCGGCCACATCCAGCCGCAGAAACCGGGCGCTTTGGCCGGCACCCTGCAGCTCTGCTAACAGTGCCTCGCCCGCTGCCGCATCGATATCTGCCAGGAACAGCTCAGCCCCGGCCTCGGCCAGCACCCGGGCTGTCGCGGCGCCGATGCCGTGCGCCGCACCGGTGACCAGTATCGTTTTGCCGTCGACGCGGCTCACGGCTCAGGCCGGCGGCTGCGCGGCAGCCAGGGCGTGATAGCGCCGGGCCTGGGTCAGCACCGGCGGCAAAATGAACACGAAGCTCGCGACGAACAACCCGGCGCCAAACCAGTTCACGTTGATGTAATCGCCTTCGCTGATCACCGTGGCCGCCAGGCCGGGACCCACCGCCAGGCCAATCATCTGCATCGCAACGGCGTAAACCACCACGCGGCCCGTCCGGTCGAAGCTCGCCATCGCACCCAGCAGGAATGGATGGGTCAGGTTCCACAGGAAGTTGTAGACCACGACGGCCGTGGTATAGACCACGAAACTGAACTCGCCCACCAGGAAGTACAGGCACGCTGCACCGCCGAGGATGCCCACAGCCAGCGGCCGGGCCCGGCCGTAGCGATGGGCCAGCACCGCGGCGAGCAGCGCCCCGCCGATACCCGCAAACTGGGAGATGGTCAGGCCATTCGCCACCTCCTGCTCGCTCAGGCCACCGGCCATGCCGATCAGGAACAGGTACGCCCAGACCACACCCTGCGCGAGGAAGTAGAACATCATCGCGAACAGCGCCATGCCCTTCAGCTGGCCGGGCAGGTTCACAGCATCCTCTTCGACCTGCGCATGCTCCTCGCCGTTGACGGGCAGCCAGCGTACGAAGGGCAAGGCCGCGAGCGGGAACAAGGCAAAGAACCAGAGCACCCCGTCCATGCCTGTCAGGCGGTAGGCCGTGGGCATCAGCAACAGCGCGATCGCACCGTAAATCAGCACCCACATGATGTAGTAGCCGAAATTGCGGTCCGGGTTGGCCGACAGGCCAATGGTGGCAAAGCTCAGGGACACCAGCCCGCCTGACCCGAGGCCCGCGACGAAGCGCAGAATCACAAACGCCTGCGCATCGTCGACCACCGTGCACAATGCGTTGGCTGCAAAGATCAGCAGCAGCGACCACGCGAAGACCTGGCGCCAGTTAACCCGGTGCGAGATGACGGTCATCAGGATCGTGGTGGCGGCGCTGCCGAACATCTCGCCGCTCGCCACGTAGCCGGCGGTCTTGTCATCGAAACCCAGGTATTCCACCAGGCCCTGCACGAACCCGGGCTGGACAATAAAAACCTCGGGGCCGACGACTCCCATAAGGAACGCGGCCCCGAGGCATTTCCGGGCGTTGACATCGACGGGCGTTGCATCGCCCGCGATCAAAGCAAACATATTCGCCGCCGCCTTCAGGCGTCCGGGAACTTACAGGCCTCCGAAGCTGTAACGGGCGCTGACGCCCCACCACTGCGGTTCGCCGAAGGCCTGCTGGTTGAAGCCGAAGGGCACAGTGAAGTCGAAAGTGTAGGTCTTGTACTCCTCGTCGCCGGCATTTTTCAGGAAGGCGGCCAGCTGCCAGCGGCCGTCGTCAGTGGTGTACTCACCGCGGACGTTCCAGACGGTGTAGCCGTTCTCGCGGGAGACCGGGTGATTCAGGATGTCGAAATAAGTCTCATCCTGGTAGTTACCCCAGACCATCAGCGCGAGGTTGCCCCGCAGCAGCTGCACCGGCCACTCGTAGCGGGCCATTGCGTTGATGGTCCACTCCGGCGCAGACACCGGGTCACGGTCGTTCAGCGCACCGGTGTCCCGGTTCGGGATGTCATCCGCCTGGGAGTCCAGGTACGACACGCCGAGCATCAGGTCGAGGCCTTCAAGCGGCGTGGTCTGGATCTCCAGCTCGGCGCCCGACATTTCCGCATCCGCGTTGAAGATCACCTGGTTGAAGAACTGGAAGCCCAGTACCTGCAGGTTCTGGTAGTCGTAGTAGAAGCCGGCCGCGTTGATCCGGGTGGTCCCGCCGAACACCGTCGACTTCACGCCGATCTCGTACGCGTCAACCTCTTCCTTATCGAAGGGGATATTCGTGCAGACACCGTTCGCGCGGAACTTGACGGACGAGTCCGCGCAGATCGGATCACTGAGCGGTGCGATGATGTTGGCCGCGAATACGCCCGTGATGTCGACGAAGCCGGAGTTGAAGCCGGCAGACTTCACACCCCTGGCATAGGATGCATACAACAGCACATCATCCGTGGGCTTGAAATTGAGCTTCAGATCACCGGTCCAGTAACTCTCGTCAAATTCTGAAAGGTCGCTGCCGACGGAAGAGCGGTTGAACAGCACCGCGAAGTCCGCCGTCGGCCGGTACGACGCGATGGGCGTGGGCGCCAGGGCCGCCAGTACCCCGTTGCTGTCCACAGTCTGCAGATTCATCTTCTTGTTCTCGTCCGTGTAACGCAGACCGGCGCTCACAGACCATCGGTCGTTGAAGTCGTATTCCACGTTGCCGAACAGGGCCCACGATTCCGTTTCCTGGTTGTAGGGCGTGCTCAGCAGGACGAAGTCGAGGATCGGCGTCGTGTCCAGCGTGTAGTCGCCGTCGACGTCATTGTCGAAATAGTAGAAACCGCCGAGCCAGCGGAACTGACCCTCGTCCTTCGACAGCCGGATTTCCTGGCTCCAGGTCTCGGTCTGGGCCTTGAAAGTGGGAATCAGCAGCGGCAACGGACCCATTTCGGTGTCTTCTTCCTGGCTGCGATCTACGTCGTAGTAGGAAGTGATAGATGTCAGGTTGAACTCGCCCAGGGCCCAGTCGACATCCAGCGTGCCGCCCTTGGTTTCGATCTTCACCTCGCCGTCGCGATCATAGTTGCCCTTCCACGGATCGCCGTCGGGATCGAAACCCACCTCGTCGACGCCGAAGATGCCGCCGAAAAAGCCGAAGCAGTCCTTGCCGGGCTCGCCCGGACCGAAATCGAAGCCGGGCTGGTCACACCATGGATTCGAGCCGCTGCCCAGCGGCAGGCTGGCGTCGAGGTTTGGGGCGGGATCGGTCGGGTCGGTGCCCGGCCGCGTCGACTGGTGCTGCCACGCGCCCACCTGGGCGCTGGCGTCGGTGTAATAGCCGATCAGCAGCGCTTCGATGTCATCTGTCGGCTTGTACAGGAGCTGCCCGCGCAGCGCGTACGCGTCCGACTCGTTGTAGTCGTCGGAGTTGTTGGTGGCCACTGCGTTAGGACGAAACCGATTGTCCGTGTAACCGTCGTGCGTGTTGTACCCCGCTGACAAGCGGCCAAGCAGCGTGTCCTTGAGTATGGGGCCGCTCAGAGCGCCCTCGACCTTGATCTGCTCATAATCGCCGTAGGTCGCATCCACGAAGCCTTCCAGCTCATCGGTCGGCCGCTTGGTAATGAAGTGCACGACGCCGCCCGTCGTGTTGCGACCGAACAGGGCGCCCTGCGGCCCGCGCAGTATTTCCACGCGCTCCACGTCGAACAGCTGCTGGTGCAGGCCACCCATGGCCGGGCGATAGGCATCGTCGACGTATACCGCTACCGGGTTTTCCTGCGCGTCGGCGAAATCGTTCAGACCCACGCCGCGCATGAAGAAATTGATCTGGCTGCCGGCTGCGTTCGGCACCGTGTAATTCAGCCCGGGGGTCATCTGCACGATGTCCACGGTGTTAACGAAGCCCATTTCGCGAATCTGCCGGCTGTCGAAGGCCGTGACCGATACGGCCACGTCCTGCAGGCTCTGCTCGCGACGCGTGGCCGTGACCAGGATGTCCTCCAGTTCCTCCGCGATTGCGATGCCCGTAGTTAAGACAGTGGCAACAGCCACCACCAGGGCCTTAACCAGGCCAGGTTTTCCTGCTTTCATCGATGTTTCCCCCCATCGTGTCTTTTGCCCCACTCCTGTTGTTGCAGTTTTACTACAACCTCGGAGCTCACTCATTTAAGCATGGCCGCAAGGCCAGCACAATCATTCTGCTTTGTGTCACTCCAACCACGGGCCCCACAGGGCCTGCTTGGTTTCTTCCCAGGACCCACCTTCGTCGCCGGGCTGGAACTTGCAGCCCTCGTGTTCGAAAGCGGGCTTCGTGTAAGTGCCGCGATCCACCAGCCGCTGGATGTTTGCGCGATAGATTTCGTCCACCTGCGCGTGGGGCAGCGGATCCTGCTCCAGCCACAGGTTCTTCGGGTGAATCGGCTCCTCGTACATGCGCTTGAACAACTCCACGCGCAAATCTTTCAGCCAATTGCTGTTCAGGTTCATGATGCGGAACTGGCGCAGCGCCTCGATGTCGATAGTCGCCGCGACAATCGTATTGTTTGTCGACGCGCTGTAGGACATGACCTCGCCCCGGTAATCAACGATGTGCGCGCTGCCGCCGGCAATGTCCACCGGGTGTTTCGAGGTTGCGCCGAGATAAACCGGGCCGGCGTTCGGGCACAGCATGTACACGGAGTTGAACTCCGCATGGCCGCGGTTCTGCACCATCCACGTGCCGCCGCCGGGGTAACCGGCCGTGGTCATCGGCGTCGCTTCGCTGGGCCGGTACACCACCTCAGCGCCGTTGAAGGCCAGCGCGCGCACGGCCTCAGGGTACTCGCCGTCGCTGCAGCAGATAGTGCCGATGTTGCCGATGTCCTCGGTCTTCAGCACCGGGTAGAAGGCCTCGATACCGTCACCGAACAACTCGACCCAGCGGTCGTACACGTCGTGCGGCATGCACGAGCGCTCGCGGCACCACACGTGGTTCTTCGCGGCCTTGTGCACCACCTCGCCGCTCGGCGCGATCACGAACAGCGTGTTGAAGTAGCGGTCGGCAATGACCTCGGGCCAGCGTGCCTTGCACTGCACGATGATGTAAGTGTTGTAGAGCTTCGCGAGCCGCCCCAGGGTTTCGGTTTCCGGCCCGGGAATATCGATGAACAGCTCGTTGGCCGCCAGCTTGTGCGGCAGGTCGAAAATTTCGTCGGTAAAGCCGGTCAATGCGCCTTCCGCCAGCGCGATGATTTTCACCGGCATGTTGATGTTCACCATCGACACGCCCGCGTGGATGGCTTCCTCGATGGTCTCGAGGTTGTACTTAATCTGCTTGCGTTCACTGATACCGTAGATCACGGTAGACAAGCCGACGGCCAGGTACGGCGCCACCGGTTTGCGCGCAGCGGTCTCAGCCATAGTTCACCGCCTGTTGTTTTTCCAGCTGGTCAATGGAACCCAGCAGGTGACGCAATGTGGCAACGAACACGTTGCGTTCTTCTTCGTCGAGGTCCGACGTGATGTCGCGCTCCGCCGCGTTGAAGCGCGGGTAGATCTCATTCATGCGCCGCTCGCCCTTGCGCGTCAGGTGCACCAGGGTCAGGCGGCGGTCGGCTTCCGGTGTGACCCGTTCCACCAGGTCGCGGTCTTCCAGAGTCTTGAGTATCCCGGTGAGCGTGCCCTTCGTCACCGCAGCCTCTGCCGCGAGGTGGCGGGTCTCCATGGAGCCCATCACCCACAACACCCACAGCGTCGTGAAACCCGAAAAGGTCAGGTTGTAATCGCGCAGCACGTTGCGCTCGATGTAGTTGCGTGCCGCGTTCACGACCCGGAACAGGTTGGAAATCGCAGCCATCGACGGCAGGTCCACGTCCAGTTCACCGACGCGTTTGCGCGCAGCCTCCTCGCCGGTAGGAATGGGCGGCGGGACCGGCGGTGGTGTCATTCGATGGCCTCGAGGCCGTCGCGGTGCAGGGTCTTGCCGCCGCCCCAGGAGACGCCCACTTCCTGCCAGTAACCGGCAATCAGTTCGCGCGGCGCGATGCGCTGCAGTTCTTCCACCGGCGAATCGCCGAAATCCAGCGTGAAGTCGCCGGTGAAGGTGCGGCCGATGTCTGCGTCGTAACCGGACATGGTGACGACTTCAGACAACGCATCCGTGCCGTCGGACTCGATACGTTGCACCCAGCGATTGTGCAGCATCGGGTGGCCGTTCACGAAGCCGGCCGAGTCACTCTCACCGGCAATCGTAAAGCTCGCATCTACAAGGCGTCGATCACTGGCCGCCAGCGTTGCGCCGAAGCGCCCGCCTTTCTCGAGCCGCGGCCCGGCCCGGCCGACTGTGACGGGGCGGGTCAGGTGTATGGAACCGAGCTTTTTCGGGTAGCCCTGGTGGTAACCCCGCACCAGCGCGAAATCCTTGTCTACCCAGATGTAAATGCAGCGCGAGTAAGTCTGGCCGCGGTACTGGCAGCGCACCACGAAAAACATTTCCTTGTACTGGGAACGCACCGGGTCCAGGAGCTGGCTGAGGTCGTCACCGCAGCTCTGCCAGTCGGCCCAGATCGCCGCCACGGCTCCGGGGTCTTCCGCCGCGGGCTCGACGCCGGGGGGCAGCAGCTCTGCCACGGCTTCGGGATCGGTACGGTATTCCAGGGTCAGCAGATCGCCGGAGTAATGCCACGGCGGCGCAGGCACGATGGACGCCTGTCCCGTAGCGGTGCGCGGAAAGAAAAACCCCTTGACCATGACTCTGCCGGCCTTTGACTCTTGCGGCCATCGGACTTCGCCGGATAATATCGTTTGGTACCCAACGAAAGCAACCGAGGCGAATATGGCGGAGTATCGGCGCATCCTGCTCGACGGTTACCCGACGCTGACCGAACGCAAGGGCGAGCGGCTCGAGGCGCGTGACGGGCGCTCGGTTGCCATCGCCGACGCGGTGCATCTGCCGCCAACGCAACCCAGCAAAATTGTCTGCGTGCACCTGAACTACGAGAGCCGGGTCAAAGAGTTCATCACCAAGCTGCCACCGGCGCCTACCTACTTTCATAAACCCATCACCGCGCTGAATTCCCACGGCGCGGACGTGGTGCGCCCGGAACGCTGCCAGTGGCTGAACTACGAAGGCGAAATTGCCATCGTGATCGGCCGTCACTGCCGCAACGTGTCGCCGGCCGACGCCGGCGACTACATCGCCGGTTACACGGTGGCGAATGACTATGGCCTGCACGATTTCCGAGACACCGATGCTGGCTCCATGCTGCGGGTAAAAGGTTCCGACACGCTGTGCCCGGTGGGGCCGGCCCTGGTAACGGGCTGGGATTTTCACGGCAAAACCATCCGCACCTACGTGAACGGTGAAGTGGCCCAGGACGGCAACACGGACGAGATGGAATGGGACATGCACTACCTCGTTGCGGACATCGCGCGCACGATTACGCTGGAGCCCGGCGACCTGCTGCTGTCCGGCACACCGGCCAATAGTCGGCCAGTGCAGCCCGGCGACCTGGTGGAAGTGGAAGTCGAAGGTCTCGGGCGGCTCAGCAACCACATCGTGACCGGGCCGGTGCCGATCCGCGACGACGTGGGCGCGCAACCCACCAGTTCAGAGGAAGTGGTCTCCACCGCAATGGGCGGCGACTGGGAGTTCCGCGGGCAGCGCGCGGCCGGTGGCGAGGGGGCGAAACACTACAAGAGCGCGCTGGACGACGAGGACTAAGGCACCTTACAAGGCCGAGTTCAACAAAAAACGACTCAGCCCGCGTCGGCAGCACTAGCCAACCTTTGCTCCTTGTCGCCTTTTCTCCATCGGCTCCAGCTTCACGATGCCTGGCTCCCGCGGGCTCGGGTCGAAATTGGCCAGCTCATCTACGATCTTCGCCTGCTTGACGATGTACTGGTTGACCTCGCCACAGGCGTCACAGACGCCGCTGTGGATGTGGTCGAGGAGCTGTCGATGAGTCTTCTTTATCGCGACGGCTTCTTCTTCCGGCAGGCCGAGTTCCTCGGCGATATTGATCGGAATTTCTACGATTGTCTGATGGACTTCCCTGATGGTGCCCAGGGTATTTTCGAGCGACTTCTGCGAGAAGTCCGTCACCCTGGTAATCCAGTCCAGGGGGCTGATATTGAAAACGCCCATATCTGTCGCTCCCTATCCACGCACGGAGCTGCGCTGTCGCGCTCTGGCAAGCACAGCAGCAGTGCACGAAAGTCTGTCAACGAAGCTTGTCTAGCCATTGAATTCTAACCCATAAAGCTTAGCCGGCTTGCAGCAACTGTTCGAGAAAACCGCAACCGCAGTTCCGCAAATCCTGTCCATTCAGCGCCAACAAGGCCGTCGTGCCGACCGGCTTTCATGCTTGAGCCTGAATCCAAAACCCGTTCCACAACGTAGATTACTGATGACACAGGGAGGTGTCGTGCCAAACAGATCAATTGGATTGCTAAACACGCTGGTCAACACAGGTAAACCACATGACTAAATCAACATTTTCCGCCGCAGGATTCATTGCTTCGTGCGCACTGGTCGCGCTCGGGTTTTCTTCACCTGCACTCGCCGGCGCGCACGCGTCAGCCGCTCCCGCAGCAGATAAAGACATTGTCGCTACTGCCGTCGCAGCCGGCGATTTCAACACGCTGGCAGCCGCACTGGAAGCAGCCGACCTGGTGACTGCGCTGCAGGGTGAAGGCCCCTACACCGTGTTCGCGCCGACTGACGCAGCTTTCGCTGCACTGCCGGAAGGCACGCTCGAGATGTTGCTGTTGCCTGAGAATAAGGACCAGCTCACCGCAATCCTCCTCTACCACGTAGTGCCGGGGCAGATCATGTCCTCTGACATCAGCGGTACGGCATCGCCGGAAACACTCGAGGGCGACGCTGTTGAAGTCGTGGCCTCGGGCGGCGGTGTAACCGTCAACGGCGCCAACGTGGTATCGGCCGACATCGGTGCCAGCAATGGCGTGATCCACGTCATCGACGCCGTCATTCTGCCGCCGGAATCATAAGCCGATCAGTGCACAGATATCGGGCTA
This sequence comes from uncultured Gammaproteobacteria bacterium, assembly GCA_947258805.1. The sequence continues at coordinate 23,788 of CAMYJV010000005.1, read as the reverse complement.
CTGACAGGTGCCCGAGAATCAACGGCCGGGATGGCAACATTCCGGCCGTTTTTTTGTTTATTAATCCTGGACGAACGCTAATCGGGCGCCGGCTAATGTGAGCGACACAATATGAACCACGTCACATCCGCCAGGAAGTCATCGTGCCACCCTCCAGCATTATGGCTAATCGTTATTCATGGCCAGTTCCAGAGCCGACGCGAGCGCTCCTGTCCGCTGCCTTGGCAATCTGCACTTGCCTGTTGACGGCGCCAGCTGCTCCGGCTGACAGCACTGAAGAATCCGGCCAGCAAGCCGGAATTTCTGGCCCCGCCATCCCGAAAGGCGACTTGAAAGCGCTGCGCGATCCAGCCCTGCGGGCCTGGGTCATGCGCGATTGGCGGAGATTGATCAGCATTTCAGGCAAGTGGGCGACTGCAGAACCGGCTAACCCGGCCCCCTGGCGGTACCTCGGCGACGGTTACTTCGGCCTCCTTGCGATGCCCCAGGCCCAGGCGGCCTATCGAAAAGCCCTGGAGCTGGAAGAAATCGCTGAAGTGTGGGGATCCCTGGGTGAGGCACACCTGTGGCAGGGCATCTGGTACCAGTCGAAGTCGGCGGGTGAACTGGCTGCGAGAGAATTTGACGAGGCGCTCCGATCCATGGAGTCGGCGCTGGCCGTGGACCCGAGTTACACGAAGGTCATGGGCGGTATCGGTGCCCTTCGTTATCACCAGCAGGAATTTCAGCTTGCCCTGGCGGCACTGGAGCCGGCCGTTGACCAGTATCCGAAAGACGCACGTTCCTGGCACTACCTGGGAATGGCCCGGGCAGCCAACGGCGACAATGCATCTGCAGTCTCGGCATTCCAGGCAGCAGCGGAACTGACTTACGACCCAATGGCGCAGTTACGAAACTGGCTGCTGCTCAGGCAGTCTGCGGCGATAATCGGTCGTGAAGACCTGGTTGGTGAAGCCGATCAGAAGCTCGAGCGCATCGGCCAGGTGCTTCGTCAACGGCAAACCGAACAACAAGTTGCGCGTATCGAGCGCGAACAATAACAAGACTTAGGATCTTCGTAGTCTGATCCTGCCGTCTCGACGCTGCGAACCAGCGCTTGCGCTGTGCGAACCAGTTGATCAAGGCCGGCCCGACCAGGCCACGGGAAATTTTCGGCTGGCCAGCGGGTCACCGTCGCGGAGGAGCTCGTCACTGTCAGGGAACAGCAAGGGATCCTGCCAGCCGGGTTTCACCGCGAAGGTGACGTCATCACCGATCCAGCGGGTGGAATAGGCGATGCGGTTCACATCCCTTGAACTATTGCCGCCGGAGCTATGCATGATGCGGGTGTTGAACAGCACCGCGTCACCGGCCTTGTAGTCCCAGCTCAGAATCTCGTAACGGCCCGGCTCCGCGTGGAAGGCCGGTGCCTCCGGGGCATCTTTGGCGGAAAAATTCGTGTGGCGCACCGGGTCTTCGCCGCCGAAGGGAATGTGCGCGTACAGCTGGTCCTGGCACTCCCGGCCGCGGACGAACTGCAGTGCGCTGCTTTCCGGCGTGCAGTCCGTGAGGCTGAGCCAGACGGAGCAAATGGCGTCACCTGCTACCGGCCAGTAGGTAATGTCCTGGTGCCAGTAGTAGTCGGTGGGCGTCTGCGGCGCGCAAACGAATAGTTGGTCGAAATAAGCCCGCACGCGGTCGACTCCCATCGCGCGCCCGGCGTTTTCGGCGATGCCGCTGTGGAACGCGAACTCGCGGAATTCATCCATGTCGTTGAACAGGAACTGGTCCGACAGCAAACGACCCACGTTGCTCAATTCGTCGGCATGGTCGCTGGGTGACGCCGACCGGCGTTCGGCGGCCGCGCGCAGCGCTTCCACCGTCGCCTGATCGGCCAAGGCGGGGAGGAACGCCACGCCTTCGTCGCGGTAGGCCTGGATCTCTGCGTCGCTCAGCTCACGAACATACATGGTGTGAACGCTCCTCCGGTTACAGTTTACTCATTTCCGTGCGCGATGATGGCGTATCCCGGCGCCGGGCCGAAAATCAGTAAACTGTCCCCCGAGGAGGACGGATTCATGAGCGTGATAGGCAAGAGCGTCGCGCGGCCGGATGCCCTGGACAAGGTCACCGGCGGCAAGGGCTTCCCGGTGAACTTCCAGATGCCGGGCATGCTCCACGGCAAGATGCTGCGCAGTCCGTATCCGCACGCACGCATTGTGCGCGTCGACACCCGCGTGGCCGAGGCACTGCCGGGTGTTCAGGCCGTACTGACGCCGGCGGAAGTCCCGCAGCGCAAGTTCACACCCGTGTACTTCGTGCCGGCAGACACCAAGAGCATGCCGCTGGACCTGCTGATCATGAGCGATACGGTTCGGTTCGCCGGACAGCCGGTGGCCGCTGTCGCGGCAACGTCGGTCGACGTTGCCGAGCAGGCGCTCGAGCTTATCGATGTCGTATACGAAGAGCTGCCAGCCGTCTTCGATCCTGAAGACGCCATGCAGGACGGTGCGCCGCAACTGCACGAGGGCGCAACCAACAACATCGCAGTGGCACCACGGCTGGAAGCGGGCGACATCGAGCAGGGCTTCGCGGCTGCCGATCACATCTTCGAAGGCGTGTACAGCACCCAGCGTGTGCACACCTGCTACCTGGAGCCGAGAGTCTGTGTGGCCGACTGGGATGCGCGGGGTGACATTACGATCAACTCGTCCATGCAGCACCTGTTCGGTCTGCGCCAGAAGCTGGCCTACGCGCTGGAGATACCGGAGAGCAGGGTGCGGGTTATCAAGCCGCCCTATATCGGCGGGGGTTTCGGCGGCAAGCTCGACATCGGCCACATGGAACCGATTGCGGCGCTGCTGAGCCGGAAGGCCGGCCGGCCGGTGCGCATCGAACAGACGCGCTACGAAGACTTCATCACGACTACGCGTAATCCCATCAAGGTCTACCTGAAGACCGGGGTCACGAAAGACGGACGCATTGTCGCCAGGCACGCGAAAAGCATATTGGACGCCGGCGCGCATGCGACCCACGGGGCCGAGGTCATCAACGTCCACGGCTTTTTCCTGGTCGCGGGTTACCGCGTGCCCAACTACGTGTGGGAGGGCTACACGGTCTATACCAACAACATGATCGGCGGCGGCTACCGCGGCTACGGCGGTCCGCAGGCCTACTTTGCGCTGGAGTCGCAGCACGATGAGATCTGCGAGGCCCTTGATCTCGATCCGATCAGTTTCCGCAAGAAAAATACGCGGCGCAGGGGTGATCCCCACCCGATGCTGCCCGGCGTGACGCTGGACTCTTACGAACTCGAAGCGGTTATCGATAGCGGGATGGAGGCGTTCAAGTGGCAGCAGCGCCAACCCGCCAACAGTGATGCCGGGCCGAAAAAGCGTGGCGTGGGCTTTGCGCTGACACCGTTCTGGGTCAGCGGCTGCGTCGGTTTCCCGGACATCTACGAACACTCCGGCGCCATCGTGAAACTGAGCCCCGACGGCACCGCCGACCTGGCCACCGCGGCGATGGATATCGGTTCCGGGCAAATTACCACGCTGCTGCAAATCGCGGCCGGGGAACTGGGACTGACCATGGACCAGGTGCGCATGACGCAGGCCGTAGACACGACTAACGTGCCATACGACGCGCCGACCCACGCGAGCCGGGTGACCTACAGCGCCGGGAACGCAGTGCTCGCTGCGGCCAAGGCGGCGAAGGAGCGCCTGCTGGAGGTGGCCGGAATCATGCTGGAGGTCAGCGCCGACGATCTCGAGCTCGCCGACGGCAGAGTCGCGGTGAAAGGCGCGCCCGGCAGATCCTTGAGCATTGCCGAAATCGCGACGCGCGCCGAGTCGCCGTTTATCCAGTTCACCGATCAAGGGCCCGCGCCCACCACCCTCCAGGAGAAAGGCACGATCATGGGCGTGTCGAGCATGGCCCCGCCCGGTAACCCCAGTCCGGCGGCCGCGACATTCGTCGAAGTCGAAGTGGACACCGATACTGGCGAGGTGCAGGTGCACCGGGTTGTGTATTCCCACGACCTGGGCCGGGTCATCAATCCCAGTGCCGCCGAAGGGCAGGTGGAGGGCGGTTTCCAGCAAGGCATGGGCTACGCGCTGATGGAAGAGATCCAGTTCGACCCGGACTCCGGTACCTGCCTGACAGCAGATTTTCTGGACTACAAGATTCCGACGGCCGTGGAAATGCCGCGGGAGATTCAGAGCATCTTCATCGAATCGCAGGACCCGACCGGCCCGTTCGGCGCGAAGTCCTTGTCGGAAACCTGCGTGGTAGTGCCCGCACCGGCCATTGCCAATGCTATCTACAACGCGACGGGTGCGCGAATCCGCGAGCTGCCGATTACGCCGGAAAAACTGCTGCACGCGCTGGGCAAGCTTTGACTGCTACCCGTCCCAGCGAAAAACTTCTTCAACGCCGACTCCGAACACAGCCGCGATCCTGAAAGCGCTTTCGAGCGACGGGGAGTAGCGTCCTTTTTCTAAGGGACGAGACTTCTAATTTCCGGGCACGACCGGGACTGCCTTTCGATTGCCCAAGGACGGTGCCGGTGCAAAGTAGGGTGCGCTCTGTGCACCCTACGAGCTGTACGTCGGCACCTATTCACGCGTTGTAGACAACAGTTGCTGAATTTCCTGCGCGGCCGTATTTGCGTATCTGGCAACCATGGCATGAAAGGACGGTGAACCCCAGACATCACTGAGTCCCAGGCCCGACGCGTGTTCAAGACCGCGCTCGAGCCAGGCGGCAACTTCACCTCGCTCTGCCCACAGCGGTGACAGCTTTAGCGCGCGCGCCCTGACCATGTAGGGCAGCGCGGCAGCATCGGCCAGGGAATATTCATCACCTGCGAGCCATTCATGCGCGGCCAGGGCGTCGCCCAGTTGCGCCGCAAAACGCGCCAGCGCTGCAACAGCGGGACCGGCGCCCGGTGACTTCAACCCTTCGGCGTGGGTTTGCTGTTGCCGCGCGCGCCGGGCAGGGTCGGCGACCCGGCTGAAATGCTGTTCGAGCTCTGCGGCAGACATGTGCTCGTTCATTTGGTGCCGCAGGAAGATCGCGTAACTCAGCACACCGATGGCTGCGTGCACCTCATCGTCGATGGTCTTGACCAGCAGGCGCATGCGCGCCCGATCGCCCGCATCTGCCGGCCGCAGCGCGGGTTCGGGAAAGCGGTCGTCCAGGTACTCGTTGATAACACTCGACTCCCGCACTACCGTGTCGCCGTCCACCAGTGTCGGCACGACGGCTTTCGGGTTCAGCTGCAGGTACTCCGTCGCAAACTGCTCGCCCTTGCGCAGGTTCAGCCGGATCTCTTCCCAGGCAAGGCCTTTCTCGGCCATCACCAGCCGTACCTTCTGGGCGCAGGTGGACTCCACGCTGTGATAGAGCGTAAGACTCATTGCCTTAGCCGGGTTTGTCGGCAGCCCAGATGCCGCTGCCTCTGCACGCGATGTACAGGAAGACAAGACAGTAAAGAATCGCGGCGTCGCCGCCGTTGACAGCAGGAAAGAACTGGGGCCCAAACTGGAATTTCCAGTGAAACTGGAAATACGCAACAGCCATGGTGCCGCTGGCGAGAAACGCCACCCAGCGGGTACGAAACCCGATCACGATAGCGATTCCGCAGATCAGTTCGATCATACCGCCGATCCACAGCTGCGAACCGATGGGCGGCTGGCCCTCGGTCAGGATGCCGAAAATCTTCTGCAAGCCGTGGAACAGGAAAATTGCGCCGCTGATGATTCGGAGTAACGCGTAGCTGTACTCCGTGTACTTCGATAGCCATTGCATAACCGCAACCCCCGGATCAGGAGCAAATACAGGGCTTAACCGCCGCCACTGGTCTGCGGCTGCAGGTCCCCTGCCGTTCCAAGCAGCAAGGCTGCTCCCGGCACAGTCTACCCATTTCCCTGGTTTCCAGGATCCCTGTCCTCACCCTTGACGGGAAATGAGTAAACTGTCCGCGGAAAGGTTGAGAAGAATAATCGTGTCCAAGCCACTGCGACGCAAGGAAGACGAGCGCCTGATCCGCGGCCAGGGGATGTTCACCGACGACGTGCACGAGCCCGGATTGCTGCACCTGTGCCTGCTGCGCTCGCCCTATGCGCATGCCCGGGTCATGGATATCGACACCAGCGCCGCCGAGGCCTTGCCGGGTGTCGTCTGCACGCTGACGGGCAGCGAGGTGGCTGAACTCTGCGAACCGTATATGCAGATCGCGCCGCCACCCGCAGCGAACATCCAGGACTACCCGATGGCGGTAGACCGCGTGCGCTACCAGGGTGAACCGGTCGCCGCCGTCGTTGCGGAGACCGCAGCGATTGCGACCGACGGTTGCCAACTGGTCAACGTGAACTACGAGCCCCTCACGCTGGTGATGGATGCAGAGACCGCACTTACCGATGACGTGGTACTGCATGAATCGGCGGGCACAAACCGCACGTGGCAAGGCGTGTTCGACTATGGGGACGTCGACCAGGCCTTTGCCGACGCCGATCACGTGATTCGCATCGGGCCCCTGCACTTCCACCGTTTCTCCAGCACACCACTGGAAACCAGTGCCTGTGTGGCGGAATGGACCCGGCACGGCATGGTGGAGTTTCTCTGCAACAACTCCTTCCCGGGCTTTGCGCAGCAGCTGCTCGCCCCGGCCCTGCGCCTGCGCAGCGAGCAGGTGCGTATTCGCACCTTCGACGTAGGCGGCAGCTTCGGCAACAAGATCTGGAACTACCTGTACATGGCCCTCGCCGCACTGGCATCCCGCAAGACGGGCGGGCGGCGCGTGAAGTGGTCGGAAACCCGCACCGAGCACCTGCTGGCCAGCGGCCACGGCAACGAGCGCACTTTTCTCGACACGGAAGTCGCCGTCACCCGCGACGGCCTGATCACGGCGCTCCGCTCCCGCCATGTCGATGACTGCGGCGCGTATACGCGCTACGAGCCGCTGGGCTGCATCATCTGGGCCCAGGTCCTGCCGGCCACTTACCGGCTGCGCAACATCCGCATCGAGTTTAGCCAGGCGGTCACGAACAAGTGCCCGGTCGTGCCGAACCGGGGCTACTCACGCATGCAGCACATCTGGTTCATGGAACGGGTGGTCGATATCTGCGCCCACACGCTCGGTATTCCCGTCGACCGGATGCGACTGAACAACTACATTGAAGAGTTTCCGTACGAAACGCCCAACGGCTGCGTCTATGACTCCGGCAACTACCCGGCGATGCTGGAGAAGGCCAAGGAACTGATCGGCTGGGACGACTGGAAACAGAAGCAGGCCGCAGCGCAGGCCGAGGGGCGCTGGGTCGGCATGGGCATCGGTGCAACGATTGATTCCGGCACGAACAACTTCGGCCAGGCACGCATCATCAATCCCGGCCTGCCCTTTTCCGGCAACTCCGAAGTCTGTGCAATGCGGCTCGATTTCGACGGCGCGGTGGTGGTCACGCTGGGTACCGGACCCTCCGGCCAGAGCCACGAAACCGCTGCGTCGGAACTGGTCGCGCGGGAACTGAACATCGACCCGGGCATGGTGCACGTGCGGCCCGGCTTCGACACGGCCTGGAACACCTTTGTCGGCCACTCGGGTACCTATGCCAGCCAGTTCGCGGTCACCGGCCTGACCGCAGTGCACGGCGCCTGCCAGAAACTCAAGGCGGAGATGCGCCTATTGGCCGCCTTCGTCCTGGAAGCGGCGGAAGAGGACCTGGAGTTCGGTGTCGGCGCGGAAGGCCCGGAACTGAAGGTCAAGGGGACCCCGCGCAGCGTGAACTACTGGACGCTCAGCAACCTGGTCAACAATAACAACGCGGTGCTGAACGAATCACTTGATGATGTCACGCTGAACGTGCGCAACGTGTATCGACCGAAGTTCGAGATTCCCGATCTCGACCGCAAGTTCGGCAACCTGACGCTGACCTATGCGGCACTGCTGCACGTGGTGGTCATTGAAATCGACAAGCAGACCTATCGACCGAAGATTCTCGCCTATGCCGCCGTCGACGACTGCGGCAAGGTCCTGTATCCGCAGATTGTGGCCGGCCAGGCCCTAGGTGGTGCCGCGCACGGCATCGGTGCGGCCATCATGGAAAGCTTCGACTACGACGCAGACGGCAACCTGCTGACCTCAACCTTCAGCGACTACTGCCCGATCACGTCGATGAACATGCCGGACATCCAGCACGCCAACGTCGAATCACCGTCGCCCTTCACCTACAACGGGGCCAAGGGTATGGGCGAGAGCGCCGGTGCGCCGCTGCATGCAATCACGGGGGCCATCCAGGATGCAGTGTACGGCGACGGCATCGTGATTACCGACTCTTACCACTCGGCCCCGGCGCTGTATCGACTGCTGAAAGAACGCAACTGCAACCAGGTAGTGAGCGTCGAAAGCCGGTAACGTTGCCGATGCCTATTTGTAGCTGGCGGCGATGGCCTGTGCGTCGCGACAAAAGTCGGCGATATCCGCCTTGTCGTCGATGAACTGGTTTGGCTTGATGCAGAAAGTGCTGAACCCACGGGCCAGCTGCTCCGGAATCACTGCCATGGACTCGGCGAGATCCGCCACACTGTCATCGTCCGGGAACAGCCCGCGTGTGCCACCTATCATCTCCAGCTGCGCAGGATCGCGGCCCGCTGCCGTCATCGCATCGGCCAGGCTGGCGAGATCATCGTCCGACGGCCGGCCCAGCGGATGAAAACCACTGCCGTATTTCACCAGCCTGTGCAGCAAGGCGCCGTGCAGCGACTCACCGCCGAACCACAGAGTAGGACCCACCGGCCTTGAAGCCTTTGGCTCCAGGTAAGTCTCCGCAAAACTGAAAAATTCACCGTGAAACTCCGCCGGACTTGACTGCCACACCGCTGCCAGCGCTTCCAGCTGCTCGTCCAACCGCTTGCCGCGCGTCTTGAACGGCACGCCCAGCGCATCGTATTCGTCTTTGTGCCAGCTGACAGTGGGCTGCACGATCAGCCGGCCACCGGACAGGATGTCCAGGGTGCCGAGATCCCTGGCCAGCTGCAGCGGGTGGCGCAGCCGTGCGATGATCGCACCGGCAAACAACCGCAGGCGTGTCGTACGCGCGGCGATCGCGCACAGTAATACCACGGAGCTCGGCCACGGTGTCGCCGGGTCCTGGTTGCCGGGCAGCGCATAGTCCCGCGGATTCGCCATGTGTCCGTTGGCCCCGGCCGACGGACCGAGCACGATGTGTTCGCTGATCATGATGCCGTCGATGCCGGCGGCCTCGGCCGTCACGGCCCAGTCCACCAGTTCGCCGAGTTCACCCGGCTCGAGGATCGTCCAGTTCTCGCTCAGGATCATCAGCAGCCTGGGTGTCGCCATGCGTTAATCCCGCCTTTGCTCGGCGTTGTCGATGATGAACTGCCCGAGCCACGCCGCCACCAGCGTGGAGTCCGCGTTGCCAGTTTCCAGGCTTGCATACGAATCCCGGTGTTCCTCATCGCTGATGGCGCCTTTATCGAGCAGGAGATCACTGAAGACCTGCATCGAACTTACCGGCTGTTCCGGGTGGGGCTGAATGCAAAGTAAACGTCCTGCCGCCTCGTACAGCGCGTTCGGGCAGCGCGGTGACTCGCCCAGCAACTCCACGCCCGGCGGTAAATCGATGACCTGGTCCTGGTTGATGTAATGCAGCGTGTACTCGCCGGGCCTTTCGGTCATCCAGCCCCGCTCCACGTTCACATACAAGTGATGCCGGCCCAGGACCCAGCCGGTCTCTGCCTTGGCCACGTGACCGCCCAGGGCCTGGGCGGCGATCTGGTGACCGAAGCACACGCCGACCTGCGGTTTTGCCGCGGCGAAGGCCCGCCGGATGAAGTCTTCCAGCACCGGGATCCAGGGCAGGTCCTCGTATACGCTGCAAGGGCTGCCCGTGATCAGCCACGCGTCACAGTCATGGAGCGATTCCGGCATCTCGCCTTCCGCGACATGGTAGGTCGCGTACGTGAACCGCAGGCCCGCCGCAGCGAACATGTCCATGAACTTTTGCGGATCCGTCGCCTCGCCGGGCAGGTAGAAGTCCTTGGGAATGGTGTCGAGCAGGCCGACACGAATATGCGCGAAATCGAGCATCAGCGGGTTGAGCCCTCCAGGATCTGCAGCGTCTTCAATTCGCTGTGAAAGTCCAACGCGTAGTCGCCGCCTTCCCGACCGATGCCGCTGATGCCGAAGCCGCCGAAGGGCGCCGTGAGGTCGCGCACCAGGAAACAGTTCACCCAGACGGTGCCGGCCCGCATCGCGCGCCCTACGCGTTCCGCGCGCTCGGCGCTCTCCGTATAGATCATGCCGGACAGGCCGTACTGCGTGCCGTTGGCCAACTCGATGCCGTCGACTTCCGTGTCGAAGGTCTGGTAGGTCAGCACCGGGCCGAAGATTTCCTGCTGCACCACCTCGGAGTCGTTGGACCGCGGCCGGATCAGGGTCGGCTCGTACCAGAGCCCGCCCTCCCGGTACACCTTGCCGCCGCGCACGATCTTGTCGCCGGCAGCCCGCGCACGATCCACGAAACCGCCGATGTTCGCGAGGTGGTCCGGGTGAATCACCGGTGAAATGGTCGTTGCCGGATCGCGGCTGTCGCCAAGCACGTGCGCGTCGGTATACGCATGGAATTTTTCCAGGAAAGCCTCGCTGACAGATGCCTGCACCAGCAGCCGGGTACCGGCCAGGCAGACCTGGCCGGAATCGTCGAACTGCCCGGCGGCCTTTTTCGCCGCGGCGTCGAGATCCGCATCTTCGAACACCAGCAGCGGGCCCTTGCCGCCGAGTTCCGCGGTGAAGGGCACGATATTCTCGGCCGCGGACCGGCCGATGTGTTTCGCGGTTTCCGGTGACCCGGTGAAAGAAATCCGGCGCACGCGCGGGTCACCCACCAGGGCCGCGCCGATTTCCTCGCCGATGCCCTGCACGATGTTGAACACGCCGGGCGGGAAGCCGGCTTCGTCCACCAGGTCCGCCAGCAGCGAGCAGGACAGCGGTGACCACTCGGCCGGTTTCAGAATTACCGTGTTGCCCGCGGCCAGCGCCGGGGCGCACTTCCACGTGGACAGCATGAACGGCGCGTTCCACGGCGTGATGATCACGGCCGGGCCGGCCGGCATCCGCATCACCCGGTTGCGCGTGTTGTTCGACTCCCAGTCGCGTTCCTCGTAGGCCGCGGCCAGCTCACCGTACGCGCGAAAGTTGCGCGCGCCGCGCGCGATCACCCGCAGGCGCAGGCTCTCTTCCAGCATCGCCATGTCCAGGCATTCGACTGTGGCGAGATCGTTCACGCGGGCTTCGATCAGCTCTGCGAGACGCGACAGGTACGCGGCGCGTTCCGCCGGGGTCAGGGCAGCCCAGGCCGGGAAGGCCCCGGCGGCGGCAGTCACCGCTGCGTCTGCGGTTGCCGCGTCGCCCCGCGCGATATCGCCCAGTCGCCACGTCCAGTCCAGTGGGGACCGGTCTTCGAAGCGCTGGTGCGACGGCACGCGTTGGCCGCCGATGTAATGATCGGTGGAGACCCAAACGCCGTCGATCTCCACCCGATTGCCTTGCTTGGACATGATTGCTTTGCTCTTTATCTTTTGGCGGGTCGCTACAGGAACGGCAGGTATTCGTTCATCTCCCAGTCGGTGGTGTGGTCAAGGAAGCGCTGGAACTCGGCCTGCTTCACCACCGCAAAGTGATCGATCACCTCCTGGCCGATGGCCTGCGCGAGGGACTTATCGGCTTCCATCGCGGCCAGCGCGGCGCCGAGGTTCTCGGGAATGTGCCGCTCGGTATCCACGGTCTCCAGGCCGTCGCCCGTCTCGGCCGGCGGCAGTTCCGGTTTCTCCACCGTGCCGAGTCGCGCGGCCTGCAGCACCGCCGCAGCGGCGATATAGGGATTCGCGGCACCGTCGGCCACCCGGTGCTCGATGCGCGCACCCTTGCCGCGCTCGGCCGGCACCCGCACCGATACGCCGCGATGGTCATAACCCCAGTTGGCCCAGTAACCAGCCAGGCTGGCGGGTCGCAAGCGGCGATAGGAATTGACCGTGGGCGCCACCAGCGCGGTCATACCCTCGTGATGTGCCACCAGCCCGGCGATGCACTGTTTCGCAAGTTCGCTCAATCCGTCTTCGGCTTTCGGGTCGTTGACCACGTTGCCGCCGGCATCGTCGCTGAAGCTCATATTGAAATGCAGGCCGTTGCCGCCGCGACCAACGATGGGCTTTGGCATGTAGGTCAGCAGGTAGCCCCGCTTCGCCATGACTTCCCGGGCCATCAGTTTGAACAGGAAGGCGTCGTCGACAGCCTTCAACGCATCGTCATAACGCAGCGTGAACTCGAACTGCGGCCAGTCGTACTCGGAACAGATGAACTCGAGGGGAAAGCCGCACTGTTCGGCAGTCGTCCAGATCTCGTCCACGAGGCCGGCCGGATCAATCGCGGTGCCGGTGCCGTAAACGTAGGCGCCCGGGGTATCGTAGGGTTCCCACTGACCATTATCACCGTGCTGAAACACGTAGCCCTCGAACTCGATGCCGAGCTTCGGCGCGAGCCCGAGCTCGCCCCACGCATCGATGGCGCGGCGCAGCGCCCCGCGCGGGCACAGGGGCAAGGGTTGCTCTTCGCGATACAAATCAGCAACGACCACACCGGTGTCGTTTTCCCAGCCCGGTCGCATGTCGCTCAGGTCGAACCGCGCTTCGAAGTCCGGCAGCCCCTCCAGCATCATCGTGCCGGGCGCCGGCGTCATGTCGCGGTCATAGCCCAGCGCAAACAGCCCGATGCAGTGGCGCGACACGCCCTCCCGAGCCACCTGGAACGGCAGGTACTTGCCGCGCGCCAGGTTCAGGTGGTCGCTGAACAGCACGCGGACGCGATTGAATTCGTTGGGCTTCTTGGGCATGGCGAATGAAACTCCCGTTACGCGCTATGCGGCGGCTTGCAAGGCAGCGTAGCGCTGCCGGTGCTGGTAAGTCACGAAGATGATGAGGATGAAACTGCCGAGCAGCCAGTAGATGCTGCCGAGAATCATCGGCGAGTAGCCGCCGCTTTCGTCCAGGGTCAGTGCGGCCAGCCCGGGCGCGATGCCGAGCCCGATCATCTGCATCGCGATCGCGTAGAGCGTCATCAGGCCCTTGCGGTCGAAGCTCGCTGCGGCGGCGAGGATGTACGGCAGCGTCATGTTCCACAGGCAGTTGAAACCAACGACCGCGACAGCGTAGATCGTGATGTTGAAGGAACCGAGCAACAGGGCCAGGGAGCCCGCCCCCGCGAGAATACCGAAGGTCATCGGCACCAGGCGGCCCAGCTGGTGCGCGAGGAAGACGGCGACCAGCGCCCCGGCAATACCCGCCACCTGGGAAACCGTCCAGGTACGCCCACGCAATGCCGATGCCGATGTTGTAGGCCAGCACACCGATGAGCGCCGTAATCTTCAGCGGTAAGGGCATTTCGAGCGCCGTGGGTTCCGGTTCAACCCGGCTTTCGGCGGAATGCGGGATGTGTTTCACGGCCCGCAGAGACAGCACGCACACTATCGCGAAAAACCAGAAGACGCCCGCCAGACCAATAGTGTCGAAGGCCGTGGGCAACACCAGCAGGCCGACGGCGCCGTAGGCCAGAAGCCATGTCAGGTACAGGGCGAAGTTGCGGTCTGGCTGACGCGTCAGTCCAATCGCGCCAAAGCTCAGCGAGATCACGCCGCCGTGCCCGATGCCGGCCACGAAACGCGTTGTCGCGATCATCACGGGGGTCTCTGCCAGCGCCGAGGCGGAGTTGCCGATGATCGCGACGATCAGACAACCGTACAAGGTCTTCTGCCAGTTGATGCGATGGGCGAACGCCGCCGTCAGGATGGCCGTGATGGCGACACCGGTCATTTCGGCCGACGCCGTGAGCCCGGCCTGCTGATCGGACAGGCCTAACAACTCGACGAAGCCCTGCACGATGCCGGGCTGGATGATGAAGGCGAGCACCCCCACCGTGCCGAACCATTTCGCGGCGTAGCGCGTTGCCCGGCTGTTGACGTCTCTAAAGGCCATTACGGCCAGAGCTTAACGCCACTCCACGGAAATCGGCAGCCGTTTGATGCCGCTGATGAAGTTCGAGCGCAAATAGGCGTGCGGCTCGGTCTGCTCCACCGTGGCCGCCCGCTTCACGAACTCCTGCAGCATGACCTTGACCTCCATCCGTGCCAGCCACATGCCCAGGCACGCGTGGGGACCGCCCTTGCCGAAAGTCATGTGCGGATTGGGATCGCGGCGGATATTCAGGTCGAAGGGCGAATCGAACTTGTCCTCGTCCCGGTTGCCCGACACGAACCACAGCAGCAGCTTGTCACCCGCCTTGATCTGTTTGCCCTGCACTTCCACGTCACGGACAGCGGTGCGGCGAAAATGCATGGTCACCGACCCCCAGCGCAGGAACTCCTCCACCGCGAGCTTCCACCCTGCATCGTCCAGTTCGCGCAATTCATCCAGCAGTTCGGGCCGATCGATGAGTTCCTTGATCGCGTAAGTCATCGTGTACCGCGTCGTGTCGTTACCCGCCGATACCATCAGGGCGAAGAAATTCTTAAACTCCAGTTCGCTCAGCCGCTCACCCTTGCGATCCGGCGATAGCAACAGATTGATAAGGTCTTCGGTGGGGTGCTCGCGGCGCTCGTGGGCGGCCTCTTCCGCGTACTCGAACACCTTCAGCGCCGCCGGCGAGCGGAAAGGCAGGAGCCGCCATTCCTCGGTGTCGACCTGGTCGACGACGTGGTCCGTGAAGTCCTCGTCCGTGTTCGCGATCATCATGTCGCCGAGTTCCACCAGCATCTGGCCGTCGCTGTCCGGCACGCCGAGCAGGCGGCCGAGCATGCGCATGGGCAGCGGCCGGGACACGCTCTGTACGAAGTCGAACTCGTCGTGGGACGCGGCGTGGTCCAGCAGGTTCACGGCGATACCGCGAATCGCCTCCTCGTAAGTGGCCACCACCTGCGGCCCGAAACTGCGCCCCACCAGGTGCCGCAGCCGGGTGTGCTCGGGTGGATCGGTCTCCAACATGCTGCGCCGGGCCTCGGCCTCCTCCTCGTCCATCTCCTCCAGGCGCACGCCCTGGGCCGATGAGAAGGTTTTGTAGTCCTTGTTGATGTCGAAGATGTCCTGGTAGCGGGTGATGGACCAGCAACCCTTGCCGTCTTCTTCGTCCCACCAGGACACCGGGTCTTCGCGGCGCAGCGCCGTGAAGGTGTCGTGAGGCACTCCGTTCACGAAGGCGTCGTGGGAGGTCAGGTCGGCGTAGTCTGCCTGGCTCATCGTCAATCCCCCTGCGGGTCGCCGCCCGGCGCGGCAGAGATTGCGCGCCACGGGGGACCCATGATAATTTGATTTGGACCCAAACGATTTTTACCACCCCGGCCGCATTTTGCAAGCCGGGTTGCAACCCGAACATCAAATAGTGGAGGTCGCAGATGGGCGAGATAGTCGGCGCGGGCGTGATTGCCCATGAGCCCACGATCATGTTGCCGAAGCCCGAACGGCTGGCGCTGAACGACGGCAAAGAGAATTCCCTGGTGCCCGGATTCAAGCGCCTGCGCACCGAGGTGCTGGACGAACTGAAGCCCGACACCGTGATCGTCTTCGACACGCACTGGTTCACGACGGTGGAGTTCATCATCACGTCCCACGAGCGGCGCACCGGCAAGTACACCTCAGAAGAGTTGCCGCGGGGCATGTCGCAGGTACCCTACGACCTGCCCGGCGACCCCGAGCTCGCGCAGCGCATCGCCGAATATGCCAGCGAAGACGGCGTGCGCAGCACGGCCATCGACGATCCCTGCCTGCCGATCCACTACCCCACCGTGAATCTCGCCCACTACCTGCAGGCGCCGGGCGAGCGCTGGATCAGCATCGGCGTCTGCCAGACGGGGGTGGACTGGCAGTTCCTGAGCGTGGGCGCGTCGGTGGCCCGCGCCATTGCCGGCAGCGATTGCCGCGCGGTTTTGTACGGCACCGGCGGCCTGTCCCACACCTTCTGGCCGTTGCCCGAGCTGCCGGAGCACGAGTCCTGCGACCCGATCCACATTCGCACGCCGGAGGCACGGGCCGCCGATGAGGCGCGCATCGCATGGCTCGAGGCGGGGCGGCACGACCAGGTCATCGACACGATGGACGACTTTCGGCAATACCGCCCGGAAGGCTTCTTCGGCCACTACCTGATGATGGCCGGCGCCCTGGGCGGCGAGAACTGCCAGGTGCCGGGCCGGCGCTTCAGCGAGTACCAGAACGCCACCGGGACCGGGCAGGTGCACATCTGGTTCGATCGCCCGGCCGCGGGCTGGGCAAGCTGAGTGCGCGCGGCGCCGGACGCCGACGACCGCGGCCATCGACGGAGAAATTGCAGTCATGACCACGAACCAGGAACTGCTTGAGCTGCGCCAGGCCGCCGTGCCGCGCGGTGTCGGCACGATGCACCCGGCGATATTTTCGGGCCGGGCCCAGGGCGCCGAAATCTGGGACGTAGAGGGCCGGCGTTACATCGACCTGGCCGCCGGCATCGCCGTGGTGAACACCGGCCACAACCATCCGCACGTGATCGCCGCGGTGGAATCGCAGCTGCAGAACTTTTCGCACACCTGCTTCCAGGTTACCGCTTACGAGGTCTACCTGCGCCTGGCCGACCAGCTGAACCAGCTGGCCCCGGGCAACACACCGAAGAAAACCATCTTCCTGACCACCGGTGCCGAGGCCGTGGAAAATGCGGTGAAGATCGCCCGGGCCCACACCGGCCGGCCCGGCGTGATTGCCTTCACCGGCGGCTTTCACGGCCGCACAATGATGGCCCTGGCGCTGACGGGCAAGGTGGCGCCGTACAAGAGCGGCTTCGGCCCGTTCCCGGGTGACGTGCACCACCTGCCGTTCCCGATTCCCTACCACGGCGTCACCGAGCAGGATTCCCTCGCCTCGCTGGATGCCCTGTTCCGCGCCGACATCGAAGCCGAGCGCGTGGCGGCGATGATCATCGAGCCGGTGCAGGGCGAAGGCGGCTTCTACCCGGCCTCGCCGGAATTCTTGCAGACCCTGCGCAAAATTTGCGACGACAAGGGCATCGTAATGATTGCCGACGAGGTGCAGACAGGCTTCGCGCGCACGGGCAAGCTGTTTGCTATTGAACATGCGGGCGTGGAACCGGACCTGATGTGCGTGGCCAAGAGCCTCGCGGGCGGTTTCCCGCTGGCAGGTGTCATCGGCAAGGCAGACATCATGGATGCGCCGGCCCCCGGCGGCCTCGGCGGCACCTACGGCGGTTCACCCGTGGCCTGTGCCGCCGGGCTCGCGGTGCTGGAAGTGATCGAGCAAGAAGATCTCGTGGGCCGCGCCGCGCAGATCGGCGCACGGATACGCGAGTGGGCCGACGACTGCCAGGCTGCCTATCCCTGTCTCGGTGACGTGCGGGTCATGGGCGCGATGGTGGCGCTGGAGTTCGTGCATGACGGCGACGCGAATCAGCCTGACCCCGAACTGACGCGCGCGATAGTCGTCGAGGGCGCAAAAGCCGGGCTGATCCTGCTGACCTGCGGGGTGCGCGGCAACGTGGTGCGCCTGCTGCCGCCGCTGGTGATCAGCGACGCGCTGCTGGATGAAGCGCTGGGCGTGCTGAAAGACGTGCTGGCGCGCGTGAGCGGCTAAATTTCCGGGGACAGTTTACCTATTTCTTTGTCCATCCTTGCAGCCGGGCTTAGTCAGTGCGAAATAGGCAAACTGTCCCCGGAAATTTCTAGCGGTCAATGCCGCCCATGCACAGGTACTTGATCTCGAGATAATCGTCCAGGCCGTACTTCGAGCCCTCGCGGCCCTGGCCGGACTCCTTCACGCCGCCGAAGGGCGCCATCTCGTTCGACACGAGGCCCTCATTGATACCGACGATACCGTATTCCAGCGCCTCGCTGACCCGCCAGATGCGGCCGATGTCGCGCGCGTAAAAGTAGGCCGCCAGCCCGACATTGGTATCGTTGGCCATGGCAATGGCCTCTTCCTCCGTACTAAAACTGAACAGCGGCGCAATCGGCCCGAAGATCTCTTCGCGGAAAACCCGCATGTTCGGCTGCGCGCCGGTCAGCACGGTCGGCTGCACGAAAGTGGCACCGAGGTCCGCACGGCCGCCGCCGCAGGCCACGCGCGCGCCCTGCGAGACCGCATCCTCGACAAAAGCCAGCACGTCGTTCGCCGCTCCCTCGTCGATCAGCGGACCAATGGTCACGCCTTCTTCCGCACCGTCGCCGATCTTCAACCCGGCCACCGCGGCCATCAACTTCGCGGTGAAGGCCTCGTGCACGCCGTCCTGCACCAGGATGCGATTCGCGCACACGCAAGTCTGCCCGGCGTTGCGAAACTTGGAAACCATCGCCCCCGTCACGGCGGCATCCAGGTCCGCATCGTCGAAGACGATGAACGGCGCGTTGCCGCCGAGCTCCATGGACGTGCGCTTCACCGTGCCGGCACACTCGGCCATCAGCTGCTTGCCCACCTCGGTGGAACCGGTGAAAGTCAGCTTGCGCACGGTGGGGTTAGAAGTGAGCTCCGCGCCAATCTCCCTCGTTTTGCCGGTGACGATGTTGATCACGCCGGGGGGAATACCGGCACGGTCAGCAAGTGAAAGCGTAGGCCGACAGCGGTGTCGCGTTGGCGGGTTTGCAGACCACCGTGCACCCGGCCGCCAGGGCTGGGGCGATCTTGCGGGTCAGCATCGCGTTCGGAAAATTCCACGGCGTGATGCAGGCCACTACGCCCACCGGCTGCTTGATGACCAACAGCCGCTTGTCGTTGGCCGGCTGCGGGATCGTGTCGCCGTAGATGCGCTTGGCCTCTTCGGCGAACCACTCGATGTAGTTCGCGCCGTAGGCAATTTCGCCCCGGGCTTCCGCCAGCGGCTTGCCCTGCTCGGCCGTCAGGATCTGCGCCAGGTCTTCCTGGCTAGCCATCATCAGGTTGAACCACGCGCGCAACAGCGCGGCGCGCTCCTTCGCGGATTTCTGCCGCCACTCCACCTGCGCAGCCCTCGCGGTCTCGATCGCGCGGCGGGTTTCTGCCTGGCCGCATTTTGCGACTTCCGCGATGACTGCACCGTTCGCCGGATTCGTCACTGCCAGTGTCGAGCCGTCGTCGGCATCGACCCAGCTGCCGCCTATATAGGCCTGCGTTCGCAGCAGGTCTGCATCATTCAAGCTGATATTCATGACTCGTGCTCTTTACCCATCGCAACTACCAGGCTCCGCCGGCGCGCCATGATATCGATTGGTTGGCTAGACCGGTATTCCGCCACCTCGGCTTCCGTATACGGACGGAAATCCGCAGGCAGAGTGGCGGCACTGAACTCGCGCACCATCCAGTTCAGCAGCGCGGCGATTTCCGCATCGGACAGCGGCGCATGCGACGTGCCCGGCACCTGCACGAGATAGGCACGGCCGCCGGGCACCGCGACCAGGCGGCCCAGCTGGTCCACCATGTTCGGGACATAGGGCTCGCGGCCCGTTGCGTCCGCAAGATGACAGCCCTGGCAGTTCAGCATGTAGTCCTCACGCGCCGGGTCGTCGGCAACAGCGGCACCGATCGACAGCAGGCAGGCGAGGACCAGAAGCTGACGCTTCATGCCACCTTGTCCCCCTGCTGCTCCAGGTACTGCTGGATCGAGGCCACACCGCGCTCCTTCGCTTCGAACACGCTTTCCAGGTGCTCCCGTGAGTTCACCAGCCCCTGTGCGCGGATGACGCCGTGTTCATCCAGCAACACGACGTACGGCAACCGGCCGATACGCAGGCTGATGCCGAGGTCGGCGGACACTATATAAGTGAGTTCCGAGAGGTCGTTGGCCGCCACAAAGACTTTCTGCTCGTCCAGGTCGCCGTCACTGACCAGCAGCACGTCCAGCCAGCTGCGTTCCGTGCGGCGACTGCTCTTGAGCACCGGCAGCAGCGTCTTGCACACCGGGCAGGTGGGACTCAGGAAGAACAGCAGCGTGCTCCGACCCTGGTCGTTGCCACCGCCCACGCGCACGTAACGGCCGTCGATGGCCGTCAGGTCGAAACGCGGCACTTCGTCGCCCACCTTGGGACCCTGGCTCAGCGACAGCGCACCCACCGGCCCGAGGCGCTCGTGCAGCACGCCAACCTGGCGGACCAGCGCGAGCACGACGACGCACAGGACGACGACCACCATCCAGAGCAAGACGTTCGACGCGACGAGGGTTTCAATCATAGGCAGAACTGAGCCGTCTCAAGCGCGGCGCGTTGGCCAGGAGTTGCTCCGTGGCCAGGTACAAGCTTAGCAGTGCGCACAGCGCGACCAGTGTCAGCGCGTAATCCCATGGGCCGAGAGCCCGCTCCGCCACCGCTGCTCCTGCCCACCAGGCCACCCCGGCCAGCAGCAGGTTGCGCAGTACCAGCCACCCACTGATGGGCTGACGCAGGGCCGGACCGCTGCAGCCGCAGTCGATGCTGTCGCGGCCGCGAGCGAGATTGATGCCGATGGCCACGGCGTACAAGCTGAGCAAGGCAGCCGCGACAATACTGCCTGCCGGCACCCACGCACTGACCAGCAGCGCCGCCACCACAAACAGTTCAACGGCGATCACCAGCAGCGCCGCGGGTGTCACCAGTGCGGGCGGCACCAGCTCGTAGTCCGTGACGGTGTCCCGGAACTCGGCGAACTGCCGCAATTTGTGCACGCAGGCCGTGGCAAACAGCAGGGCCAGCGCGAGGCGCAAAACCAGCAGGGTAGCGGGATCGTGGAACAACTCGTTCACCTCTTCTTCTCTGTTGTCACAGTATCAGAAAGGATTCGACCATCGCGACGGCAGCACCAACCGGAGCCAGGCTGGCCACCTCTGAGGCCGGCCCGGGTCAGGCCGGGACGCCTTCGATGCTGCACATCAGGCCCTTGAGGTTGGTGGCGCCCATGCCCGGGTCGAGGGGCGGGCCGTCTTCGGTAATCATGTTGATGTTCGACTCTTCCCAGCCAAAGTCGGGCGTGTGACGTTCGGGAAACCACCAGCCGAACTCGGCGCTGACCACCCGTGGGTCTAAGACGTCGGTGATTTCCGCACGCAGTTTTACCCGCCCCCTGGGTGTGGCCACATAGACCCATTGCCCGTCTTGGATCCCGTATTGCCGGGCAGTCTCCGGGTGGATCTGGATGAGCGGGTCCGGGTGCGTACGCCGCAGCGCCCCCGCCTGGCGATGCTCCGAACCGAAGAAATTGAAAATCCGGTGACCGGTGATCAGGATCAGCGGGTACTGGTCGACGAAGGCCTGCTCGCGGGCCGGGCTTTCCGGCGGCTCGACGAAGTCCGGCAGCGGATCGTAGCCCCACTCCTCGTACTGCGGGATGTAAAAATCCAGTTTCCCGGACTTTGTATTGAAGCCGTCGCGCTCGTATTTCCGGAACTCCGGCGGCGTGCGCAGATACGGCGTGGCCTTGAACTGCTGCCAGGTAAGGCCCGTCTCTTCCAGGATGTAATCGAGAGAATCCTCGTAGTCTTCCCAGAAGTCCGCCTCGAAACCAAGCTTGCGCCCAAGATCGTTCAGAATGATGTGATCGGCCCGTGCCTCCCCTTCCGGTTCCACGACCTGCACGCGCGGGAAAACAAAACCGTGCACCTTCCAGTAGTCCGCAATGTTGTCGTGTTCAAACCAGGTGGCGGCCGGCAACACCACGTCGGCCAGTTCCGTGGTCGGGGTGGGGAAGATGTCTGCGGTCACGAAAAAGTCGAGCTTTTGCAGCGCCTTGTAGACCCGCCCCGCGTTTTCGCGGGCTGTCAGCGTATTGCTGGCGAACACGACGAGGCTGCGCACGGGATACGGTTCGCCGGTCTCGATGGCATCCCAGATCACGTGCGGCGTAATGCGATTGATCAGCGCGCCGAGCTTGTAGCGGTCACCACCGAGCATCTTGGCGCGCTGCTCGTCCGGCAAACGGTCGAACAGCGAGAACTTCGCCCGCGGCAGGCCCGGCGGCAGGCCGAAGATGACATTGCCGCCGGGCACGTCCAGGTTTCCGGTCAAGGCCACCAGGTAGATCAGGGCACGGTCCGCATCCACGCAGTTCACGTTCTGCTCGACGCCAACGCCCCACTGCAGCGCCGCGGGCTTGGTGGTCGCGTACAACCGCGCCGCTTCGATCATCTGCTGCTTCGGAACCCAGGTGATCTCCTCTACCCGCTCCGGCGTGAATTTCTCCAGCCGCTGGACGAACTGGTCGAAGCCCGTCGTGTAGTTGTCGACGAATTCGTGGTCGTATAGATCTTCCTTCACGATGACCCGCATCATGCCCATTGCCAGCGCGACGTCGGTGGCCGGGCGCAGCCGCAGAAAATGATCCGCGCGCTTGCCGAGCCGCGTGCGCCGCGGGTCAACCACGATCAATTTCGCGCCGTCGCGCAGGGTCCGGGCCAGGTTGATGCCCTTGTTTTCGTCGGGATTCGAAACCAGGTGGTTGCTGCCCCAGTTCAATACGCACTTCGGCCGGCTGTCGTAATCCACCATCGGGATGTCCATGCCCAGCACCTTGGAGATGGCCACGCGAGGCAGGTAGCACATGTGGCCGGGCGTGAGCACGTTCGGCGTGCCNNCCCGGTGCCGTGCCCGAACACCACCGACTCGGCGCCGGACTCCGCCTTGATCGTGTTCAGCCGCTCGGCTACGTAGCTCAGCGCCTCGTCCCAGGACAGTCGCTCCCATTTACCTTCACCGCGGGCTCCGACCCGCCGCAGCGGATACTTCAACCGGTCCGGGTGATACTGCATCTCCACGGCCGCGTGGCCCTTCTTGCAGCAGTAGCCCTTGCTGACGGGGTGTTCCCGATCACCGGCCACGTCCACGACCCGGCCATCGGTGACCGTGACATAAACGCCGCAGCCGCCGTGGCCGCAGGCGCGGCAAGTGGTTCGATATGTCTCGGTGTCCTGGGCCATGTCGAAAATGATTTTACACAGCCATCAGCTATACCCAGCTGTTGCGCGACAGGTGGCTCGCGAAGGTGTATGGGGCCTTCTGCGTGTACGGGCGCAGGGACGGCCAGCGAATGCCGGCCGCCCGACACCGCGCCCAGAAGTCCGGCATCAGGTAGAGCGTGAGCGCCCCGGCCATCACGGGGTTCAGGAACACCGGCGGCAACAGGGCCTCCGGGCCCCGGCCCTGCCCGATGTGCTCGGTCACCACGTCACCAAAGGGTATGAAGGTGCGCATCCCGGTGTCCTTGATCTGCGTCGCCTTGTCGAAGCCGCCCATCGCCGCGACGGCCATGCGCGGCAACTCATCTTTTTTCAGCTCGAAGTCTTCTGTCCGGTGCCAGATGGACCGGACCCGGTCCAGGTAGGCACGCATGATCGGATGACCAGGCCGGGCGCCGATCAGTGAATTGCAGACGACGATGGGTGTATGCCAGATGGCCGGCCAGCCCAGGTACGCGGTGAAAATGTTTTTCAGCGTGCCAAAAAAATCATAGCGGTCCACCAGTTCATCGATGGGTCGGAAGCACTCGTAGTCCAGGTCCACATAGACACCGCCGAAGCGGTCGAGCAATTCCACGCGGAGCAAGTCGGATTTCTGCCCCCAGCAGGTTGAATCTTCGTAAAGGTCGCGGGCACCAAAGTCGAGGGCATCGACCTCACGATCTGTCCAGAGTTTCAGTTCCCAGTCGGGGTGGTGCCGGCGCCAGGAGTCCGAATAGCCTTGCAGCTGGCCTGGTAACGGGCTGCCCAGCCATATCTGGTGAATAACGCGGGGAATGGTGGGAGCATCGAGCGCAGGGCCCGTCCGACTGG